>JAIXOJ010000083.1 GCA_027486835.1 Chitinophagaceae bacterium
TATCCGTAAAAGTCACTCGAGTATCCGTAAAAGTCACTCGAGTATCCGTAAAAGTCACTCGAGTATCCGTAAAAGTCACTCGAGTATCAGTAAAAGTCACTCGAGTATCTATAAAAGTCACTCGAGTATCCATAAAAGTCACTCGAGTATCTAAAAAAGTCACTCAAATATCTATAAAAGTCCTTCGAGTATCCAAAAAAGTCCCTCGAGTATCCTCAAAAGTCACTTGAGTATCCTAAAAAATTGCTCGAGTATCTATAAAAGTCAGCAATGGAATGCCATGATGCGAGATTATAAATCTATGTACTATGGAAGTAAGGAAAACACCTACCATAATACCCCATTTAGCAGACTTTGCGTTTTTATTCAGCTAAAAAAGTATGGGCAGGTAACAACAATGCTTACTGCATTACTTAATTAATCTGAAAAATCTACAATTAGTTGATCAGATAAAACCATAAAAAACAGATACCTAATGCAAATTCCCTAAAATGGGTTGAATAGAAATAACTATCTATATTCATCATGTATAATCGTATCATGATCGTCCCGCTTAGCATAAATTTCAGCCAAGGTAGCTGGGGCAGTGAATGTATAATCTACACCAAGGCTTTGAGCAAGAATATTAGCTTCAAGTTCTGGTAGTGGTTTAAATTCCTTTCTAGCGAGCAATCGCCCGGGTCTAAGAAGGGCAGGGTCAAGGTGTTTAATATCGACATTGAATGTACAAATGATTTGCATCTTCAGCATATCATTCAGTAAGCCGTCGGTCATGTTGAGTAAGTTGGTAATGCCTTGAATTCTGGTATCGGCCTCTCTGGCCACTAAGAGCGGTTCTGCATCTTCAATTAGTAGAATGCAATACTTGTCTTCGCTGTTGTATCGGGCTACAGTTTTTGCAAGAAAAGTCATAAATGCGGGATTAATTAAATAGTCAACCATGTTTGGTGGCATGTAAATAACTATGTTGTCACTCATCGCTATTTCGCGAAGTAAATGTCTGATGTAATAAGTTTTGCCTGTTCCTGGTGCACCATGAAACAGTATCAAACCTTTAGAGTCTGTTTCTATACGCTCCATCAACTCTTGATGAAACCTGCGAAAACCAAAGCCATAATGCAAGTCTAAATCATCAATTTCAAAATCATCTTTTACGTTGTGGCTTTTTAATATGTAGTTACTGTTTTGTACTTCTACCATAAAAATATGGGGATCATCTTCAGCATAATAAACCATACATCTTTCTACAATTTCCTGAAAATCACTTTCAAAATCGCTTTCTTGTCTTAATGGGGATCCTTCACTCGGGCACAGTAACAATACGTTTCCTAGCTGTAGATTACCTTCTTCCACAACTATGCAATCTTCAAATTTAGATTTGTCAAATTCTGTTGCGTCTTCTTTAGTAATCTTATTAACAAATACAAGATAACCTTCTGCATCTGGGAATCTAAGGGTATATGATTTTATAACTTTACTATTATCCTCTAAAAATTCATATTCTTCATTAATGGAATAGTTTGAGTCTAAATCATCTAATTCGTTTCTTAATGCAATTGCATCAATCATGAAGCCTCGATAGCTTATTGGTGAAGGGATGTCTTTGAAAACATGCGTATAGTAATGAATGTGTGCAAACTCATTTAAAGTACTTTTTTCAACTAATGTTTTAAGTACATCTGTAGGTAGTTCAAAATACGGAGATTCAAAAATAGATTCAGCTTTATAAATTAATGAGTTATCTATTGGTTCGGTAATAGGGTTTGTAAGCAAGGAAGGGATATGTACACCATTAGGAATTGTAAATGGGAGGTTTGTAAGAAACAAATTATTAGCAGGTGTTTCTTCTTGAAAGTATGTAATGTCTCTAGTAAACGCTATAAATGGTTGTTTGCAATGAAATAATACAAGTTTCGTAAAATTTCCATGATGATCTATTTCTTTTTGAACAAAAAAATTGCTGAAATCATCCAGGTTTTTCTTATTTTTTTTTTGTGTACCATCCTCATTATAATATTGTGAATTATCGCTTTCAAAATATATTGTACCATCTTTTTTATAGAAAATCGTTTTTATTGTATGCCCTTTTTGATTGTGATGATCCACATGATGGTCACATAAGCTATCATTTGCATCATACCTTTTACTAACAGTAATAGAACCATCATCGAAATATTCATTAATGGTATAATCTTGCAATTGCCCATCTTTATAAGTAGTTCTTTTACTAATCTTATTATGGTGGTCATTGTACTCGTATAAAGTTCTATAGGTGACATTGTTTTCCAACGAATTATAAATGTCTTCTAAACTTCTTTTTTTATCATCATATGTATAGTAAGAATGTCCTATAATCGTTTCGTTTTCATATTTAGTCGATTTTGTAATCAACCCATCATTTGAATATTCTTGTGTAGTGTAAGTTGTTGTTTTGTCCCTTATTATATAATCTATTGAATCTATTTCTTTACCGGTTTCGTTAAAAATGATTTTTGTATCATGTAAAATATCGAATCTTTTTGTAGATTTCCTAGTAATAAAAATTTTACCTTGCATTGGAAAAGCGTAATAGCATTTTTCCATTACTTCTTTTAATGGACCTTTTAGGCCGTATAACTCTAGATCAGTGAGGGTGTTATTTTCATTATTGTCTATTTTTCTAAGCATAAATCAATCAACTTTTGGGATGTAAAAATGCGCCTTGTTGGCGTCTATTTATCTAATATATAGGTAAGTTCTAGTAACCATTTCACTAATCTTCATCGTGTAGGATGGTGTGCCTTGATTGTAATTTAGCGTATATCTCAGAGAGTGTAGTAGGTTGGGTGAAATGATGATTCACTCCTAAATTGATAGCCAATAAGTTGGCATCAATTACCGGCAAGGGCTTAAATTCCTTCCTAGCAATCAATCTTCCTGGTCTTAGCAACGCACTATCCAGTTCATTGAGTTCTACATTGAAAGTGCAAATAATTTGCAATTTCAAAACATCGTTCAATAAGCCATCTGTCATATTGAGTAAATTGGTTACTCCCTGGATACGTACATCAGGGGTTCTGGTAGCCAACAATGGCTCTGCATCTTCTATCAACAATACACAAAAACTGGCAGATGCGGAAAACTGGGCAATAGTGCGAGAAAGAAATGTAATGAATACAGGATCGGCAAGATGATCCACCATGTTTGGAGGAAGGTAAATCACTTTCTTTTTGCCTCTTGCTAGCTCTCTAAGCAGGTGCCTAATGTAATAGGTTTTACCAGTACCAGGTAAACCATGAAATAACACCAATCCCTGTGTTTCATGTTCAAATCTACTCAGGAGTTCCGAATGAAATTCTGAAAAATCCTGACCATAATGTAAGTTTAAATCCTTAATTTCAAAATTATCTTTTACAATATGACTCTTTAGAATAAAGTTTCCTACTGAATCTGTTTCAATCATGTTTATTTCAGGCTTATTCGGCTTTTTATAAAGCCGCGATTTTTGGATACAGGAAATTATGGTAGCTTCTATACCTTGTTCATCTCGCATTTCATCTTCACTAATGGGTACATACAGATGCACTGTACAATTTAATAAATCGTAATTTTGGTAAAAATTATTATAGATATGTTTGGGTACATCATAGTCGTAAGCAGTATGAAGATAAATTTGTTGCACATCTACCAAATATCCGCGGTTCAATGCAAATCGTACTGTGTATCTCCTTGGTATAAGTTCATTGCTATCATCACTATAATCTGAAAAGGACGAAACAACTTCTCCCCCCGAAAATATAAGAAACTTTAATAGAGCAAATGCGTCAATAGTTAATTCACTAAATTCTATGATGGAAGGGTAGAATTTATTTTGCAAAACGTAATAACCTAGTGCCGAAAATTCTTGATCATTTTTTGAAAGCTTAGCTAACCATTCATGATCTATAGATTCAAATAATGGTGCATGTTGTATTGTTTCACCAAAACTTTTATCGATTTGCTTAACCAATGAATCATTTTCCCAATCACTAAAGTTATTCAATTGACGAGTTAGGGCAAATGATTTGGCATCAAACAGACTACTTAGCCATTCGTCTAACGATACATAAGGTTTTAATTCCTCCTCTCCATAGTAATCTATTTCTCTTATCTCGATATTCATCAAAACCAAATCGGCGTAGTAAAACTTTTTTTGAACCCAATTATTGTTGTGATCAAATTCTAAAACTTCTTTAAAGTTTCTTTTTGGATCATTGTCGTTTTCTAACTTATTTTTATTATATTTATAATCACCTTTACTGTCAAATCTGTCTGCATAAGAATATTTTGAAATTACATTTTCGTTATCATCTAGCTTAATAATTTCTTTAGTATGTCCCTTTGCAGTCCTTTTATATTTTTCCCAATTGGTTATTTTTCCATCGCGGTCTGTTACTATACTCTCCTTCAAACGGCCATTTTTATCATCGATTCTTGTCTCTGTTGAAATTAGAATGTTATCCTTACTATACACTTTAATTGTGCTTATCCGTTTGTCATCATTTTTTTGGTAAACGGTTCGATTTTGTAATTCTCCGAATATGTACGTTTGTATTTCAATTAATTCACCTGCATCATTTCTAAAATATTCTGTTCTTTGTCTCTCTTTTCCATCGGCATCATAATACCTATATGCATCATGTTCGTTCTTGACAAAAATGTTTCTAGAATAACTTTCTCTAGTTCTTTCGTTGTTCTCGCTATCGAATAGCACTATTTCTCGCAATTTACCAGATTCGCTATAAAATTTAATCATGTTTGACTCAAAATAAAAATCATATTTGTGCGTTAATCCAGTAATAAACACCTCGCCATTTCTTTCAAAGGCTTCATACATTACTTGCTTTGTTTGCTTTACTGGGCCGTTGAGGCCATCTTTTTGCCTATCAGAAAATGGCACATTGTCATAGTTGGGCTGTTTGAAATCCTTTTGATTGTCCATGTAAATCTATTTTATTGGTTAAAAATTCACTTTTCCTAAAGCTATTGCAACTTTTATTGGTAATGCTCAAGATGGTGTACATTTCTGAATAAACATCCCCTAAATTTTAAACGCTCGGGTTGTTTCATTACAGCGTATTTCTAGCCCATCTTTTATCCTGTACAACAATCTTCACTTAGCGTGGTGTTGCTAAAATAATGCAATACATCATTCACCAAAAAAAATTCTCGAAGAAAACAGATTAATGCAGGGAATGGTCATTTATAATAGGGCGCACATCAGTTATCCTTTTTAAAAGAAAATTTATTACTAAATCAATAGTTCAGTTCAATGTTTTTTTCTGCTTAAACCATAAACTTAAAACCTAAAACCTAAAACCTAAAACCTAAAACCTAAAACCTAAAACCCAAAACTTAAAACCTAAAACTCACCACTCACTACAGTTGTTAGCTGCGCAATTGATAACTATCATAAATTAAAACCCTTGTTGTTGAGTTAAGTCACTAGCTTCACTTTAAATCCAACTCATTTTTGCACCAGAAAATGAAATCATTTCTTACCTAGTTAATAGTATCTGGAAGCAGGTATTGTATTTGAATTAACCTTTTAATTTTTATTTTTTATGTATCAGGAAACGAAATTCCCTTTTGACCAAATGTCTCCCGCCAAAGTGGAATTAGAGAATTGGGTAAACGGTATTGGCAAACATTGCGAAGCAGACTTTATTAAATGGTGCGATGGCTCTAAGGAAGAATACGACGGTTTGTGTAATCTGCTGGTGAAAAAGGGTACTTTCATTGCACTCAATCCGGAAAAAAGACCCAATAGTTTCGCTTGCTTTAGCGATCCTAGCGATGTGGCTCGGGTAGAAGATAAAACCTTTATCTGTAGCCGTAGAAAAGAGGATGCTGGTCCCACAAATAATTGGATGGCTCCCTTGGAAATGAAAACAAAATTGAACAGTTTAATGCAAGGGTCTATGAAAGGGCGCACACTTTATGTGATTCCTTTTTGTATGGGGCCCTTGGGTTCGCCTTATGCCCGATATGGGGTGCAACTAACAGATTCAGAATATGTGGTGGTAAACATGCACATTATGACTAGAATGGGCGATGTGGTATATCCTTATCTGCACAGAGATGAATACGTGAAATGTATCCACACAGTGGGTGCACCCTTGGGTGTTGACCAAAAAGATTCGCTTTGGCCTAATAACCCCAGTACAAAATATATTTCTCACTTTCCAGAAGAGCGTTTGATTATTTCTTATGGTAGTGGTTATGGTGGCAATGCCTTGATGGGCAAAAAATGCTTTGCATTGCGGATTGCCTCTGTTATGGGGCGCGAAGAAGGTTGGTTGGCAGAACACATGTTAATACTGGGCGTTGAATCGCCACAGAAGGAAAAAACTTATGTGGCCGCAGCTTTTCCTAGTGCATGTGGTAAAACAAATTTCTCCATGATGATTCCTGCAAAAGGGGTGGATGATTGGAAAGTGACCACCGTGGGCGACGATATTGCTTGGATTCACAAAGGCGATGATGGCCGATTGTATGCCATTAATCCAGAGGCGGGCTATTTTGGTGTAGCTCCTGGTACAAACTACCACACCAATCCCAATGCCATGGAAAGTATTCGTGCCAATACTATCTTTACCAATGTGGCCATTACCAAAGATGGCGATGTGTGGTGGGAGGGGCTAACCCCTAAAGCCCCAGAAGGATTAACCAACTGGAAAAACCAGCCACACGACCCAGCTAGTGGACAACCCGCAGCACATGCCAATTCTCGATTTACCGCTCCTGCCTATCAAAACCCAGCAATTGATGCAGAGTGGGACAATCCTAAAGGTGTGCCAGTAGAAGCATTTGTATTTGGAGGTAGGAGAAGTACCGCTGTACCGCTCGTATGCCAGTCCTTTAATTGGAACTTTGGGGTCTATACAGCCGCTACGATGGGTAGCGAAACCACTGCTGCCGCCTTTGGCGAAATTGGTAAAGTGCGCCGCGATCCTTTTGCTATGTTGCCTTTTATGGGCTATCACATGGGCGATTATGTAAATCATTGGTTACAGTTTGGCCGCACACTGGCCAACGCCCCAAGAATTTTTAGCGTAAACTGGTTTAGAAAAGACGAATCTGGCAAGTACCTATGGCCTGGTTTTGGCGAAAACATGCGCGTGCTTAAATGGATTGTTCAAAGGGTTCATGGTGGTGCCAGTGCGGTGGAAAGCCCTATTGGCTGGATGCCAAGATATGAAGATATGGACTGGACAGGTATTGAAGGCTTCGATAAAAATGATTTCGCCAAAATAATGTCAGTTGACAGAGAACCTTGGAAGCAGGAATTATTATCTCACGAGGAGTTATTTGCTAAGTTGTATGATAAATTGCCCAAAGAGTTTTACTTCATGCGTGAACTTTTGCTTTCTGCCTTGTGGCGTTCCCCAGAGCATTGGGCATTAGAACCCGAGTTGGAATAATTATATTGCATTTTCCCGCCTGGTTATCTGTAACCAGGCGTTTTTTTTGGAGGGAATGGCTAAGCCTTACACTACAATGTTGATATTTAAACCTTAGAATTCAAGGTAAATAAAAACTTGTCAATAGTTCCTTGGTTGTAAAACTTCCCAAAACTTCAAAACTTTAGGGAAGTTGAGGTACGATATAATTCGGAAAGTTGAGGTATCACTTTATACAATTGAGAGTGATTCAACTAAAAACATTTCGAATTTACCGGAAAGCTGGAGTTAATGGTATGCCTCCCACATTTTAAGTGAATCCAAATATGGTAACTTACGTTCTTTCCATGCGACAATATTGAGGGCATACTTCCATTGGTTAAGTGCAATTAGTTAATACAAGTGAAAGTTTAAAACAACTACTATGATGATGAATTGGATGGTTGATTTGTTTACCCAAGAAAGTGTGCCACAGGCAGTGTTGATTTATGCTATTACCATTTCGATGGGCATTTGGATTGGGCGAATTAAAATGTTTGGTATCTCTTTAGGCGTTACATGGGTGCTTTTTATGGGTATCATATTGTCGTTCCTTGGCAGTACAATCAATAAAGAAGCAGAGCATTTTTTAAAAGAGTTTGGCCTGATACTCTTTGTGTATTCCATCGGTTTGCAGGTGGGGCCGGGTTTCTTTGCTTCTCTAAAGCAAAATGCCTTGCTCAATAACTTGTTGGCAGCAGGAGTGGTGTTGCTTGGCGTAACCATCACTTTGCTATTTTATGCAGGGTCTAGTAATCATATTGGTATTATGGCTGGGGTAATGAGCGGCGCCGTTACTAACACCCCTGGCCTCGGTGCGGCTCAAGCTGCGGTGAAAGATTTGCACATTACAGGGGTAGATAATGGAATGATTACGCTTGCTTATGCAGTAGCCTATCCTTTTGGGGTGTTTGGAATCATTATTTCATTGGTTATGCTGCGCAAATTGTTGAGGGTGAATCTGGAAAAAGAAAAAGAGAAACACCGAAAGCTGGATTTTTTACGTACGGCCAAACCCGTTTCCATTCATCTGCACATAGATAATCCCCAATTGTATGGACAACCACTTAGGCGATTGTTAGGAATGATTAAAGAACCAATTGTGGTTTCTCGGTTGTTGCAAAACGATTTGGTATTTACCCCCACACCCGATACCATCTTGCAAGAAAACGATGTGTTATTAATTGTAACCCCCAAAAACCAATTGGAACAAATCAAATTATTGGTAGGAAAAACCAGTAGTGAGAATCTTAAAAACAATACACATAGTCAGTTGATTTCTCGACATATAGTTGTAACTAGACAAGAAGTAACCCACAAGCGACTCGGGAGTATCCCTGAAATGCACCAACACGATTTTACAATGACCAGACTGCAACGAGCAGGTGTGGAAATGGTGCCTCATGGCAATATGTTTTTACAACTAGGCGATACCATAAAAGTAGTAGGCAGCGAAGAAGGGGTAAATCGTATGGCGCAAGTATTGGGCAATTCGCTCAAGCGACTAGAAGTACCCGACTTAGCACCTATTTTCATAGGGATTGCCTTGGGGGTGTTGTTGGGCAGTATTCCTTTTCATGTAGCCCATATACCCATTGCCATTAAGATAGGCATGGCCGGAGGACCACTTATTGTTGCGTTACTCTTGAGCCGATACGGCAGTTATTTTTATTTAAACAATTACACCACCACAAGTGCTAACCTCATGATAAGGGAGATAGGCATTACCCTTTTTTTAGCCAGTGTGGGGTTGGGTAGTGGCCACCAATTGTCCACCGCTTTTTCCAATGGCAGCGCCTTCAATTGGATATGGATGGCAGCCGTAATTACCGTGGTACCCCTGATAGCGATGGGCTGGGTAGCACATCGGTTTTACCGAAAAACCTTTTTTGAAATTTGTGGATTATTGGCAGGTGCCTCCACAGACCCTCCAGCCCTGGCTTTTGCATTAAAAATGGCTGGAAGCGATATTCCCTCTGCCACCTACGCCACAGTGTATCCGCTAACAATGATTTTAAGAATCTTAGCAGCCCAATTAATGGTGTTGTTTTTAGCATAAAAAAGATATGAGAGAGGCTCGCCAAAATGAACGGGTGTCTGGTATCCGCATCCCAAAGGCTCGTCAAGATATGCGAAACCTCATTTTTCCATCCCATAGGCATGTTAAACTGAACGGGTATCTGATATTTCCATCCCATAGGCATGTTAAACTGAACGGGTATCTGGTATCGCTATCCCATAGGCATGTTAAACTGAATGGGTATCTGGTATCGCTATCCCATAGGCATGTTAAACTGAACGGGTATCTGGTATCTCCATCCCATAGGCATGTCAACCTGAACAGGTGTCTGGAATCTCTATTCCAAGGGTATGTCAACCTTAACAGGTGTCTGGTATCACCATTTATAGGTATGTAAACTTGAACTGGTATCTGGTATCTTCATCCCATAGGTATGTAAAACTCAACGGGTGTCTGGTATTATCATCCCATAGGCATGTCGAAATGAATGACTATCTGGTAACTTTATTCCCATGTTGAGCAAATAAGCAGGTACTTTCTACATTGTAAAATGAACTGAATAATTGAATTAATTAATCATCAACATCTCCAATTGATAGGGCATTTATTTGGACTTTTTTAATGAGGATACCAATTTAGTTTCATGCAGTTATTGCGATAGCAAATTATCGTTGATGAAGATAATTTGACCATTCAAAGGAAATGAGGCTGATTGGCAATTTATTTAAATCATATTTAAGCGAGAGAATGGATTTGTCTTATTCCTAAGTATCATATTATGTATTCACAAGTCTTTTGGGGATAGGTATTCATTTTCTTGTCTTCATAAATGCGGGAAAGCAGGAAAAATTAATTTATGTTTAATCAAAAAAATGAGAGGGGAAAGTAAAGGGTTATAGTGTTGTGTTGAAAATGGGGTAATTTGATTGAATAAAAAACGCTAGCATTATTCAATTGAAACTTAGTGAAATGTTCTTAGCATACATGAAAACGTTTTTTTGAAGATTATGCTATGTTTTTAATGAAATTAAATCATGCGTACCTTTTTCTTATCAACTTATGTATTAGCATTGCTCGCTAACCCTACCCATTTATTTGTTCTTCCCCCCTCAAGCTGCCCTTTTTATGCGAAAATTATTATGCTTCTATATTGGATTTACGGTGCTTTGCTCCAATTTATTGGCGCAAGCCCCAAGCAAAATCATCAATCACCAAACTCAAACCTGGCTTGGATACATCCAAAATATTCGGGTAAATAACAAATGGGGGATAGCAGCCGATGTACATTATCGGACCAATGAAATCATGGGCAGTACCAATTTCTTCATCATTAGAGGGGGTGTCAATTACTTTGTAAACAATCAACTTTCTTTGGGATTGGCCTATGGTAGAATGTGGGTGGCGCCTACGGTCAAAGGATTTCATACTTATGCAAAAGAAAATAGAATCATCAGCCAAGTACAATTCACCTCAGAACCCTATAAAGGAGTGAAACTAACCCAGCGATTACGCGATGAATTTCGCTGGCAAGAAAACATTGCAAAAGATACAAGTCTAGGATCATATCGGTTTTCACAACGGTTTCGGTATCAACTCAGTGCCATTATCCCATTTTCTTCGAAGAAAAACATCCCTTCTTTGTCGGTAGCAGATGAATTGAGTGTACAATTTGGCAAAGAAATAGTGAATAATACTTTTGATCAAAACCGCTTTTTCATAGGATTGCGAGAAACCTTGTTTCCAAGGATGAACGTAGAATTGGGATACATGCTCTTGTATCAACAAAAAGCCTCTGGGTATCAGTATGATGAAAACAACACCCTGCGATTGTTTGTGACTTATTCGCCTGATTTAAGAAAGAAATAGTATAGTTTGTGAATAATCATAAATAAAACCCATCGAAACTTGCCTTACAGGTTTAGGAATTTCAGGTTTCTTTGGATTCCTTTATATTTTGAACGTTTCATAGGCGAATGTTTAAATACTGTGTTGAATGTTTGCTCAGTAAGCATTTCCCAATCTGATTTAGTATAAGTTAATATTTCATGCACAGGCGTAAAAGCAGGTTCTTGATTGGGCTTGCTAAATCTATTCCATGGGCAAACGTCTTGGCAGGTATCACAACCAAACATCCAGTTGTCAAATTGCCCCTTTTTATCCTCAGGAATTAATTGTTCTTTTAGTTCAATGGTGTAATAACTAATACATTTAGTGGCGTCAATTACTTTATTGGGTAAGATGGCTTCAGTAGGGCAGGAGTCGATGCATTTGGTACAAGTACCACAAAAATCTTTTGCGAAAGGTGGGTCGTATTCTAGTTCTAAATCGATAATTAAAGTGGCAATAAAGAAAAATGATCCCTGCGTTTTGTTAATGAGATTGCCGTTTTTTCCCACCCATCCCAATCCACTTTTCACAGCCCAAGTGCGCTCTAATACAGGTGCAGAATCTACAAATCCGCGCCCTTCTACCATTCCAATATGTTGGTGTATGGTGGCCAACAATTGTTTTAATTGACCTCTAATTACCTCATGATAATCCATGCCGAAAGCATATTTGGCTACTTTCGGGCTATCTGTAGGCTGACTTTGGTTTGGGAAATAATTTTTAAGGACGGTAATCACACTTTTCGCATTCGGAACAAGTTTGGTAGGGTCGATACGTAGGTCGAAATGATTTTCCATGTATTTCATCCCTGCATTCATTCCGCCAGAAAGCCAAGCCTCTAAACGTTTTGCATCGTCTTCTAATTGCATCGCCTTGGCAATACCACAATAGTCAAATCCCAAATTATGAGCTGTTATTTTAATGAAGTTGGTATGGTTGCTGATGCTCAAAATGGGGATTTATTTTTGAATAAGATAAGAACAGGGACACAACTAATATCGTACCTCAATCCTTTACAAATTAATACAAATTCTAGTAACGGAAGCTAAACAAATAGGGGAGGAGGTTACCCTATTTAAGAAATAAAAACCATGGTCAACAAATGGTCAATTAATTTGCATCCAAATGATTACACCTTCTAAAGAAAAAAAGATCATCATTCTAGCTATTGAATCATCCTGTGATGACACCAGTGCTGCCGTTTCTGCCGATGATACAATATTGTCTAATGTCATTGCTAACCAATCGGTTCATGAGCAATATGGAGGGGTGGTGCCAGAACTAGCCAGTAGAGAACACATGCGCAATATTGTACCCACGGTACAAGTAGCATTAGCAAAAGCCAAAATTGAAAAAACCGATATTGATGCCATTGCATTTACCCAAGCCCCAGGCCTCATCGGAAGTCTTTTAGTAGGAGCACAGTTTGCAAAGAGCATGGCATTAGCACTAGATAAACCGTTAATTGCTGTTCATCACATGCAAGCGCATGTTTTGGCCAATTTAATTGATCCTATTCGCCGTCCTGCTTTTCCTTTTTTGTGTCTTACGGTAAGTGGTGGTCACACCCAGATTGTTTTGGCTAAGTCACCATTAGATTTAACTGTTTTAGGTGAAACCATCGATGATGCAGCTGGGGAAGCTTTTGATAAAGCGGCCAAAATGTTGGGATTGCCTTACCCAGGAGGGCCAATGGTAGATAAATATGCTGCAGCAGGAAATCCCTCAGCCTTCAAATTTGCTGAACCACAAGTGGCAGATTTAAATTTTAGTTTCAGTGGATTGAAAACTTCGGTTTTATACTTTCTACAAAAACAGCCCGAAGGGTTTATTAAGGAAAATCTACCCGATTTGTGTGCATCCGTTCAAGATACGATTATACGCATCCTGATAAAAAAATTACACAAAGCGGTAAAGCAAACAGGGGTAAAACAAGTGTGTATCGCTGGCGGGGTAAGTGCAAACAGCGGATTAAGGGAAGCCCTAAATGTCGCTGGAAAAAAACATGGTTGGAAGACCTATATCCCTCCCTTCGAGTTTTGCACAGACAATGCAGGAATGATTGCCATTACCGCTTATTATAAATACCTCGCCTCCCAATTCGCTACTTTAGAAATATGTCCTTCAAGTAGGGCAGAATGGTAATCTATCAGCTCAATCATTTACAAAACAAACTTGAGCGTAATGCTAATGATGGCATATACACAGGTGGCTATAAAAATTCCACGGGCTGTTTCGTCTTTCCCCATGTTTGTATAAATCGTGAAAATTGCTCCATCAGCAATCAGGGAAACGGTAATTACAGAAGTAAAAAAGCTTTTCCACTGAACTAATATTTGCAGGAACTCGCTAAATTTTAGGCTGCTAAATTTTAAGAAATAAAAACAAACCATCCCAAACAAGGGGGCTAAAAAGCCTAGTACCAGCCCTAAAATCAGATTA
The DNA here is from genome assembly GCA_027486835.1 of Chitinophagaceae bacterium. GTDB lineage: Bacteria > Bacteroidota > Bacteroidia > Chitinophagales > Chitinophagaceae > Parasediminibacterium. The sequence goes on from JAIXOJ010000083.1 coordinate 13,810, forward strand.
TCTTTTTTGAATAGCATATTAAAATTTCCAGTTTTTTTCTAATTCTAATTTCATTTCGTAGTTGGTTAAATCAAATTGAACAGGAACTAGGCTCACGTAATTATTGGCCAATGCCCAAACATCGGTATCATCTCCTTCATCAAAATTGATAAACTGACCAGTAAGCCAATAGTAACTTTTGCCATGAGGGTCTTTTCTTTCTTCAAAGTCTTCCTCATATTTCGCATTTGCTTGTCTGCAAACTTTCACCCCTTTTAGGAAACTCTCTGGCAAAGCAGGAATGTTTACGTTTAGCAGTAAATGTTTATTGGTATTGGTCGCAAGAATGTGTTCCGTAATGGATCTTACATATTTTTTAGCTGCGGAAAAATCGGCATTCATGCTGTAATCTAATATCGAAAAACCAGCCGCTGGAATACTTTCAATGGCAGCTTCCATAGCAGCACTCATGGTACCACTGTAAATTACATTAATACTATGATTAGCTCCGTGGTTAATACCGCTCAAGCATAAATCAGGTTTTTGGTGCAAAATTTTATCAACGGCAATTTTTACGCAGTCCACAGGTGTACCACTACAAGCGTAAGCCTCAACCCCATCCATTAAAAAGGCAGATTGAAATCGCAAGGGGTGTCCAATAGTTATGGCGTGTCCCATGCCACTTTGGGGTTTATCTGGTGCTACTACCACAATCCTTCCTAAATCTTTCACGGCTTCAACCAGTGCTCGTAAACCTGGTGCAGCTATGCTATCGTCATTCGTAATAAGGATGATGGGACGTTTTGTTTCCTCTGAAGGGTTCGACATATCGTTTAGTGGTTATGCTATTAATAAGGAAAGCCTATAATTAGCAAAGGTTATGGGGGTTAAAAAAGTAAAAATCCCCGCAATAAATGCTCAACATTATCGAACTTATTGCGGGGTATTTATTTAGTATCTTACAACTTAGAACTTGTTGTGTAGTCCGTCGTAAAGTTTGTATTTAGCATCAAAGACATCATAAGCTTTTGGGTCTTTACCGCTCGATTTGTCTTTTTTGTAGAGATATACATTCGATAAAAAGTCAACGGCTTTATTCAAACAGTTTCTTTCTATAGAAGATCTATCTTTTTTATCCTTTAGTACTGCATAACTTTTTTCAAGCCACTCTATGCAAGTGTCAGATGCAGCCAAAATGGGTTTTTCTAATAAACTGCGTTGTTTCTTAATTTCATCAGTCTGTTCTTTAAATTTAGCATCAGCAGCAGCCTTCTTTTTGGGGTCTTTTTCAAATACTCTGTTTGAATTCAATTCCTGCAATGCTTTTTTATAGGCAGTTGTTTTGTCGTCTAGAATGCTGAAAATATTGTAGTATATAATACCAGCATTAAAAGCTGCAATGCCATTTTCTGGATTTTTTACATAAGCTTTTTTAAACGCATCGGCAGCTTTATTAAGGTATTCTAATTGCTTAGCACTGTCTAGTTTTTCTTTTTCTTCCTTGGGGATATTAGCAAAAATATCTCCATATTCTAAATAGCGTTTAGCCGACATATTGCCAGCAGCGTCTTCTTTATCGTACAAAGCTGATTTATCCGAGAGGGAATAATTTTTAGAAAAGTAGGTAAGTTCATAATCTTCCCAGTCTTCTTTTGGATAAGCGCTTTTAGTTGCAGCTAAGTATTTCTTAAATGCTGCTTCATCTTTTGTGTTGATTGCATTCATCAGCACATACTTATAGATATCTATGTAAGATGCTCCTCCAATTTTGTTGGTAATTAGTCTGTCATAAAATTTAACCGCTTCTGTTGTCTTTTGTGCATTTTGTGCAGCAAAGCCAGCATATAGTATAGAGGTAGTATCAAAAAGCGCATTTTGATTAGTCGAAAATTTATTGGGGAAAATGACATCGGCATATTTAGTTGAAAAACTAAAATAGTACAGAGAAGAGTCCCAATTTTTCTTATTAAACGATGCAATACCACTGTTGAATGCTGTAGAATACAGATTAAATAGAACGTCTTGACCTTGATTGTCTTTTAGAACTTTCAAGGTAGGGTCAAGGCTACTATATTTAGTGTATGCTTCATCAGCTATCACACCAGCTTTAGGATATTTTGAGCGAAGCGCATCGTCTTTATAAAAGTGGGCAAAAATCTTGGCCTTCCAAAACCATCCTTCGGGCTTAGCTTGCGCTTTAGGATCAGTCATTACTTTGTCCAACTCTGTTTTGGCTACTTCCATTTGCCCAATAAGGGCAGCAGTGGAAACTTTCTTAAAATCCTGGGCATTTGTACCGATGATTACAAACATCATCGCAACTAAAAAAAGCTGCTTCATTATTAATTTATTCTTGGGTTATTATTCTGGTTGTGATTCTTCCGTTTCGTTAGCTGATTCGTTGTCTAATTCTTCCTCGGCTTCAGAATTATCTTCGTTAGTAATGTCACTACCATCAGATTCTGGAGTAGCACTAATGGTATCTGTTGCAATACCTTCTTCTGAAATTTGTTCAGCACCTTCTACATCTGTTTCTTCAGGTTCTTGTTCTTCTATTTTAGACAATGCTGCAATTGAATCCTTGTCGCTAATCTTGATGATACGCACCCCTTGTGTAGCTCTTCCAGACTCTTTAATTGCACCTAATGAAGTTCTGAGGGTGATACCTGATTTGCAAGTAACAAGTAAATCTTCTTTATCATTTACATCCATTATGCCCACCAAATGACCCGTTTTTTCGGTGATGTTAATGGTTTTTACGCCTTTGCCTCCACGATTGGTTATTCGGTATTCATCAACAGCGGTACGTTTTCCGTAGCCTTTTTCGCTTACCACCAATACATTTCTTTCCTCATTAGTTGGGTCAATACAAATCATACCCACAACTTCGTCTTTTGTATCGTCAACCTCAATACCAAATACCCCAATAGCACCACGGCCTGTTGCCCTTACTTTTTCTTCAGGAAAACGAATGGCCCTACCACTTTTCACGGCCATCATTATTTGGCTGTTGCCATCTGTTAATTTAGCTTCTAGTAGTTCATCGCCTTCATTAATTGTGATGGCGTTAACCCCATTAGCCCTTGGTCGGCTAAAATCTTCTAAGGCAGTTTTCTTAATTATACCCTTTTTGGTACATAATACAATGTAGTGGCTGTTCACAAAGTCTTTGTCATCTAGTTTTCTTACGTCGATGATTGCTTTTACCTTATCATCCTGTGGTATCTGCATCAGGTTTTGCAAAGCCCTACCCATAGATTGTTTTTCACCTTCGGGTATTTCATACACTTTTAGCCAAAAACACCTGCCTTTCTCAGTAAAGAAGCACATGGTATGGTGGGTAGAGGCTACAAATAAATGCTCTACATAGTCCTCATTTCTTGTTCTAGACCCCATCGCTCCCCTGCCACCACGTTTTTGTTGGCGATAATCGGTGGCGGTAGTTCTTTTAATATAACCTAAGTGAGAAATAGTAACTACAACATCTTCATCTTTAATGAAGTCTTCCATCCTCATCTCGCTAGAAAGGAATTGGATTTCGCTCTTTCTTACATCACCGAACTTATCTTTTATTTCAAGTAATTCTTTTTTGATTAAATCATAGCGGAGTTGTTCACTTGCCAATAATTCTTTCAAGCCCTTGATGGTTTGTAATAAATGGTTGAATTCATCTACTATTTTATCCATTTCCATACCTGTCAAGCGTTGTAAACGCAATTCAAGGATGGCCTTGGCTTGAATTTCAGATAACCCTCTTTCTTGGCGGTATAATTCATCCGTTAGTTCTGAGAACACCGATTGATTAATATACCAGTTTTCGGTTTGACTTTTTTCAATCAAAGCCGCTTTTGCATCATCAGGCGTTCTACTCTCTCTAATTAGTTTGATAACAGCATCAAGATTGTCTAATGCTTTCAAATAACCTTCTAAGATGTGTGCCCTTTCTTCAGCTTTCCTCAGTTCATATTTAGCACGACGAATGATTACGTCCATCCTAAACTCAATAAACTCTACAATTAAATCCCTAAGATTCATTGTTTTAGGACGCCCTTTGCTTATAGCTACATTATTGATACCATAGCTAGATTGTAACTCAGTAAACTTGTAGAGTTGATTGATTATTACCTGCGCAACTGCATCACGTTTTAGGTCAATAACAATACGATTGCCTTCCCTTTGGTTACTCTCGTTGTTTACGTGCGCAATACCATCTATCGTTTTATCGTTAACAAGTTGACCAATTTTGTTAGTCAAGGCATCAAGACCTACCTGATAAGGCACCTGTGTGATAACTATCTGCTCTCTTCCGCTCGCCTTGGTGTCCACATGACATTTACCTCGTACCACCACTCGACCACGTCCAGTCATGAATGCGTTGCGAACATCATCCATCCCATAAATAACACCACCAGTAGGAAAATCTGGTGCTTTTACGTATTCTATGAGTTCTTCACAAGTAATTTCTCTGTTGTCTATGTAGGCTACACAACCATCAACCACCTCGCCCAAGTTGTGGGGCATCATATTAGTAGCCATACCTACGGCAATACCTGATGAACCGTTTACTAGAAGTTGCGGAATTTTGGTGGGTAAAACAGTTGGTTCTTCTAAACTATCGTCAAAGTTTAGTTGCATGTCCACTGTTTCCTTCTCCAAATCTTCCAGCATGGCTTCTGCAAAACGTTCCAATCTTACCTCGGTGTAACGCATGGCAGCTGGTGGATCCCCATCTTGGTTACCAAAGTTTCCTTGGCTATCTACCATTTTGTAGCGCATAGTCCAAGGTTGAGCCATACGTACAAGAGTGTCATAAATAGAAGCATCACCATGAGGGTGATATTTACCCATAACCTCACCCACTATACGGGCAGATTTTTTGTAGGGCTTATTGCTATTGTTTCCCAGTTCGTGCATTCCAAAAAGCACACGCCTATGAACTGGTTTAAAACCATCCCTTGCATCGGGTAAGGCACGACCAACGATAACCGACATAGAATAATCTATGTATGCGGTTTTCATTTGTTCTTCAATGTTTACAAGAATAATGCGATCATTATCAGCGGTTTGCTCGGGTAATTGTTGGGGAGTTTCTTCCATTACAGCTATTCAAAATTTCTTTTAGTAGAATAATCTAAATTCAATCATCACTTAAAAAAACGCCTAACGAAATTTTTTAAGTGTGGCGAAGATAGATTTTATTGTTTCAAGTTGGCAAAACCAATGTTTACTTCTCACCAAGAATTATCCACAATTGATGTGGATAGGGGGGAGATTGGGTAATAGAATGATTTTGTTCATTCAATTTAAATGATGCAATGCTTATAACTGATTAAGTTATTTCAGAGAATAATTTCCCACAATCCAATTCAAATCCTGGAAAAATACCAACAGGAATAAATTCGCCAGGGTGATAAGTAGACCTATTGACGAATTGATCTTTAACTAACTCAAACACTTGAATATGTAAATAGGCCGGAGATACAATCCAATATTCCCTTACTCCGTTTTCTTGATACAAAGAGAATTTTTCTTTCATTTTTTTTTTGTATTTCCATTGCTTAGTATTTCAATAATCCAATCGGGGGCGCCAATACAGCCTCTTTCATCTAGTTTAAGAGGGTCGCAAATAACACAAATATCAGGCTGCACTACTGAGGTTATGCCTTTGTCGTCGATGCTTTTTCTTTTATTAGTAAGACGAACGGGTGCATAAAAGTTTTTCGCAGTTATTAGTAAAACCTCACTCCTACCCCGCTAGGGTCATTTTACCTTTGCGTTTTCCGTAGTTCCGTAGGCTACACCTATGGCTATCATATGTCACCCCGTTGGGGCTTTTTCATTTGGGTGATATCGTTTGATGGTTTGGACATATCGATATATTGGGGTTTTTTCAGGAGAAAAACTATTTCATTAAGGTTTTGCAAAGATTTGCCGGGTGCTTAAAAGTTTTTCGCTCCCCTAATTTAAACCTCACCCCAACCCCTCTCCAAAAGAGAGGGAACTGGA
>JAIXOJ010000059.1 GCA_027486835.1 Chitinophagaceae bacterium
GAGGACAGGATGCCGAAACTTTGCTAAAAAAATCCCCCCCATCCCCTCTTTTAGGGGCATGCCCCTAAAAGAGGGGATGGGGGGGCGTAAGGACCTGACACAGTTTAATTTACATTCCCTTCAGTTTTTCTACTGAAGCGCTTCATTTTATTAAAATTCTCAGCATCATTTCAAGTATTCTTTGAAATGTTCCTCATAAATCGTGCATCATTTCAAATATTTTTTGAAATACTCCTTATAAGTCGTGCACCGCTCCTCATAAATCGTGCATCGTTTCAAATAAACCTTGAACCGTTTCAAATAAACCTTGAATCATTTCAAAGAAATCTTGAAATGCTTCAAAGAATTCCTGAAATTGGTTAGGACTAAAGCCACGGGGTTACTTACCCGCTCTTTCTGGGCTAACCCTTCTGCAAAGTCGATTTTAATGGGTAGTTATTGAGTTTGCTCGAGAAGGCACTTTTATGTGGTTGGAAAAAAATTAGGGGGTATAGGATGAAGGGTGCTAAAAAATGCGTTAGTGATTGTAGTGGAAAGCCCACAGCGAGGCACGAGCGAGGACTTGGAACGGAAAGCACGACCCGATAGGGGAACGCCCAAAATATTTTTAAAGTTTATTGGCGAATTAGTCGCTACTCGAAAGCAAACGGACACTTGAGGCCGACCATAAAAGGATGAGATTATATGGTTGTGGGTAACATTTGCCTTTTCTTGGTACAATTAAACTTCGCAGATTGAGTAGCAAATGGCAACTATCCTTTCAAAAATTCATGCATCGGGACAAATTCCCAAACTTGGAAACTCTAACTCCCCCTCCTACTCACCATTTCAATTGTAGGGTAAGGTAATAACTACGTTTGTCGGCGGGGATGATGCCGGGGCCGGGGTAGCCGTCGGCGCGGCGGGTGTAGTAGCGTTGGTCTAGTAGGTTGTTGGCGCCGGCGTAGAGGGTGATGTGATTCCAACGGTGGCTGAGGCTGAGATCCATGACCGAAAAGGCGGGGATGGAGCCGTCAACGGCTGTTGGGGTGCTTTCGGCGTTGGTGGCGTCGGAATATTGCCGGTCTTGAAAGGAGTATTGGTAGGTGATGTTCCAGCGTTTGTTGCCGAAGGATGCGCCAGTTCTAAAGGTGAGGGGCGGCACGTTTTCTACCATTTTGTCGGCAATGGCGGTGTTGAGCGTGTTGGTATAAACAGCATTGATGAGGGATAAATTGGTATAAAGGGTTAACTGGTATTTGGCTTTGCCGCCTGTGAGGGCTTTTAGCACATCGCCTTCCAGCAACATTTCCAGCCCTTGGTTTCGGCTGTCGGAGAGGTTGGTGCGTAGGCGATAGGTCATGAAATTGCTGTCTTTGGTGAAAATGGAACCGATGCGGTTGTTGTATTTGAGGTAGAATAGGCTGATATCGGCATACAACCATGAGCGAAAAGTGCCTCGAAAGCCTAGGTCTATGTTGTATCCCGTTTCGTCTTTGAGGGCGGGGTCCACTTTGGCATTGGCATTTACCACCCTTATATCGTTGAAATTGATGGAGCGATAGTTCTGCGAAACATTGGCGTATAACTCGGTGCCATTGTTGAATTTCCACGAAGTGCCGATGCCTAAGAGCGCAAAAGAGCGGGGGTTGGTTTTGGATTCTTCCTTCTTTTCGTCGGGAATAAACAGGTTGTCTTGATAGTAATATCCGTTGGCTTTGGTATTGATGTATTCTACTCGAAAGCCTGGGGTGATGCTCCAATGTCGGTTTAACTGAAATATATTTTCCGCAAAACCAACCAGGTTCGTTCCTGGAAAACGGAAGCTGGACTTGTTGGGCTCGGTGCCCACAAAACTAAAATCTGCCCCTGCCCCATCGTTGCCATCGCCTTGTTTCCGCAGGGTAAGTCCTTGGTAGAAACGGCTGCCTACTAACAGGGTGCTAAGTAATTGATCGGAGAGGTGATATTGGTGGATGAACCGCAGCTCGGTGCCCAGATTGCTGTATTTGTCCCACAAAAAATCGCGGTTGCCGCCTACATCGGGTCGGTTGATGTAGGACAATAGACCCAGTGCTTCCCGACCACCTTGCAGGGTGTAGGTGCGCCAATTGATCCTGTTGAGGCTGTCCCACTGATAGTCTAGTTGCAGACTTATCAAATGCCAATCAACCTTAAACCAGTTTCTAGACCGCACAGAAACGGATGCGTCGCTGGCAAACTGTGCATCTGTTAAGCCGCCGGGTTGCTGCGCCAAATAGTTCATTAGGGTGTATTCACCTGTTATTTTCAAATGGTTGTTGAGGGAATAGGCTAGGTGGAGGTAGGCATTGTGCTGGTGATAACGGCTGTTTGGTCGCCAATCGTCGCCCCGCTTGAATTGGTAGAAGCCGTAATAGTTGAGCTTGCTGTTGGCCACCGTGCCGCCGATGCTGTTGAAGGTGTTGAGGAAACCAAAACTGCCACCTGTTAGGCGACTGGTGAATTCGGCTTTTTTCTGTTTGGGTCCTTCCTTCATTACAAAATTGACCAACCCGCCAAACTGTGGGCCATATTGCAAGCTGGCAGCACCACGAATGATTTCAATCCTGTCCACCGCTTCGGCAGATGGTGTGTAATAGCTTTCGGGGTATCCTAATGCATCGGCACTGATGTCGTAGCCATTTTGCCGAACATTGAAATTGGAGGAACGGTTGGGGCTGAGGCCACGGCCACCGATGCCCAATTGCAGCCCGCCTTGGTTGTACTCCCAAATGTTCAAGCCTGGGATTCGGGCGTATATCTGGCGGGTATTGTTGGCCGATAGGTTGGCGTTGATGTTACGTAGTTGGATGACTTCCGTTTTTTTGCCCGCATAAATGGCCGTACCAGAAACGTCCCTCAGCCTTCCAGATACGTTTTGGGATTTTCGAGCAGTAACCGTAACAGCCTGTAATGTTGCGCTTGCGGGCTTTAGCTGAATGGTTAGTTCGATATTTTTATTAGAGAGGGACAGTTCGGTATGGTAGTCAGCATACCCCGTCATGGTAACCAATAATTGGTATTTGCCCTGGTTTAGTTTGGAAAATTGGAAGTAGCCATCATCATCGCAGGCTTTGGTTGTGCCAATGGGGAGCAGCTTTACGTTTGCATTGGCCGCTATATTTCCCTCAGTAACCACAAAGCCTTTGATATTCCATTTGGGCTGTGCAAAAAGGAAGGTTTGCCAAAGGCATAAACAGGTGGCTATCAATAGTTTAAATCTCATCTCGTTAAGGTGCTGATTTTTTGTAGGGTAATACCCATGTATAATGACCCCATTGGAGGGGTTGCGCTGCAAGATTTACGCTTGAGTCTATCAAAGGTTGGGAGTGTTGGCCGTTGAGCGCCACATATACTTGCGCAAAAACTTGCGGCTGGGCTACTCCTTTTTTATGGTAAGTGTCGGCCAAGAAATGGGCGTATTTTAATATTAGGTCAGGCTGGGTGCACATCATTTTTTCTTGCAGTTCGGTCAAATAGTCGGCATTGTTCACCTCTTGAATATGGCCCGAGGCTTTGTCCTTGACCGTGAAATAAGCAACCCCTGTTTTTTCCATCAACATCACCCTCCAAGAAAATCGGTAACCCTCTTCGCTCCAAAACAACCGTCCCGGGTATAAAAGAAACCGCAAGGGTACGGCCAATTGAACTATCACATAGCATGTGATGGCCACAACCACCCATTTGGGATGTTTATGGGCATAAGGGAGGACGTCGTTGGATTGATTTTGAAGTTCGGAAGATTGATAGAAAGGCAGATAGGACAACAACCTTTCATGAAACCCTGCATCAAAAAACACGAGGCTGCACAATATCATTACGTAGGGAAACATGCCAATGCCAGGAAAGAAAATGGCTGTGGCCACATGAAAAACCACTACTACTACATAGGCAAAGGGTCGGGTTTTCTTTTGCAGAAGAAATAGAACAATAAATAGGTCGTACAAAGCGCCAAACCATGAGAACAAATAGGCCACCCAAGGTTGGTACATATAGCTGCCTACTAAGGGAAGGTAGGATCGGGCGGGCAACCAAATACGTAGGGGTAGGGCTTTTAGCAGCCAATCTTCGTTCAGCTTGGCCAGTCCGGCAAATACATAAACGACCGCCATTTGGAAACGGATGATGCTTATGCACCAAAGCGGAACAATAAAGCGGGGAACAGTCCACTTCCATCTAGCATCTAGGGCGAAATGGGCATTGGCCGGTACCCAAATCAACAAAAAGGAAACAAGGCTGATGAAATAATAATGGTTGAGGTAGGTGGTTACATCTATCAGTTCGATGTAGGTAAACCCAAGGAAAAAGACTGTGGCGGCGATGCGGTAAAACAACCCAAGGCTTATGAACAATGTCGCTATAATGACCACTGCATACAATAGGTGCATACCCATGTGGCCAAGTGGACGTACCCATTCAAAACCGAAATAGGTAAAATGAAAGGCTGGTTTTACGTACACAGTGTCTATCCAACCCTTACTCCAAAACCGAATCAAACTACCTAGCATGAGCAGCCCGAAGACTATCCTTAAGGTAATGAGGGGGGTGATGGGGACTTGGCGGAGAAGATGTTTGATAGTTATGAGTTATTAATGGGGATGTTAACTTTTATAGGGTTTTGAAACCCTATAAAATTTTGTGGGGGATGCTTTTGTTTTCGTGGGTTAATAACAAATGCGAATACTATTTCGATGGGCGTTACATACCGTTATTGTATTGTTTCGATGGGTGTTATTCATCGTTATCGTATTGTTTCGATGGGCGATATTCATCGTCATCGTATTGTTTCGATGGGCTTCACCCATCGCTAATGTATCTCGCCCCGTTGGGGCTTTTTTTGGTGATAGAAATAACAATTAATAATTAAACACTAACAACTAATCACTAACAATTAACAACTAAACTAGTCTCCGTCGTTGTCTAAATAGGTTACTTGAACGGCCATTGCTGAGGCGACATCGGTTTTTAGGAGGGTGAGGAGTTTTTGTATTTCCTTGTAGGCATTGTCCACCGTGATGGGCTGAAGGGTGAATGCAGATGATAGAGGGTTGGGTATTGCGGTTAATGCATTGATGACTACATCAAATTGGGCAAGTACTTCGTTGTTTAGGGAAGCCTTGTCCAGCTTTACCAAATAATCGTCCACACCTGCACCATTACCTCCTGTGTAATACCTTTTGATACTGTTCAAATTAGCTAAGGCCAATTCGCGGGAAATACTTGAATAGTAGGCTTCGCATTTATCGGCAAACACAATTCCGTTAGAACGTTTACCAAAAGGCCAACCGATTCTAGGGCCTTTGAGTGCATCTAATTCAAAAGCTAATTGATTAATCAAATAACCGATGGAGCTACCGACATTGGTTTGTGTTGCGTTGATAAATGTGTTTCGATAGCTTCCTTTCCATTGAGATAAGGTGTTGTCTTCCCGTGTTTTCATAAGGGCAATGATGTTGCGGATGTACTGTTTGCGCTTTGCAGCGGCAGTATCAGCCAACTGTTGCAATGCCGAATTTTCAAACAACAAATAGTCCAAAGCTGGAAACCCTTGGATGCTATCAGAGGCAATGGGTTGGTTTAGTTGATAAATGCCAGATTGAATAGCAGTTTCTATAGCCGCTTTGTTGCACGGAAAACTGTTGGTATATCCATTGAACAATACTGATGCCGCTGGGCCGAAATTGGCCAACGACACAGTTTGAAAGCTTACATAAGCACGGGCAAACACGGGCTTTAAAGCTTGCTGACTTGCGGCAGTGGGGTTATCCAAAAAAGCATTGAGGGAATCATCAAATTGATTCAATTTGGTTTGCAAATCGGCATATCCTGGGATAATAATACTGTCTGCATACCGTGTGAGCATATCAATCTTAAAATCTTTGTTTACATCGCCCGTACTGCTGCTGTCAGCCGATTTACTACATCCCCAAAATATGGCTATGGCGGCCATCATAAGGGTTATGCCTAATCCTAACTTTTTCTTTATCATATAACTATCCAATTAACATTTGAAGTAAAAAACCCACTTTGTAGCTAAAGGGGGGTGAAATTATTGTTTAGAAAAACGCAACAATACTAATTCACGCATCAATAGCATCGCTTTTTCAACACTTAAGAAGGAATAAAACTGATCCGAAGCCTAAACTAACCATTTATTTTAAGGCTGTAATTGGCCATAAGTATTGGTAAGTATGGTTTGCGCTTGTTTAAGCGCAGCATGGCTTGCATCCGCATCTAATCTGTAGAAACTTGTTTTAAATATGTTCAGTAATGCTTGATAATTCGCTTCGGTAAGTTTGCTGTTGGTTGGACGGTATTTTAAAGCCAACACAAAACCGTATCCCTCTGAAAGCGCATGGAACCTGCTAGCCAAATCAGCTCCTGTCATACCAATTCCAGCATAATCATAACAAGCGGCAGCAAGTGTTTTTTCTAGCATTTCTTTAATTGTGGCTATTGAATTGTCACGTGTGTTGTAGTCTTTTGCATTGATGGCCGCGCGCCCTTTTCGGAAGGCCTCAAAAATTGTTCCGCCAGCTTTTATGTAACTGCCCCTTTCCTTGAAATAACCACCTAAAGCTAATGGCCTGTCTATGACGGTACTTGTATAAGCAATGGCAGTATCGTAGTTTACTGGCAATGAAGAATAGCCAAATGCCAAATCCCAATCATGCTGCATGGCGGTGCCTTTGCTTTGGATTACGGTGCTGTTATCATCAGATGCCACTTTGTTTAGATTTTGAATTATATTTTTCAACTGCAATGCCCCCATTAATCCTTTAGCCACCAATTGGTTAAACTCCAATCCCGTATAGTTAAACAAACGTGTACTGATTTTGCCTGGATTACCTTCCGAAGCTGCCGCATTGTTATAGGCACTAACTGCCACCATTGAATCGGATAAGCTTTTAAAAACACCCGCATCATCTGTTTTACTTGCGATACCAAAAGCAGTATTGTTCAAAGTAGTAAAAGTATTGGGCAGGTTTGTTACGATTTCTGAGGTGAAAGCAGCACCAGTGTTGTTCCATAATTTATTTACAGTGTCTTGGCTTAATACTCGTGATGTTGATTTGCCTAAATAAGCAGTAAAAGCAGACCACATATTGATCGTAGCTGTGGCATCAGAATATTCAACATTATCAAAATTGTAGGTAGAGGGTACTGTGTAAGAAGGTACAACAGTGGTTTCTGTTTTTTTACACGAGGATAAGACACAGACGGTTAATAGTATTGAACCAAGAGACAAAACGATTTTATTCATTATTACATTTTTAATTTGGCGGCGAAACTAAGCCTCTAAGAAAAGGCTTACTTACAGATAAGGGAAATGGGGCTTGTAAAATCGGGAATATAAAACCATGAGTAAGAAAGCATTGATGGCTTGTTCGATTAATTATTGTAATTACGGATGGGCTATAAAACAAAAAGCCTCCATAAACATGAAGTTTATGGAGGCTTTTTGTTTTATAGAAATCAGCGTTTACTTAGCGTTAATCATCAATTTCTGAGGTTCGTATTTAGTATCAAAACCTTCAAGCGCAACTACATAGTAGCCATTCTTTAAGCCATTAGTCAACTCGACTGATACTTGGTTATTACCCCTAATGGCTGTAATAAACTTGCTGGCAACAATTCTACCAGATAAGTCTAATACTTTCAATTTCAAAGGTTTATCGTTAGGGCTTACAAAGCTTACTTTAAATACCCCTTTGTTTGGATTAGGAGCAATGTTTACTGATTTAACTTCTAAGGTTCTTGTATACACCACATCTTCCTTTGTAAAGCTCAAGTCACGCAAAGCAGTTGTGAAGTTGGTAGATTGTCCAGAGGAAATTTCTATAGAGAAAACTACCGAAGTAATATCTGACGCATCCATTGTTTTTGACAAAGAAGAATCCGCAGAAACAAATTCGCTTAACCCAATTTGGTAGGTTTTGCCATCCTCTACATTACTCACCAAGTAAGTGTATTGTTTATCCCAACCTGCAATACTTTTCTTAGTAATGGTTACACGAATGTTTGAAGCAGAATTTGTATTAGCAGTGAACTTGAATGATTTGTACTCACTTAAATTTTGTGCAGCACCACCACCTCTTAAGAATTTATATACTGACACATAGTCTGGACTAGTTGCCTGTATTGTTACGTTTCTTAGAAGCGGATACTCATCGCTGCTATACTGTCTGTTGTCATCATTTGAAACGGAGAACTGATTAACTGTGGTGGTAGCTTGGTTAAAGCTTTTGCCCCAAATACCATCGGCCATGTAAACCAAGTCTTCCAAACCATTGTTCAAGAACATTTTCACATCCGCCTCGTAGCTATCGCCTACTGGTAATTCTACTGTTGACTTAGCGTTAGCAGTGATCGTAAATGGAACTGTTCTTACAGCAGTACTTCCATCTTCATATTTCCTTTCAGTTAATTCAAAATAACCAGCGGTATTCGACGTGTTGTTTTGAATCGTCAAACTCAAATTAGTAGCTTTTCTATTGCCAGATTCTACATACGCATTCGGTAAACCGTTTTTATTGATTTGCTGAACTGGCATAATGTTTTGCAGCCTACTTAGCACTTCAACCACCATTGTCTCTACATTAGAAGGGTTAGCAGCCCACAATTGGTAGTTAACCAAAGTGTCTTCACCGATATAGTCTTTGGTCATCCAGTTACTTTGGATGGAGAAGTTGTTACGTCCAGATTTTGTACCAGCAGAGAAGCTAATAGCATATTCTAAACTTCCGTCTTCTTGTTTTAAGGTGTAGCGAACAAAGGTTAATCCTTGAATAAGCACATTCTCCACTTTCAACAATTCAGCACCACGTAAGCGGTCGCAGATTGGTTTAGTATGCGAATAAACACCGCCAAGGGTTTTCGTAGCAAAAGCTACTGCTTTGGTTACTTTATTCTTGGTAAAGTCAACCGCCCTTACGTCAATTGCATTGGTAAATGTTTCCAAATCAGTTACGGCTGATGTTTTGTCGTATTGATCGTAGGCCGCATCCACTTGATAAGGCATAATGGAAGCCAAAGAACCTGCAGCACCGCCACCCATTAAAATCGGACTATTTCTGGTTGGCTTCTTTATAAGTTCATACTGAGGATAAAACACTGGCCCATTTGCCCCTTTCTTGTATAAGCGGTAGTTTCTTGTTCCAATAATGCTACCAAGGCTTTTACTTTCTACGCCGCCACCGCTACCAGAGCTAACAGAGCAAGAATATACATACACTTGTTTGGTAATGCTGTCTTTGCAACCCAAAGCATTTGTAGCCACCAATTTTACATTGTAAGTATTGGCCGTAGTAAATGTTGTGTCAGGCGCATTAAATGCATTTGATTCAACGATTCCGTCAATTGACCAAGTATATGCTGTTGCGCCAGTGCTGGTGTTTACAAAGCTGATGCTGTTGTTATCCAAGCAAGGAGTGTTGGCAACAGTTGTTGCAGTTGTATTGAAAGCTGCTACAACGAAATTGTTTAGCGTATCACTAGCTGAAAGCGCATTACAAAATCCATTGCTAATATAAACTGCATAAATACCAGGTTGGGTAGCATTATATGTTTGATTGGTAGCCCCAGAAATTGGGAATGCATGGCTAGAACCTATTGATTGGAAAGTCCATTGATAAGAAGCTGCACTAGAGGAAGTCAACATTACTGAACCTGACCCTCCTATACACCCTGTGGTTGATTTGGTAATTATAGGTGTTGGGGCTGAACCAACAATTGAAACTACTAAAGGAGCAGATGGTTTGGAAGGACATCCTGTGCCAATGGTTCCAACAACTGTATAACTACCAGGTGTTGTTGTGGTATAACTTAAATTATCTGCACCTGAAATTGCTACTCCATCTTTATACCATTGATAAGTAGAGTAACCAGAACTAGAATTTAATTGAACCGAGTTGCCACCACATATTTGAGGAGAACCATAAGTACTAATTACTGGAATAGCCGTTACGTTTACAAATGCATAGGTTGAAGCTGATGGTGCAGAAATACAACCAGTTGCTCCTGTTAGTACTACTGTATAGTCGCCAGTTGCTTCAGCATTGTACACTTGGCTGGTAGCACCAGGCACTGCAACACCATTCAAATACCATTGGTATCCAGCAGCAGGGCTACTAGTTAAAACTACTTGACCTACACAATATTGTGCTGCAGTTACTAATGATGGTGCAGCAGGAGCTGGGGTCACATTGACCGTAATTGTAACTGCATCTGATGCTACTGATAAACATCCCAAGTTATTTGATACCACTACAGTATAATCACCAGAGGTAGTAACAGTTGTGGTGCTGTTAGTCTCACCACTCAAAATCGATCCATCTTTATACCATTGATAAGTGGTGCCTGCACTACTAGTAAGTTGTAATGAATTACCGCTACAAAAAGTAGTGGCTCCATTAGGCGTAATTACTGGTTTAGCTGGAGGTGCAGGTATGGTAACAACAGCAGGAGAAGATGGCGCAGAAGTACATCCACCTATATCTGTTGAAGTAACTGTGTAAGAACCAGCGGGTGTAGGTGATGCACCAGCAAGCGTTGTGGTATAAGTTTGATTGGTAGCTCCTGAAATGGCTACACCGTCTTTATACCATTGATAAACAGGATTTCCAGTAGCAGAAAGCGTAGTAGCAAAACCATTACATAATTGCAATGAACCAGTAACTACTGGTGTAGGTACGTTGCATTTATATCCTGCATCAATAGTTGGATTATTTTTATTTCTTCCAGTACTTACTAAGTTCATAACTATTACAGGACTGAACCCAGTAGAAACATCCGCATCACTATTGCCATCAGTTTTAGCAGCTGTTGTTTGTGAGGTAATAACTTTTGTACTTACCGATGTAGGGAATAATACTTTGTAGTTACCACTTTCATCTAAGTAGAAATTATAGTAACCAGGATTGTTGCTAGCATTATTCGTAGTAACCGTAGAGTCTTTTAGTTCATATGTACCTGCACCATTGTCTTTGTACAAATAAACTTTGATTCCATTGATTCCATTGCTAGCACCGTCATTTTGTTGACCGTCACCGTCAACATCGTACCAGACGTAGTTACCCAACGAACCTGTAGGGTAGAAGCCTGCATCAATTGTAGTATTGTCTTTGTCTTGTCCAGTTCCAGACGCATTAATGGTCACTAATTCGCTTAATCCTGTTGTTGAATCAACATCATTATTTCCGTCTGTTTTATCTGTTTGGATAGTTACAGGGCTTAATTTATTCGCATTATAGTTCTTAGGGAATTGCAAATAGTATTTACCAGAAGGTACTTCTACAAATTTATAGTAGCCAGGGTTGCCGTTCCAATCATTTGCAGTAACGTTTGAATCAAGCAATACATCATCACCGCCGCCAATTTGGCCGTCATTTCCAGCACCATATAGGTAAACCTTTACGCCATTTAACCCAAGACTTGCAGGTTCATCTTGCAATCCGTTCTTGTTGGTGTCTAACCAAGCGTAGTTACCTATAGAACCAAGTACAGGCGTACAGTTGGTGTACATGCCTACTTTGTTAGGAACAGCAGGTAATAACTGACTGCCATTGTCCGCTCTACTTACTTGATACATGATGGAGTTATTCATTAATAATCCTTGAGGTACACCTACTGGTGCACGCATAGGCCATGATAGTATCAAGCTGTCTAATACATTTAGCGTAGCTGATCTAGTTATTTTTATACCTCTTACAGTAGTGATATCAACTGGCGGAGTCAATGACCAGTTAGGATTACTATTACAACCGCTTGGGTTGCTAGCAGGGCTAAAATCTACATAGCAAGGGTTATTAACTGTTGTATAATAGATTTTGGCAGATGGATCACTAATGGTAACTGGGCCAGTTAGGTTAGCATACCATTGTGAACTACGATAATCAGCCACGAAAGGAAACACGTCCACAAGTACTAAGTCTTTAGCAGCTACGTTACCTAAATTTTTCAAGGTAATTTTATAGTTAACTGGACCTCCCTCTTGAGCCACCGCATTTACTGGATAGTAAACAATACCAGGGTCGCAACCGCTCTGGCCTTTGAATGCTCTAAGAGCAACTGCACTAATAATATTTAGATTAACAGGATCTGTTTCTGTGTTAAACAAAGCGTTGTTACTAGACAGCGTCATCTTATTTGGAATAGTCTGTGGCAAAGTACCAGGTTTAATCACCGCATTGAAAGCCACATAGTAATCTTTACCAGAAGTTAATGTGCCTAAGTTATAGGTAAGGATTGTTTTGCCAGCAACGCTAGTTGTGACAACTGGTGTAATAGACACGGCAGCACCTCCTCCTATAGTATAAGTAGATGAGCCATTTACATAGGTCAACTTAGTATCCAAAGTATCAGAAACTACCACTGTTGTTGCATTATCGTTTCCTCCCAAATAAGTGTGGAATTGATAATTAACAGTGTCGCTAGCTTTAAAATTATTATCGCTATTTAGGATAGATTTATACGTATCGTGGAATGCAGGTTGAGCATAAATAATTTCTGCACTGTCTGAACAAGTGTTGTAGTTTGTAACAACACCGCCATATACATAACTTCCTACTGAAGTATTGTGAACCACTGTACCATCATCGCCTATTGCAGAAGCTGGGTGATAGGTGCCTTCTTTAATCGCACTACCATCTTTAGCTCCCGTAATTGCTGTACGTGAGTTTCCACAATAGCTTAAATCTTGATAACCACCAATTGGTAATGTACCACTGATTTTGAAATGAACTTGGGTAAGGTATTCTCCCGAAGCCAACGTTGGTGTAAAATCAGAACCTGTAATTCCATTCGCTATGTCTAATGATTGATAAGTACCCAATGTTGTAAATGAGGCATTGAGGTTTGTTTTGTACTCAACAAAGATAGAAGCTGCTGCTGCAGAATCAAATCCGTCATAGACAGGCTTAATCCTGATGGTGTTCATGTCTATGCTTTTATCTATGGAATAGGTAACGTTCACTTCTTCCAATTCAGTATTTCCACCATTAAACCAACCATTACTGAACCAATTGCAGTTGGTACCTGCCAAAATATGGTGGTCAAGCCACCACGCAGTTGCAGCAGTAATTCTACCGCCGTTACAATTGGCGCCTGCTGTAGGTGCAGACAATCCGAAGCAATAGCTTCCGGATTTGGTATCACTAGCATAAGTGCCAATAGGCAATACAGGTATTGAACCGGTTAAATAGGCATTGTTGCATACATCATCCCCCTCATTAAAAGTAGGGTTACTGTATTTTACACTAACATACGCCGATGAACCATATCCAGAGAACACCGTACCAGAAGGCCAAGTCCATGTAACGGTATTGTGTGTTGCATCATAAACTGGTGGGTTTGAACCACTAAATATTGTTGCTTTTTGAAACACCGCCCCCACAGGTAATGTATCAATTAAGATTGGATTTGTTAAATCTAAACTTCCGATGGTGCTATTGGCAGAAATATTCAATTTGTAGATAGTAATATCGTTGATAGCTCCGCCTGCTTTTACTGACTTTCCAATGCTAAAGTTATTCGCTGCTACAGCTACAACATTTGTCGTATCAAAAACTGGTCCTAAGGAATTACCTAACCCATCTTTGAAATTATCTCCATTGATGGAAGCAATAATATTGGGATTGTAGCCATTTGGTGTACTTCCTGGAAGGTATTTGAATTTGATTTGTATTTGTCCGGTGCTTCCTGCTGGTAATGGATTTACAAAA
The DNA here is from genome assembly GCA_027486835.1 of Chitinophagaceae bacterium. Lineage (GTDB taxonomy): Bacteria > Bacteroidota > Bacteroidia > Chitinophagales > Chitinophagaceae > Parasediminibacterium. The sequence goes on from JAIXOJ010000059.1 coordinate 13,722, forward strand.
ACAACTTGGATTGTGTTTGTTGCAGAAGAATATGTAACGGAGGAAACCTGAGTTTCATCATAAGCTACTGAATTGGCAAATGGGCTTATAACGTAAGGAACTAGATTCTGAGGTAACGCTAAGTTAGCAACCACATTTTGCCCATTGCTTGTAAAACTGGAGCAAGCGTAGTTAATGGTATCAATAAACTGATCTCCCGTATTGATACTGCTAACATTTACTCCTTGGTGTATAGCTAAATTTACTTGTGCTGAACTCGAATTATTGATTCCAAATAAAAATAAGGAAGCAATAATCCATTTTGTAGCAAAAGATTTGAAAGAAAGTTGCGGTTTGATAGCATTCGTGTTTGAACGAAAGGTTGTAAAATTATACATCGCAAAATGTTTTTGGTGATGGTTTAGAATTGATTATGATTAGTTATTCTTTACTGTACAAAATTGTACTTCGTTTGATTTATTGATTCCTATAACAAGCTTAGTAGAAGCGGCTTTTCCGTTCAAAATATATTCAATAATGGTTTGTTGTATTTTATTGTCGGGTTCCCCTAAAAGCATAATCACTTCTTCAAGAGTGGTGGTTTTCACACCCATTCTTTTGCTAGTACTTTGGTCTGCTGCTGCGTCTTTTACTTTGATAAGAGTCTGTAATTCTTTATACACAGAAACCCTGTTTTGACCTTTTAAAGACTTGAACAATGCACTGTTACTCTGGTCTTTTTTGGAAAGCGTTTGCTCTGTTTGTGCAAACGATCCAGCACAAAATGCAGTAACTAGGAGAATTAGTAAGAATATACGTTTCATTTTAATTGTTGGTTGTTATTGTTAATGATATAATCACGATTAATGAAATGATTCAGGGAACGAATATAGTAGTCGTAGCATAACAGAACAAATGTTCGTAGAAAAATGATTAACGCATTGGTAAGGCTACGGCTAAGTGTTCTTGAATAAGGAGGGTATTTCGGAACTAAACACTGTTTTTAATCGGCGAAATGCCATTTTTGGGTATGTTTTTGCATTCCCCCCTTAAATCAGGGGGGCAGCACAAGAAACAATGATTAATTGCTGTTTTCAAGCGTTTTTTTTGAGATTTTGCTTGATATTCACGGCCTTATAAATCATTTGAAATGGATATAAATGCGCTTTCAACTCCAATTTCCGAACACGAAATGTATATGCGTCTAGCCCTTCGAGAGGCAGCTAATGCGTTTGACCATGACGAAGTGCCAGTTGGTGCTATAGTAGTTGTTAACAATAAAGTGGTTGCGAAAGCCTTTAATCAGGTTGAGCTATTAAATGATAGTACTGCCCATGCAGAGATATTGGCACTTACAAGTGCTTATCAATCTTTTGGAAGTAAATACCTGCCAGATGCTACTTTGTATGTTACTGTTGAACCTTGTTTAATGTGCTGTGGTGCATTGTATTGGGGGAAGTTGGCAAGAATAGTTTATGGTGCTTCCGATGAAAAAAATGGTTACCGGCACTTTACTTCATCGCCACCTTTTCATCCAAAAACTGAAATTATTGGAGGTCTATTGGCTTATGAAGCCGCTGCTTTAATGAAGGATTTCTTTAGGGCAAGAAGACAATAGCATAGAGACCCATTATTTTCCTTTAGAAGGAGGCAAGTAATTCTTTACAGGATTTACTACAATCCATGATTTGTCTTCCTTAGTGAGGCATGCGGTGAAAAGTGCAATCACTTCGCCTTTCTCGTTAGGGAAAACAAAAGGTCGTTCTCTTCTGCGAAATTCGAAACTGCTGCCATCAGTATATTCTACGGTCTTGTTATAAACTGATTCGGTGGAGATGGGCAGGTAGTTAACCCCGTCTATCGAAAAATACTGACCTCCGTTCTTTTTAATGCCTGTGAGATTGGCTTTGAAATCGCTAAGTAGCACGTTGTATTGATTGTTTGCCCACCAGATAGTGGGGTCTTCCAATTGGTTGCTGTCTGGCAGGGCATTTTCTTTAGTATTGATAAGGGTGTATTTGCCATTGAATTGGGGGGCGGTAAATACGAGGGCAGCATTGTAATTCTTCGCAACTCCTTTCCGTCCGAAAACATAAATTGACCCATCACTTTTTGCCAAGGGCGCTGGATTAGAAAGATTCATTGCGGGTTCGTCCATTCTAGTCCATGGACCAGTAATTGATTTTGACCATGCATAACCCGTACTATTGGCTGAGGAAATATAATACAAAACATAGGTATCGCCCACTTTAACGATGCGAGGGTTGTGTGCTCTGGCTTTATCCCAATTATCTTCTCGTTTTTGAATGACTACTTCTTGAAAAGAGTAAGGTCCATATACATTATCGGAAGTGGCACGAACGATTTCTGAATAGGTTGTCCAACCTGCTAGACCATATTGATCTGGCCATCTTGAGGCAAAAAGATGATAGGTTTTACCAACTTTAATCACTGTAGGACACCACAACATGTAGCCCTCCATTTTAAAACCAGCTTCTTTGAGCGCAGGCTGAATGGAACTTTTCATGGATTGGGCGTAGCAGCAATAAGTAACCGATAAAGAAATGATTAAACTAGTAAAAAAGGACACTATATTTTTCATAACTGAGAAAGAAAAAAGCCGAAAAGTGTATGACTTTCGGCTTTATGAAACTAATACTATAACTGATACACGAGCGTGTATACGTTTATTTACTTTGATAAAATACTACTCTATCCACAAAATGTACAGCACCATTAGATGTTGGGTAACCAGAGGTGCGTGTGCCTATGCCAGGAGATGATAAATTAGCCCTAGGCACTTGACTTCCTGGGAAATCATTAATCCGGAAAGTTGTTCTTGTTCTTGGATAAAAAACAATTTTGCTGCTAGGATTTAAGCTGTCATACTTCAATGGCATTAAGGTAGTTGTATAAATACGGGCGGTATCAGTTGATAAGGTGTATTCTCCGAGGGCAATTAAAGACAGCAAATGATTTTTCACTTGTTCTTTGGGGTAGTCAGCCCAACTGGTTGCAGGCTGTCCGTTCACTTTGTATTTACCAAAATAGCAATCATCGGTTACTACCCCGTTTACCTTTCTCAAAATAGCATCATTGGTATAAAGCAGGTAAGTTCGGCCTATGTTGTTGTACTCGTTGGTATCTATTCCTGAATATTGTACCGCTTGGTGTAATAGGTTAAAGATGGAATCGCCTCGGATACCTCTGTCTTGTATCAAATCCCAAACAAATTGTTGCCTTTGTGAATAAACAACTCTAGCCGCTACATGCACAGGACCATTAGTGGTAATATATCCACCTGTGGCAATTTTTAAACCAGGAACAGTAGTACTCAAATACACACTACCAGGATTTGCGTTTATCATTAAAGTACTAGCTCTATCATTCGTAAGATTAAACACAATTTCGCTTTTTGTATTGAGCGAGTCATAGTTGACTGGCATTAACGTATTTGCCTTGGTATACAAATTATTGAGCGTTTCAAAAGTATAATTGCCCGGTATGATAAGCGATAGTAAATGGTTTTTTACTTGCTCTTTAGGGTATTGTGTCCAGCTAGTTGCCGCTACTAATTTTCCTGCTGCATCTTTCACCTTATATCTACCAAAATAACTACTGGTACTCACACTTCCGCTAGAAGAGGTAGTAGTAACAGCAATGTTAGTGTAAACGATATAGGTTCTGTTAGGTTTCATATATTCAGTAGTATCAATCTCGGAATACTGGATAGCCTGGTACATGTTGTAAAAAATGGAATCTCCTTCAATTGCTCTGTCTTTGATAAATTTCCAAGCGGAGCCATCGTAAAAAACATTCTTTATTCCAGAATGGTAATCTTCATTTTCCTGTAGCGGCAACCCTGCAATTTTCTTACACCCATTTAATAATAGCATGCTTCCAAGTACTACTAGGAAACCGATTACGCCTGCCACAGATTGATCTTTCTTTTGCATAACTTAAGGTTTACAATTTTTTATTTTGAGTAAGGAGGGTTTTGGGTCAAAGAAGGATCTACATTTAATACAACTCTAGAAATGGGCCAAAGTATTTTCCGAGGGTCGGTAAAACCTGTTATACTGGCTTTCACTTTAAACTGTCTATCTCTGATAATAGGATCCATAGTAGTTAGCACTCTGTCGGTTCTTACCAAATCGAACCAACGCTTGCCTTCTGCAAATAGCTCAAGTTGGCGTTCGTCTAAAATTGCCTCTTCTACCTGTATCTGATTTTTGTATTTGGCTTTTGTAGAGTCTAACGGAACAGCTCCAGCCCTTCTTCTAACTTGATTAATAATAGCAAATGCACCATTCTTATCATCATTAGCCCAATTGAGGGCTTCGGCACGCATCAACAGGATATCGGGCCAGCGATAAAAAGGCAATTTGGCTTGGTTCTGATTTCTACTTGGTGCTGCGGGCTTGCCTGTATTAATGTCTATGGGATAAAACTTCCAAATAACAGACGGTGCAGTTACTACACCAGTACTTCCCGTTACTCCAGCAGTATCATAATTAAGGTATCTGCGAATGTCAGGTGTAGGATTATTCTTAGCATCTGCCTCCCAAATATCAAGCGGAATATCTATTTGGAAATTAGATGTATTACTATTTGACCCGAGCTTAGCACCAATTCCATTGGCCCCATCAGTGATATAATTCCAGTTAAGCGACCAAATATTTTCGGTGGTGATAGCGGTAATGAACACATCCTTGTACTCGGATGGGGTTGTTACCAACGAAAATCTACGAAGTGCAATTAATTGGTCGGTAGTGGCAATCACGTTGGCATAGTCATGCTTCCATAAATACACTTCAGTAAGAATAGATAAAATACTTGGAACTGTTATCTCAAAAACATTCAACGACTTTTTGTCAATAAGCGTCATCGCTTTTTTCAAATCGGGTATTATAACATTGTTCATTATAGAATCCTTATTGGTTCTTGGCAAATTTGGCGGTGCATCTACAGACTCATAAGGTTCTAATCGTAAAGGAACATCGCCCCATAAACGAATGGCCCAGAAGTACATAAACGCCCTTACTGCATAAGACTGACCTAGATAATGGTTGCGAAGGGTGGTGGTAAAAGATGGGTCTGTAATTGTGGGTATGTACTTGATAGCCACATTTGCCCGAGCAATTGCCGAATATAAATTAGACCAATCTGCTGATGCTGTTACTGCTGTTAGGCCGTTATAGGAAATATTTACTTGATTTTCGCCCGTACCACTCGCACCGAAATTATCAGATCGTGCATCTCCCCATTCTGTAAACGTGTTGCTGAATGTCTTCTGCACCCCGCTATAAACTGAGGCCATGCCATATTTGGCATCCGCGGCTGTTTTCCAAAAATCCTGATACAAAATGTCAGAAATGGGTTTTTGATCCAATTGTTTATTACAGCTTATAGCTAGCAAACACAATCCTAGGCTAAGCGATAAAAAGGAAAATCGATTCTTCATCCTGTTATTTTTAAAATTTCTTTTTTTAATTTATGGTCAATTCTGCCTTAACTAAAATGTTAGATTTAATCCTGCACCAAATTCTCTTTTGCGGGGATACCTACCCACGTCTATGCCTGGTGTCAATACACTAGGAAAAGAGATTTCGGGGTCATATCCTTTGTAGCGAGTCCAAGTAAGTAAGTTATTACCAAAAACAAAGAAGGAGGCTCCACCCAAATTCAATTTTGACAATATTTTTTTAGGGAAGAGATAAGTAAAACGAAGGTTTCTAAGCCTAATGTAAGAGGCATCTTCGATGTACATACTATTCCCATCCCTTCCGTTTTCAATTCCTGTATTAATGGCTGGTGAAGGATAAATGGTAACATCTCCTTGCCTTACCCAAGAACCTTTGATAAAATCTGGCTCAGGAGTATTATTATTAGTAATACTGGCATTTAAACCTTGGCGTAAATCATTGTAGATTGAACCACCCCAACTTATATACATTGAAAAAGATAGGGTGAATTGCTTATAGGTAACCAAATTGGTAAGCCCAGCCGTCCATTTTGGCATGGCATTACCTAAAATAACTCGGTCTTTATCGTCTAATAAACTGTCTTTCACCATGTTTTGCCATATCATATCACCCCCTTTCAACGGTACATTGTTTACATAGAGTTTTTGCACCGTTCCAGAATAGGGTTTACCATCCAACGTATATCCGGTGAATACGTTGTTGTCAAAAACAGGCGTTAGCTGTACCCAATCTTGTGAATAGGCATTGGATTCATTATAGGCATAAACCCCCAACGCTTTGTATCCATAAAAATCGCCGATATGCCCACCTTGAGACACCTTCCAAATATTTGGGTTGCCTGGCAACAAGTCAGTACCTTGATACAATTCTTTTACTCTGTTATAGTTGTAAGACATGTTCCAAGCTATATTCCAAGATAGGTTTTTCTTTCTAATGGGATAGCCGCTTAGCACATACTCGAATCCACGGTTTTGAATAGAACCCACATTTACTTTTACTGAATTGAACCCAGTAGTTGATGGTAAAGGGGCGGTGTATAACAGATCCTTAGTTGTTTTATCATAATAATCAATTGTTACGGTCAATCGGCCTTTTAAGAAATTGGCATCACTTCCTATGTTTATCTGCTGTGTGGCTTCCCAACCAAGATTGGGGTTGCCCAAAGTTTTTGCCGTAGCTACACCTGAAACGCCATTATAAAAATTACTTCCTAAACCATAACGTGTAAATTGATCCACTGCGCCAATCTTATCATTACCGGTCATCCCAAAGCTGAGCCTAAGTTTACCATCGTCTAAATATTTTTTAGCCCAATCCATAAAATTCTCGTCGGAATATCGCCATGCTAATGATATTGAAGGAAAAGCACCGAGCCTTTTACTCGCACCGAATACAGATGATTGGTCTGCCCTTACGGTAGCATTAACGATATACCTACTCATGTAACTATAACCCAACCTTGCAAAGGCAGAATTAGAAAAAATACGAGTTTGAGTTTCTACTGAGGGAAATTGCACCGTAGCCGCATTCATGGTAATCACATCTTCTGATACAAAGTTGTTACCTACTTGCGACCTGTTTTTGGTGTAGGTTTGGTCGGCACTTACGCCGAAGGTGCTGTTGAAGGAATGATTTCGACCAAAGTTTTTATTATAGTTACAGTAAGCTTGAAATTGCCAATAGGTTTTAAATCCATTGTTAACATTTAATGTATTGATGGCAGGATTGGCACTGCTGAGGATATTGGGCATGAAATCAAAATTGGAATTATTCTCTGCCGTAACGTTGGCGTCTACCGTAAGCCTCAAATCTTTTGATAAAGAGAAGATAGCCGAATTGGCAATGCCAACATTATAGATATCGAAATTGTTTTTTTCCAAGAGTACTTGTGCTAATGGATTAGGCTGTGCGCCTGAAGACCTTGATAAAAAACTACCATCGGGCAAATACACCCTCAAATAGGCCGAACGAGCCAAAGCATCTGGCAGCACTTCACCATCTGAAATGCGGTTTTCTAACCTGTATGATGCTAAAATCTTGGTACTAATCGTGAGCTTATCGTTGGGTTTATACTCGGTATTAAAACGCCCCCTTGCTACATTAGACCAACTATTTAAAATGATACCGTTGTCTTTTAAAAGTCCTATACTACCAAAATAATTAAAGGTTTTTGCACCACCGCTCAAGCTTAAATCCACTTGCTGGCGGGCACCAATTCTGGTAAGCATATCTTGATAATCATTATCGGCATTGGCACTAGGGTTTAAGCTATCTACACTGCTAGAAAGGGTAGAATTAGATACTAGGGTACGTTTGTAATCGAGCAGTCTTCTTTCTGCTGCGGTAGCTTGGGGTAGCTTATGTGCCAATTTTCCAAAGCTGCTAAGGGCCTGTAAACCAATTTTCACTTTGCCGTCTTTTCCTCGTTTGGTGGTGATGATGATAACCCCATTGGCCGAACGCGAACCATAAATGGCCGCCGAAGCTGCATCTCTTAATATTTCGATTGACTCAATATCTGCCGGATTAATTCCATCGATATTCACCCCTTGTACCCCGTCCACTATATATAATGGGTCTGCCCCACCTTCAAATGTGGCGGTACCTCTTATTCTTACAGAGCTTTCTGCACCTGGACGACCCGATTCCTGCGAAATTTGAATACCGGGCGATTGGCCTTGCAAGGCATCAAACACATCCACGGCTTGCCTTTCTGCTATTTGTTTAGACCCTACTGTGGTAATTGCGCCCGAAACGTCCCGCTTTTTTTGGGTACCATAACCGATAATTACCACTTCTTCTAAACTGGTGGTGCCAGGGGTTAAACGTACCTCTAGGGTTGACTTTAAAGTGGCGGCACTGCCTACTACTTCTTCCTTTGAAATATACCCCACAGATGAAAACACCAATCGCGCCTTTCCATTAGGAATGTTTACGGTAAACCGTCCTTTTGCATCTGATTGAGCGCCAATGGTACTTTGGCCTTTTACGGTAATATTGATACCGGGCAAAGGAATGCCCCCCGTATCTTTTACAATGCCAGAGATTTTCATTTGTGCAACAACAACCTGTTGTGATAAAAAGCAGAATAGGGCAATAAACGAAAATCGCAAAAGCAAACGCATCATCATGATATTATTGTTTTCCATAAAAGCAAATACATTTCAAGTAGCTATCGTTCCGTACCCAAGCAAGTACAAATTTCTTATTCTCCCCCGTTGGCAATCGTTTCTTTTTTCGGGAAGTTGTAAGTAGTTGTGGCTATAAAAATGTTTGGGTAAAATCGTTAGATGTGGTGGTAAAAGTATTGGTAGTGATGGTAACTTTTCGAAAAAATAGCGGTTGCGTTTCCGGCAACGCTTTAAAAAGTTTAGTAAAAATTTGCATGGCTAAACCCCTTGAATTATACCCTTTTTTCGCCCATTTTTTTGGTGAAAATAGAATTGATTTTCGACAGATGTGGACTGCATTTTATTTCATTAGAGCTGCTTCAGTAAATTGAAATTTAGTGTTGAGCAGTGGCTGTGTTCCTTTACTATGTTTACATGAACCAAGCACAATGTTATCCTCTAACACTAGCTTACACCAAACTTGGTTTACTTTGCCCTAAATTGTAGATTTAGAGATGAAAGCTAAGTATATCAACCCTTTTACTGACTTCGGTTTTAAGAAAATATTCGGCGAAGAAGCCAGTAAGCCTTTGCTTATTGACTTCTTAAATGCCCTCCTACCCCATCAAAATCATATTGTTGACCTACAGTTCAAAAACACTGAACACTTAGGCCAAACCGATGCTGACAGAAAAGCCATTTATGACATTTATTGTGAAAACGATAAAGGAGAAAAATTCATTGTTGAACTTCAAAAAGCCAAACAGAACTATTTTAAGGAACGAACCATTTATTACTCCACTTTCCCGATAAGGGAACAAGCCGAAAAAGGAGAATGGAACTACCAATTAAAAGCAGTGTATTGTATTGGAATCTTAGATTTCACCTTTGATGATTATGACAATGAGTCTGAAAAAAATGAAGTTGTTCATACCATTCAACTAAAAAACCAAAGCGGTAAAGTTTTTTACGACAGGTTGACCTACTTGTATCTAGAAATGCCCAACTTTAATCTGCGGGAGGAGGATTTGACAACTCGCTTAGACCAATGGTTGTATTTCATTAAACATTTAGAAGATTTTCAAACCATTCCTACCATATTTAAAGATGAAATTTTCAGCCAAGCCTTTGAAAAAGCAGAGTTAGCCAAATACGGGCAAGCAGAATTAATGAGTTATGAAAATAGCTTAAAAATTTACAGAGATTTAAAAGGTGTAATTGATACCGCTTTTAATGAGGGGAAGATGGAGAGAAATAAAGAAGTGGCTCGTTCCGCCAAACAAATGGGGCTTCCCATCGAAGCGATTATTCAACTTACGGGGCTTTCTGCTGGTGAAATTGAGCTGCTGTAGAATCTAGATGCAAAAAATCCCCCGATAAAAAACATTTGAACCAATACAAACAAAAAAGCCTCCCCAAAAGGCTGTAAACTTTGGGGAGGCTCAAGAGGAGGCAAGGGTAGTAGTTCCAGTTGAGTTTAATACACTTCTTCACGACCACTTAACACTTACTAAACACCTGGGTCAACAGGCGGGTCTGTGGGTGGTTTTTTACCAGCGCCTTTTTTAGGTTTGGTAGCCGCAATAATTTGTTCTGTTTGAATAATAAGTGCATTGATATTGTTGATTAGGTTAAGGTATTCGGTAGTGTCCTGATTTTCATAAACCGCAACATCATACCTCGAATTAATAATGCTGATAAGTGCATAATAGGCTTCTTTACTAGGTTGGCGTAGGTCGGTAAAACTCTCCTCGGTTTCATCCTCAGCAATTTCCACTGTACGTTCTTGGTACTTTGCTTCAAAAGCCACGTTGGAATCATTTATTTGGGTAAGCCAATCTTGTGCGCCAATGGCAATAATGGCTGCTTTTATCTCTGTGTTGGTTAAATAATCCTGATAAATTTTATTAAGAATAGCAGATTCGGAGGAATAATCTTCTGCGTAAATGTGCTTACTAAGGTTGTTGAGATAATTAAGCAAGAACTTAGCGGCTGCTTTTACTGCGGGTTTCTTGCTTCTTGTCATTGATTTCACATAACCGACATACCCCTTAATGGCATCGTCTCTGTCATCTTCCAACTCCTTAATCTCTTTGGTTTCTTCGTAAGCTTGATCTTGCTTTACTACTTTAGAAAGTTTAGCAACAAAAATTTTTAATGGATTTACCCGCAAAATGATATTCAATTTGGTGGGGTCGGCATCATCAATAATTTTCATTAGCCTCATTAAAAACTGGAAGTACTGGGTGGCTACTAAACCAGTTAGGTCAAATTTCTTAATCATACAGTTTTAATTAAAAGATTCATTACATAGGGCGAAAATAGTGAATTGCCATAAAAAAAGAAACGTTCCCAAGAAAAATATTTTAGCCCGAAAAAAAGCATCAAACTGGTGTCCCTCATTTTCAATAATTATTCATTTTCCCTCCGTTTTTTACTTACTGAAAGCAAGAATTTAATCAGCAAGTTGGCCACCAATTTCATTCAAAAATTCAGCTAATTTGGTCACCGATTTTCTCCAAAAAAAAATTTTTAGCCAATTTGGTCACCGATTTTCTCCAAAAAAAAATTTTTAGCCAATTTGGTCACCAATTTTCTCCAAAAAATATTTTTCAGCCAATTTGGCCACCGATTTTCTCCAAAAAACTTTTTTCAACCAATTTGGTCACCGATTTTCTCCAAAAAACTTTTTTTAGCCAATTTGGTCACCGATTTTCTCCAAAAAAAATTTTTTAGCCAATTTGGTCACCAACTGCTTCAAAAAAAGATTTTTCAGCCAAGTTCTAACATACCCTAAGTACGATAAAAGATGCGCTCTAAATACACAGCAGTTAAACTTTCGGGAATTTGATGTGGGAAATTGATGAATGATTTTATCCCCTAGAATGCAAAATCATCTTTTTGCTTGTTTTTCATCCTCCTCATCTTCATCATCTGGAGAATTGGGCATTTGATTAATGCCTTTTATAAACTTGTACCAAAATACTACAGCTATAATTACTGGGAGAATGACTTCTAACATTTATTATCAAATGATTTTACAACTATTCAGGTCTAATAATTAAAGCGTTGAATTGCGAAAATAAAAACTACAGTCTCCTTTCTCCAATTTGCAATGACCCTTTTAGTTAATTTGCCATTCAGCTTGTAAAAACGAACAACTAACAATCGTTAACCATGAAGAAATTTGAATACAAAACCACGTATGTTCCTAAAATTAGTCCTACACTAGAAAACAGCAATCCTCATACGCTTTACAATAACCAAGCTTTAATAGCTACTATGAACGAACTGGGATTAGAAGGATGGGAATTGGTGCAGATAATGGCTAATGACAATGTTTGGACAGATTATCTCGAAACTAGTGTTCGTGGATTTTTAAATTCGAGCATCAATATTCCAGTGGTAAAAACATCGCAGAAAGGTTATTACCTAGTTTGGAAAAGAGAAGTTTGATAACTGAATAAAACGATTGTATGATTTACTTACTTTTAAACCTTAACACTTGTATCAGTGATTAGAAATAATATTATCCCACAACAAAAAGACGTTACTATTTCACTTCCAGTAAACTATATTGGCAAAGCCGTAGAGATAATAGCCTATACAGTAGATGAAATAGAAGATGATAAACAAACCAATGAAAACAGGTTATGGTTAGAACAGTCCAACGGTATTGGAGATGGTAAACAATTAATCCCTAAAGAGCAACTGAAAGAATCGAATACGCTTTTGCAACGCGAATTTGGATGTGCAAAAAACGCTTTTGTAATGAAGAGGGATTTTGATGAAGAACTGGATGATTTTAAAGATTACGTTTAAAAAGCTGGTATGCTATTACTACTAGATACCCACATACTCATTTGGTTCATCACTGGTGATAATTCTTTGAAAAATGAATTTAAAGAAGCAGTTGTGAATCTAAATAACCAATGCTTTGTTAGTATGGCAAGTATCTGGGAAATAGCCATAAAAACAAGATTGGGCAAGCTAGATTTGAATATTTCCTTTGAAACATTAAATGCCCTTTTGGAGAAAAACCAAATTTCATTGCTCCCAATTGCATACAATCATATTCAACAATTACTCACCTTGCCTTTGCACCACAACGACCCTTTTGACAGATTAATCATATCGCAAGCCATCATCGAAAACTTATCTATTGTTTCTGTTGACGTAAAATTTAAATTGTACAATGTTTCTCTAATAGGGTGATTTAAATAAGTAAGTGGTCTTATTTCCCTAGCAAGCGATCGTTTTTACCTCGTGCTATTCGCAAAGGACTTCACTACTATTTTTTCCACTAAACATGTTCCAAAGGATATTTTGCCACAAAAGGTACCTGTGAATTCAGAATCCAAGTTCGGGACAAATGCTATCTTGCTATCGATCGGTTATGGTTTTTATCCAATTGATGAATTCATTTGCATTTGTAGAACACGCTTTAATGCGGCTACTTTTGGTTTTGACGAAATGGAGTTGCTTGAAATTAATTGGTTAGGGAGTTCTATTTCAAAACTAACAATTGTATTAAAGTAAAAGTATAAATAAATATGTTTTTCCGATTAATTCTTTTAGTCATTATTTCATGTATTGGTTGCAGAACTGCTACAAAGACTGCCCAAATGAGGGTAAGGGGTGAAGAAAACAAAGACGTTGTCGCGCTTTCTTACCTAATAAGAGGTTATATGCGTCAAACTAAGAACACTAATTTTTCACTTTCAGACATTGAAAAATATGACACATTGAAACGAGTCACAAATAATTTTTCCAAACTAAAGGTTGCTGATTGGCCGAATATATGGAGAGGTGGCTATACCGTATTTTTCAAATTCTCTGACAATAGAAAACTAGATTCTGTTAAACTCACGGTGTCGGAAAGAATTCCATTGAGGGTAAAAACAAAAGAGAAAATTGGGAGAAATGAGGGACAACTTTACATGAAATTTGATGGAGAAATACATTTTTTTTATCCTGAAACACATTGCCATATTGCAGAAATAATTTTTAGAAAACACAAAAACTAAACCCGAATACAAGAATGCTATACGGGCAACATGCTCCGAAAGAAATATCGTCTGAACAGTTAACTGTGAATTCCGAATCCTAGTTCGGGACAAATTCTACCTTGCTATCGCTCGGTTATGGATTTTATCCAATCGATGAATTCATTTGCATTTGTAGAACACGCTTTATTGAGGTTACTTTTGGTTTTGACGAAAAGAAGTTGAGGATAATTTTAAGTCAGTAATAAAGAACAATGGGTAACATCAAGTTTCGAACATTAATAGTAAGTTTTCTTATTGTTAGCCAATTTGGACTATCAATAAAATCCTATTCAAAGGATAAATCCAAATATTGTTCTCTGAAAATTTCTATTGACAAATCAATTTCAATTAGACTCATCAACAAAATAGAACTATTACATAAATCAGAAAATTTCAACCCTGACGGTTTTACTGATAGCATTACAAGGATGTTTATAATGAATTGGGATAATTTATTGCCTGGCACTTACAATCTGAAATTAAAAACTGTTTTTGATGATTTGAAAGAATACAAAATATCAATAAGTAATGACACATCATTTACATTGAAAAATATTTACGATTCTCTTGACGTAGAAAATTTAAATCCATTTACAAATGCTGACAAGATTTCCATTTTTTATAAATCAGATGGCTGTACTCATGACTACAAAGAGAAGATTTGTATTGAACGTTTATCCGACAATAAATATTATTGCACTTTAATTAATGACAGCATAGCTTATACAGACACAATGAGAAGAGTGATGGTTTTAGAAATTCCTATTTATAAAAAAAGACTTACGGACAATTCAATTTTAAAAAATTTATTTGACCTTATTAATACCTCAAATAGATTGCAAGAAAGTGTGAAACAAAATGGTGGAAACTGTTTTAGTACTACACGTAGAAAACTGTTTGTTCTTTGTAACAATAAGATATTTCAATTTTCAGATAGTGGAATTTGTAAGTGGAACTTGTATAACAACTTTAAAGAAATTTATTTTAAGAGTGATTAGCATAATTACTGTCCGCTGTAGGTAACATGTTCCAAAGGGCATTTCACCTAAACAGAAAAAAGGGATTTCCAAATCCAAGTAATCGGCATATTGGTACGAACCTATAAATTCGGCTCATGAATATAATAGCAGCATTATTACAATTATCTATTTCTGTTATCGGCTGACGGAACTTAATTTCCAAACAGCCCGCATTTTTTTTACAGGACATATGCATATGAAAGAGAAAAACACAAAGTATCATTTGTTTACATCAGCTACTGGCTTTCTAATATTAATTACCTATTTCTTGCAAGACTACATTTGGGAAAAGATTTGGCTTTTTTCTGTAATTCCCTTATTTCTTTTTGGATTTCCTTTTATGGCTTTTTGGGTCTTGTCAATTACTGATAAGAATCGAAAGGGTATTATCATTGGAAGTTTAGTTTTAGGAATCATTACGACATCAGAATTGATAAGTTCCGAGATTTTTAAGAGCAAAAAAATATTGGAAGCAACCCTTATGGACGATTTGTCCGCAATTCATTTGACTCTAAGAGCTGATAAAAAATTTGAAATGGTATCTTCAAAAATGTTTAATGAAGAAGTCTATAGAGGAAACTATCATGTTTTAGCCAACAAAATAATTTTTGAAGACAAACGATATAGTAATGACTTTATACCCGATACATTGACAATCATAGGGAATAATATAATCGTGAAATTTGATGAAAATGGGAATCCAATTAAAGACTTTGCGACCTTTTTTGAAATAACGAAAAATGAAATCAATGGTACCCCTTAACAGGCATTTTGCCCTGTAGCCCCCAACCATTAATCTTCTTTGCATCAACTACTCACTTACCGCCTTATTTTGCGGATACACAAAATGAAATCTTCATGAAGCGATGTGTTTTTCTACTCGTTATTTCTATGACTTGCACGGCTGGCTGGCTTTCCGCACAGCCTGCTACACAAACAAAATACTTGCTCTCTAAGGCTAAGACTTTGCAACAATGTGCCGATTCTAGCAGGTTATTGGCCTATCAATTAGCCGCTAGCAAACATTGGGATACTGTGTTGAACAGCAGTGACGGATATGGGCGCTTAGTAGGCGTCAACCGATTTGGCTTGCCCGTTTATTACCATACTTATAATAATAGAGATGCCGCAGCTACCATTGGCACTAGTCAGTTGTGGCCTGGCGGAAAAACAGGGCTTAACCTTAGCGGCAACTCGGCTCTGATGAAAAATAGATTGGCCATTTGGGATGGTGGGCGTATATTGGATACTCATGTGGAACTAGCAGGCAGAATCAAGCGCATGGACAGTTCTTACTACAGTGGCGGCGGCTCCGACCATGGCACCCATGTGGCAGGAACCATGATAGCATCGGGCGTTAATCCGCTGGTAAAAGGCATGGCTTATGAAGCGCAAAACTTGCTTACTTACGACTTTTCTAATGACGTTTCGGAAATGAGTAACGCAGCCGCCAACGGGCTTTTGCTCTCTAATCATTCTTATGGTGATATTGCTGGATGGTATAAAAACCCATTTACGGGTCGTTGGGAATTTTGGGGTCGCTACAATGAAAATGAAGACTACAACTTTGGTTATTACGATGCCAACACTTCCGTTTACGACGAACTCGCATACAATGCACCCTACTATTTAATTGTAAAAGCCGCAGGCAACAACCGAAACGTGAATGGCCCTGCGGTGGGGCAGTCGTATGACCGCTACGACAGCACGGGGGTAATGAGCGATGCAGGTGTTCGTCCGGCAGGCATTTCTAGCAACAATGGCTATGGCATTATTGGTACTACGGGCAATGCAAAAAATGTGTTGACAGTAGGTGCCGTATTGCCCATTATTAACGGTTATACTAAACCGAGCGATGTAGTGATGAGTGCCTTTAGCAGTTGGGGCCCTACAGATGATGGCCGCATTAAACCCGATTTAGTGGCCGACGGGGTGAATGTATTATCGTGCATTGCCAGTGGCGCAACGGATTATATAAGCGAAAGTGGCACTTCTATGTCTGCCCCAGGCATCACCGGTTCTTTACTGCTTTGGCAAGAATATTATGCTAGTTTACACGGAGCTAATACCATGCGCTCGGCTACTTTGAAAGCCTTGGCCATACATACTGCCGACGAAGCAGGAACAACCAAAGGGCCTGATTACCAATTTGGTTGGGGCTTACTCAACAGCACCAAAGCCGTGGAAGTAATTAAAACTGCCGCCATTGCTAACAATAACTGGTGGGCAAAACATCTGTTGATAGAAGACAAGCTGACCAATGGGCAGGTATTTACCCAAACTATTCCTATACAAAAAACAGGTAGCCTAAAAGCTACCATTGCGTGGACAGACCCAGCCGGCACGGTAGATTTTGTGGATGTACTCAACAACCCTACGCCAAAATTGGTAAACGACTTAGACATCCGCTTAACCAAGGGAGGCAAAACCTACTACCCATGGATATTGACCCCCACTGTGCCATCTGCAGCAGCTACCAAAGGCGATAATTTATTGGACAATGTGGAGCAAATTATCCTTGACACCGTATATGCTGGTGACATTATTACCCTAGAAATAAAGCACAAAGGCAGCCTTCAAAACGGATTGCCCCAAGCTTTTTCACTCGCGCTAACGCAACCTACCGATACTACCCTGCCGCTCAAGTTGTTGCGCTTTACCGCCAAAGCTGCGGAAACCCACATTCACTTACAATGGTTAACCATCCAAGAAACTCAGGTGAAACAATACGAAATAGAACATGCTGCTGTTGGCACTAACGATTGGCAGACCATTGCCATTCTTTCAGCAAAAAACAATAGCATGGCTACCCAACAATATGATTACCAGCACCGTACTCGCTTGGATCTTGCACATCAATATCGACTAAAAATGATGGATAACGACGGACGGTTTACTTACTCAGGCAAACAAAGAGTTTTGCCTATCCTCGAAAAAATATCCCTTTTAGTAACACCCAATCCTGCAACTACTAATGCCTTAGTACAACTAAATGGCTATGCAGGCAAGGCTAGATTACAAGTGTTGAACGCCAAAGGGCAACCCATATCTACTAGACTAATTAAACAGACCAATGGCGCTTCTTGGTCAATCATAACCGATGGACTCTCCAAAGGAAATTACCAATTAATTGCCACTACCAGCGAAGGTGTTGTAATGCAACAACAAATGATGGTACCCTAAAAAAGAGGTCGGCTGGATTAATTTAAGATGGGGGAGGAAATGCTTTTTTCTTGCCCTTGTTTCGATTCTACAAAGGAGGGTTAAGGCTATCCCTCCTACCCTAGCGCATCAAAAAAACAAAAAGACTGTATGTGGACTTGCCCCAAATGTGAAAGAGACTTGAAAAACCCTAACCAATGGCACAACTGCGTAAAAGTGGGTATTGACAGCCTATTCAAAGGCAAGTCCGAAGAGCTGATTTTGGTATTCGACCAATTACTCTCAGTAATTGTAGATTGGGATGATATTGCCGTAAGTGCTACCCAAAACTGCATCGTATTTGTGCATAATCAGACGTTTCTCATTATCAAGCCCATGAAAAAAGAGCTTGACCTAAAGTTTTATTCTGCTAAAATGTTAGAAGAAGAGGCAATTAAAAAAAGTACCCTATACTCCAATAGATACGAAAACCACATTCGAATAGGCAGTGTAGCAGACATTACTCCCCAATTATTTGGCCTGCTCAAACAATCGTATCAACTATTATAGGTTGAATAATAAATCTTTATTAGCCTTCCATTTTCACCATTGCATTAAAGCATCTTTGCTGCTGCAATAAATAAATTATCCCATGAATTTAAGTAACAACAAAATCCTGATTACAGGCGGTGCCACAGGCATTGGCTTAGGGCTTACCGAAAGATTTTTTCTAGAAAACAACACCGTCATCATTTGTGGCCGTAGAGCTTCGGCCTTACAAGCAGCAGCGGAGCAATTTCCTTCAATCATCACAAAAGAGTGTGACTTATCAAACGAAGCAGAACGAATTGATTTGTACAACTGGGTTGCAGCAAACCATAGCGACTTGAATGTATTGGTAAACAATGCGGGCATTCAAAACTGGATGGATATTGCTGACGAAAGATTTTACGAAAAAGCAACCGCAGAAATCACCACCAATGTGTTGGCACCAATTCATTTAAGCACGCTTTTTTCCCAATTAGCTTCATTATACACCATCATCAATGTAACCTCTGGACTCTCTTTTGTCCCCTTAGCCAAAGTGCCTGTTTACAGTGCTACAAAAGCCTTCTTCCATTCCTTCACGCTATCGCTTCGCCACCTACTGAAATCCAAAAACATCGAAGTGATAGAAATGATTCCCCCCGCTTTAAATACCGACTTAGGCGGTAAAGGATTGCACGACGGCCAACCAGCCGTAAAAGATTTTGTGGATGCTGTGTTTTCACAAATGAAGGAAGGCAAAACAACCTTAACGTTTGGTTTTAGTGAAATGATGGCTAATGCCAACCCAGCACAAATTAGCGAGACCTTCCAGAGAATGAATCCTTAGTGCTGGAAGTCCAAGTATTTAATGGAAAAGCACATTTTCTCTTTTTCATTTTAGCCATGAATGTTTAAGCATTCATGGCTCTTTTGAACTACGGTTTTTTTGATGAGATAAAGCGGTTTGAATTCAATACAATTTCTAATTCCATCTACTATTTTTACTCCATGTTGACTTTTACTAAAAAACAAATAAAGGAAATTGCAGAAGAACTTTCCTTAGGCTTTAAAGCCTACGTCCATAAACAAACGGGTGAATACCTTTTTGTACCGGATCCAATCAAAATGCAAGACATGGATACCACTCCTTGGGAAGATGATATTGAAAAATTAGAGGAAAATTCTTTTGATTATTACCATATCCAAACAATGGAATCAAGAGATTCTTTTCAAATAATGGTTGACTTTACTGAGGAGCTTCCTAATACAACACTTAAAAACAAACTTATTCAAGCCCTAAACAAACGCAAACCATTTAGGGAATTCAAATTTGTAATCGATAATTCAGGCGATTATCGAGACAAATGGTTCGATTTCAAAAACAATCGAGAGATGGAATGGGTAGTAGCCATTCTAAAAAGCCATAAGGCACTTGTTTCTATTGCATAATATCCCAAATGCATCTAAAACACTCGGGTGTAATTGCCATTTCTTGATGCAACTATTAGTAATTAGAGAAGTACCTACTTCTATTAATCTTCAAATCGCGAAGAATGCCTGCTTTAGGACTGAATGTGATATTAAACGACCGAAATAATCCAATAGGGCTCACATTAATAGCCAATTGCCAGCAGTGCATTTCCCTGGTAATAAACATACTTAGCTGTTGTAGTTTGGCGGCATTAAAATCATAATAGCCAGTACCGCCCAATTTCCATTTTTCTGTTAAACTAAAATCTCCATTGAAATTGGTACTTGAGGTTATGATGTTGGCATAAGAATAATCCGATTGCAACTGCTTGGTATAGCTGAGCGAATAGGATAAACTAAGCGTCCAAGGAATGTTGAAATCAGTATATTCAGCAGGATTGCTTCGTGCATATTGCAATTGTTGTTGCTGCTCCTCTGGTGTCATAAAAGGGTCTTTGGGTATGCGATCTTTGTCTGGCTTACCGTCTTTAGACTTGCTTTTGAAGGATGTGGAAACCGCAATGTTCCCGTTAGTAATGCGCCCAAGGGTAGGGTTGCTGGTCGTCCAAGTATAGTTTTTCAGCCTGTAGCCATATTCATCTACCGCGTAAGGATCCATTGTAAAGCTGGCTGTGATGTTGATAACACTAAAAAGGGTACTTCTTGCATAAAACTGAAAAGGAGCTAGCGCAAAACTGTCTGCTAGAAGGTTATAACTAGAATTGACGCCAAAACCATCAATTAGCTTTACTTTTTTGGTAGCATCGGGCTTAGAAGTATCTTTTTTATCCTTCACCTTCATTTCAAGTAAATTGTCCACACCAAAACTAATACCGCCAAAATTTCCCTCAGAATATGCACCTGGAATCACCCCGTCAAACTTTGAGAATCTGGTAAAATGCTTGAAAGTATCAACTTGTGTACTATAATAAGAGCCGCTTGCCAAATCAGGTTTGTAACTAAAGCTAACACTTGGCCTTATCTCATGACGGATGGCTTGTACATTGCTCTTTTTACTAAACAGGTACGTTCCAAAAATTCTAGTACTGGCGCTAATGCCAAAACTTACCTGACTGCCCGTATAGAAACCTTTACGGATAAGGGTATCTACTTTTTTTCCGTTCCAGCTTCTAGTAATCGTTTGACCATACCACTTCTGTTCAAAAGAAACACTGGGCGAGATAGTTATAGGGCCTAATTGTGGCAGCGCAATAGAAATGGGAATACTGTGTGTTGCTCCCCATTGGAGGGTATCAAGCAATTGTTTAAAACGAAACGCAGTGTCATAAAAAGCAACTTGATTGCTAAAATTGCCACTGTAGCCAACACCTAACTTTTCATACCATTTAGGTGTACCCACTTGTTCCTTTTTCTGGAAAGGATAAAATGTAACCACACTAGCCGTCATGGTAGGAAGTATTAGATTCACCAAGTGGGTATTGTTATTCTGGCTATGATTCAGGTTGAGAGAAACATTTGCCTTACCCCTAAAATCTTTAGAATAATTGACAGAAGAACTTAGTTGATTTTGAAAATTCACATAGGGATTATTCAAAACGGCTGTGTTATAGCGAGTGCTTCCAAAGTTTACGTTGGCACTCAAGTTGGTTCCAGGCCGCACCCGTTGGTCCTGGCTGTGGTTCCAATTAATCATAAAAGAGCGAGTGCTGTTGTATTCTTCTTTGGAATAACTACCAAAGCTTGCTCTGTTGAGGGCTTTTGTATTTTGAAAAGTTAGGCTTAATCCTCCTTGATAGCGGTATCGCTTTTGATATTTTGGATTAATGTTTAAGGTCCATCCGCCATAAGAATAAATATTGGATCGTGTGGTGATGTCTAAATAATCATTCACCACCTTGTAATAACCCAACCCTTCCAATCCCAATCCATAGTCTTCGCTTACAGCATACGCAGGTGCCAAAACGCCTGAATGTCGTCCTTGGTGTAATGGGTAAATGCCAAAAGGAATACCGATTGGAATGGGAATACTTTCAATTTCAGCAGAAGTGGGGCCAGATACGGCTAGCATATTGGTAACCATCTTTATTTTCCTCGCACGAAAAGCAAAATGGGGTGTATCTAAATTACAAGTGGTAAAACGGGCTTTAAAACCATAAAATTCATCGGCACTCACTTTTTTTAACACTTGCGCATTCACAAACATTTCACCATCCTGCACATAGGTATTTTTGGTTAACCCTTTTAAGGTTTTCAAACTAAATAAAATAGAGTCGCTAATAGTTTTTGTTTCGCCCTGGGTTAGTTTAGGTTTACTGTTAGGGTTACCAGTTGTGTCCAAAGCACCATATGCTTGCACCACTTGTTTTGCTTGTTCGTATTTAATGGTGGCTGCATCTAAGGTCACGTCTTTATTACTCACTTTGGCTTTTCCATAGAGGTAAAAATCCCTAGTTGGAATAATTAGTACACCAGAATCGGAAGCTTCGTAGCTAATAGGCGCATCGATACTGTCTTTAGAAATGGTGAGTGAATCAAATTTTTGAATCGAATCATTAATGGCAATAGGGGTACTATCCTTGGAAAATGGAGATAGCGTGTCCAGAGCTTTTAAGTTAGCGCTACCTATTTTTTTTGTGGGAATTGAGTCAATTTTTTTTAGCAGCAAATTGTTAGTAGGATTGTTAAAATTTGCCTGCAAAGCACAACAAAAAAGCATCCCTACAAACGTTGTAATAAATGCCCAATTTGTTTTTACTTTTATTTTACTACGTTTGTCCATAATGAAGGGTGGACAAAAATAGGCGGTAAATCTATTTTTGCCAATATAAAAACTACTTTAACTTTTATAGATATGATGATGAGAAAATATGCAATGCTGTCTGTTTTAAGCCTTTGTATATTGCTTTTAACTTCTTTTTCTACAAAAGATGGGATTGTACAAAAGTCAAGACTCAAAAAAATAGTGATAGATCCAGGCCATGGAGGTCACGATAGTGGTGCGCCTGGTAAGTATTCTAATGAAAAGGACATTAGTTTGGCCATAGCTTTAAAGTTAGAGGATATGATAAGAGATCAAATTCCTGATATCGAGTTAGTGGTTACCCGTCGTTCAGATGTTTATCATTCACCAGTTACCAAAGCCAATATAGCCAATCAAGCCAAAGGAGATTTATTTATTAGTATCCATTGCAATAGTGCTGATGGCATAAAGCACAGTACCTTCTCCGGCTACAAAACCGAAACCTACTATAAAGGAAAAGGGAAAAAGAAAAAGAAATACACAAGAAAAGTAAAGCAATACCACACTTATACCACCCCCAACCCAGCCAAGGGTACAGAAACTTACATATGGGGAGCGCATAGAAACGAACGCAAAGAAGTAGCAATGCGAGAAAATGAAAGCCTCTACGCAGACAGTACCACCGCTCAGATGATTGAAGGATTTGACACCAACTCTCCTGAAAAAATGAATTTTATCAACCTTAAAACCCGTCAATTTTTCGATAGGAGTGCTTTTCTCGCCCTTACCATTCAAGATGAATTTAAAAAAGCAGGCAGAATAAATAGAGATGCTTTACAGCGGCAAATTGGCATTTGGGTATTGCAAGCCGTAGCAATGCCAGCAGTTTTGGTTGAAACAGGTTATATCTCTAACCCAGAAGAAGAAGATTACTTAAACAGCGAGTCCGGACAAAAAGAAATTGCACAGTCTATTGTAAATGCCATCAAACATTATAGAACATCTCTGGACAATAAAGGAGCTGATAGAGTGAAATAAATCTTGATAATATTGTAGCTATAAATAATGTGCAACTCATGGAAAACATTAAAGAAGCCAATCGGTATTTAGAAAATGCCAAAGAGATTTTGAGAGAAAAAGCCAAAAAAGTGGACGGTTATTATCAGGATAAGAAGTATGTAAAAATGGCTGGTCACACTGCTTATACTGGCATTTTGGAAGCATTGGATGGCTTATTAGGTATCAAAAAGAAGGGTCGTAAAACAGTAGATTGGTATCAATCAGCGTTAGGAAAGATGGACAAAAAAATCTTGAATCATTTTAACAGTGCTTATGACACGTTGCATTTGGCCATGGGTTATGATGGTCATCCAAGTTCAAAAATTGCCCTTGAAGGATTTAAAGAAGCAGAAACCATAATTAATTGGGTTGCCGAAAAGCAAACACAAAAACCATAAAGACTACGAAAATCAATCAAAAGAATAGGTATTCTACTGCTATTCAAAATGCTGCCAATCATTCCAAGATGTTTAAACCTGAAACTCATTCTTACCGTAGATATTCAATTACCCTACATGGAATTGGGAATTTAGAAAATAAATCTATACTCAGTTTTATTTAATTCACCTGTATAACATTCGTTGGCAATAGGTAGCATTGACGCAATTAATAGTAGAACCTGGTATTAGTTATTCAGCATCAGGGTTGCTTATTTTCGATTTACCCTATTGATTAGGCACTTTTTGGGAATAATTGTGAATGATAATGTATAGTTTTAAACAGGGGTAGTAAATTGATACAGAATTGATAACATTGCTGGTAAGATTTAGCGTTATTGAAAATTATTCATGCGCTTAATTCGCTATTACATGAATTTATAAAATAAAAAACCATGAGCGTAATGAAAACCTTATACAGCGTAATGCTGATGATGGGAATGTACCAAACAGTGCTTGCACAAGAAACCGGTATTCAATTTACCACAGGAAAGAGTTGGAGTGAGGTATTGGCCAAAGCAGCTAAAGAGCAAAAAAGTGTGTTTGTAGATTGTTTTACCACTTGGTGCGGCCCATGTAAGTATATGAGCAAAGAAGTATTTACTAAAGAAGAAGTAGGCACATTTTTCAATGCCAATCTGGTGTCGATAAGCCTTCAGTTGGATACCACCAAAAACGACGACGAGCTGGTAAAAAAACAATATGCCGATGCTGCAATGCTAGCAAAAAAATATCAGGTACATGCTTATCCTACTTTCTTGTTTTTTTCTCCTAATGGCGAATTGCTACATAAATCTCTTGGTGCTACTGATGTAAATACTTTTCTGGCCATGAGTCAACGGGCCATCAATGTGGACAGTGCCTTCTATCCATTGAAAGAGCAATTTGAAAAAGGCACCCTCAAGAGTTCACGTCAGCTTTATTTGCTTGCCATAGATGCAGCCAAGTTAAACGACGAGGGTCTAACCGAATACGCATTAAAATACATCAAAACACAAAAAAATCTTTTTACCGATGCTAATATTCAATTTCTGTATACAACAACCAAACATATTAGCGATACAGGCTTGAAAATTATTGCTTCAAATGAAAAAGCTTTTGATGCTAAAACCAAAAAAGGAACTGCGAATGATATCGTGGTAAAATTGCTTTACAACGATGTTAGTAACGAAATAGATGCCGCTGCTCAATCAGGACAAGAACCCAACTGGGTGGCGATGGAAAAAAAGTTTTCTGCTAGATTTCCAAAACACAGTAAGCTAGCAATACTGTTTGGTAAAACTATCTATTACAATATTGCACAGAAACTAGACAAAAAAATTAACGCCGCATATGAATACTGCTCCCAAAGCCCTAGTTCATTTGATGCAGGGGTATTGAACGAGTGGGCTATGAGTGTGTACAGCACATCAACCGATCAAGCATTGTTGAATAAAGCATTATTCCTAAGTAAAAAATCTTTGGAGGAAGGGGAAGTCGCAGAAATGCTTGATACTTATGCGTGTATTTTGTACAAACTTGGTCGCACTAAAGAAGCAATCGAATGGGAAACAAAAGCTCTTTCTAAGGCGAAAGACGACATTGACTATTACAAGAAAACCATTGATCAAATGAAAAAAGGCGTGAAAATTTGGGAAAATCCGCAATAATAAAAACGCATATCTAACCAGTTTTTTTTGTCAATAAAAATATTTACCCCAACTCAATTTTCTGTATCGCTTTTTCCTTTTGTGGGTAAGCGATAATAAAAAAAGGGCGATACCCTCCTCTAGTTTGGAAGGTATTGCCCTTTTACATTTTTACTTTAGGTGTGGCAGACCATAACTTGGTGGTCCATACATCGTTAGGTAGGGTTATGGAGAGTTCTTTCCATCCCCGTTCCCAATCACCTTGAATGGATACTTTTCCAAAAGCAGCCAATTGCCGATATCGCCAAACGATAAACACATCACTAAGACGGATGGCAGTTTTTGTTGCAATATGCGAAAGTAGCTTCGGCAGCTTTTGTGAATCTTCGGAGATGAGGTCTGTTAATTCTTTATCGTATAGTGTAGCAAATTTGCTCACAATCTTTTTGCCCCCTTCTAGCAATCGAATCCCGCCATTTTCCGAACCTAATCTTTTCCATTCATCAGGATCTGTTTCAAATTCACTTAATGTTATCGGGCGCGCTAATTTTTTGGCTTTAAGAAACTCTTTGGGCAAGATTTGATGTAAATAATTGGGATAGAAGATGCCTCCTTTTTCGTTGATAAACGGCAGATTATTAAGATACAAAACAAATATTCTTCCTTGAAAATCTTTTAGTTGCCCCATCAACCAATAATATCCGCATACATCGTGGGTGTTTTGCCCCATCCACAGCCATACTTCAAGTTTTCTGTCCTCTTGCAACTGTTTCATCAATTGATGAACGGTCATTTTATCGTCCACCAAGTTCAACTGATCTTGGTAGGGAGAATGTTGTAATACATCCTGCCACCAATCTCGGCGCATACGGTATCCATCAGATTCATAAATATCGATTATTGGACCAACAGAAAAATCATCTTTTATCTGTATTACTTCGCCTGCAAGACTCGCATCTAGGGCAATGGCCTGTTGTAATACAGCAATATCGGCCTCATTAAAAACAATGTGGGTCATGAAAAGTATTAAGTTATACGTTTTAGGTATTCAGGTATTTGATTAGCATTCCCATAGTTGACTACTTGAAGGAATGCGCTAAAAAGAAATGTAGTTCGCGAATAATTCAGGGCAAAAAGTCCCTGCTACGCAACCGTTTCTTCAATCAAATCCAACTCAACCCGAAGGTTTTCAATAATAAAATCTTGCCGCTGGGGGGTGTTTTTACCCATATAGTATTCTAGCAATTGCTGTATATGCTCTCCTTGATCTAGCAATACTGGCTGTAGGCGCATATCATGGGTAATAAAACGTTCAAATTCGCCTGGACTAATTTCCCCCAATCCTTTAAAGCGAGTAATCTCTGGTTTGTTTCCCAGCTTTTTTACAGCCGCTTGCTTTTCCGTTTCGTCGTAGCAATAAATAGTCTGCTGCTTATTGCGCACCCTAAATAATGGCGTTTCTAATAAATAAACATGACCTCGTTTCACTAAATCGGGGAAAAATTGAAGGAAGAAAGTCATTAACAACAAACGAATATGCATACCATCCACATCCGCGTCCGTGGCTATCACTATATTATTAAAACGCAAGCCCTCTAGCCCATCTTCAATATTAAGTGCGTGTTGCAATAAGTTGAACTCTTCGTTTTCATAAACTACTTTTTTGGTCAAGCCATAACAATTGAGGGGTTTTCCTCTCAAGCTAAATACTGCTTGACTATCCACATTGCGAGCTTTAGTTATTGACCCACTCGCACTATCTCCTTCGGTAATAAATACCGTAGTAGCTTGTTTATTCAACAGAAATTCTTCTTTATTTTTTACAGGCGGTTCGTCGTTGAAATGAATACGGCAATCCCTCAATTTTTTATTATGTAGGTTGGCCTTTTTAGCTCTTTCATTCGCCAATTTTCTGATGCCGCTTAGTTCTTTTCGCTCCCGCTCGCTTTGTTCAATTCTTTTTTTCAAAGCCTCGGCAGTTGCAGGGGTTTTGTGCAAGAAATTGTCTAATTCTTTACTCAAAAATTCTTGAATAAAGTTTTTCATGCTTTTGCCTCCTTCACTCACAAATTGAGACCCAAGTTTGGTTTTTGTTTGGCTCTCAAAAACGGGTTCTTGCACCCGTACGGCTACTGCAGCCACAATGCTCTGCCTAATATCTGCAGCTTCGTAATCTTTCTTAAAATAATCACGGATGGTTTTTACATAGGCTTCCCTAAATGCCTGCTGGTGGGTGCCACCTTGGGTAGTATATTGACCATTTACGAAGGAAAATAAGTCTTCGCCGTAGTCATTGTTATGGCTAATGGCTACTTCAATGTCTTCTCCCTTTAAATGAATGATAGGGTAGCGCAGCTCTTCTTCAGGGGTTTTGCGTTTCAGCAAATCGAGCAAACCATTTTTACTAACGTATTTTTTGTTGTTGAAATCTATTATCATCCCTGCATTAAGGTAGCAATAGTTCCACAATTGATTGTCGATGTACTCATGTAAGTAATGGTAGTTTCTAAAGATAGTATCGTCTGCTATAAACGATACTTCGGTACCATTAGTCTTGTTAGTGGGTATTTCATCATGTTCTTTCAATAAAATCCCTCGCTCAAATTCAGCCGTTTTTTGTCGGCCTTCCCTATAAGCTGTTACTTTAAAATAACTACTTAATGCGTTTACCGCCTTGGTACCCACACCGTTTAAGCCCACGCTTTTTTGAAATGCCTTACTGTCGTATTT
Organism: Chitinophagaceae bacterium; assembly: GCA_027486835.1. GTDB lineage: Bacteria > Bacteroidota > Bacteroidia > Chitinophagales > Chitinophagaceae > Parasediminibacterium. Next base: position 42,058 of record JAIXOJ010000059.1, read on the forward strand.
AGCGCCAGTATTTATTTTACTCACCACATCCACCACTTTGCCTAATGGTATTCCACGGCCATAATCGCGAACGGTTAAGGTTTTGTCTTTTAGTACAATATCGATGTGTTTGCCAAAGCCCATCATATGTTCATCGATACAGTTATCGAGTACTTCCTTTAGCAATACATAGATGCCGTCATCAGGTGAAGCTCCATCACCAAGTTTGCCGATGTACATCCCAGGACGAAGCCGTATATGCTCCCTCCAATCGAGACTTTTAATGTCACTTTCATCGTAGTTCGATACTGCCATAATGTTGATTCTTTTCTTAGTTGGGGGTTAACGCTTTTCAATTAGTAACCGTTTGATTGGGAAACATTTGACAATGCTTCAAACCTCTACTTTTCCAAATGCATTTGTTGCAACCTATTGCTTTTTGCTTACTAATTGTGGGCAATGTGCATAAAAATAGTTGATTGAATGTTGTCTTATGGCACACAAAAGGAGAATGTGAGTTAAAAGTTTATCCATAAGCGCAACCCCAGCCCTGCCCCTACAGCTCGCCCACGACGATAATTTACCCCAATCTGCTCATTAGCATTTACATTGGAAAACTGCATTACATCAAACTGGGTTTGAGCAAAAATGGATATCTCTGGCAACAAAAAATAATGCAGTTCTGGCGCAATGCTCACTTCCTCCCCCTTCGTTCTGTAAATGAATGTTTCTTTATCGTCCATGCTTTTTATTTTGTTTTTGAGCGTAACAAGAGAATAAGCAATTCTTGGTACAAATGCCCACTTGCGGTGAAATTGATACCAATAACTGACACTCGCACCAAACTGAGAAAACTTGCCTTCGGAGCTGTTGCCCACATAGGTGGTACTTGCTAGCGAATGCATTCCTGTTTTGAACCTCATGCCTAGTGCAAAATTTTTATAGAGGGTTACATTCGCATCACACGAAAACGGGTATCCATCCTGATAGGTTTTGCCGATGAAATTATTCCCAGTGAAATGCTGGTAGTAACGGGAAACGCCGAAATTGAACAGATTAATCCGCGGGGTAATTTTCGATTGTGCTGTACCTATTGTATAGTTTAGGATAAATAAAAGAAGCAAGAAATGCTTAGCCATAGGTTTCATAGTTTCTTGATTTTTATGTCGGACACTTCAATTAGATAATTGCGAAATCTGGCAGAATCGAGATAATAGAATTGACCTGAAATTGAATCCCATAATGTAGGAGCAACGCTGTCTAACCAATATCCTTTGGGTAGCATTAAATAATCATACCCGTTTGATGCGGGATAGGTAACTTGAAAACGACCATTTGCGTCTGTGTAAGTGGTATTTGAAATGGCATCTTTACCCAAGTAACCATTACCCAAAAACTGGGTATCTCTAACCGAATGATACACCGAAACAGGTAAAGCAGATAAGGGTTTGCCCGCTTGATCTACTATTCTTCCCTTTGCAGTTAGAAATGTTTCGCCATTGAATGCTAATTTTTTGCAGCTGTTGCCAGACGTAATTAATAAGTAAAACAGTAAGATAATAGCTCTCATCTTTCAAAAATGGGGGAATTTATTTTATGACAATTAAGTTGGTTAAAGCATATAGGTATTGCACCAAGCTTGAACGCTGTCAAATATCCTGACTATTATAACTTTTTGACTTTAATACCCCACTTCTTACAGTTGATTCAGTAAGTATCCAGTTTTGGTTAGGAGCCTACCTATTTTTTGCCTCAAATAATAAATTCACTCATCTACTTTTCTACTTTTTTTCTTGATCTGCAATATTTAATCTTGATTCTTCTATATTTGCGCTCCCGTTAAATAGCCTTGCAAGGCTAAAGGGCCTATAGCTCAGTTGGTTAGAGCACCTGACTCATAATCAGGGGGTCCCAGGATCATGCCCTGGTGGGCCCACAGAAAAAAGCAGTTGTTTTTAGTAACAACTGCTTTTTTTATGCCGTTTTTTGTTTTCACAATGGAGGCTTTGGGTCTTAATTATTCAATCTTACGCCTAGTTACAGTTCCTCTATTATTGATTGTCCTTTTGATTTGTCTCCAGAAGTCCATTCCCAAGTTTCGTGGAGACGAATTTTTCCATTCTCAAGTATTTCTGGTTTTGATTTACAAAGCCCTGTCATCAGTTCATTATTGTGGTTAATTTGGTGGTAACGCATATCTATGTTTCCGTTGTGGTCAACCAGCCCCATTAAATGTCCCTGTTTAATTTTTCCACCCGAATACTCCGCAGTTACAATGTTGTCAAACTGCTTGTAATAGAAAATGGTTTCACTATTGGTTTCACCATTTTCAGTATTACTTGTAGGTTTGAATATTTTATTGTCGTAGTTTATCATAATTCAATTGTTGTTCGGTCATTATTTGTTGTTGGTTGGGAGATTACCAAAAAATCAAGTTGTTCGCTTGCTTCATTTGCTATAAAATGTTTTGCTTTCGGGTGAATTAATATTCCTTTTTGTTCGGTTATTGCTATCTTATTCTCCTCTAAATAAAAAGTAGCTGTCCCCTTTAATACATAAAAAAACTGCTGTGCGTTGGTGTGAAAATGCCATTGTTCTCTCGTGTTACTTGGCATGCTTTCTTGTTTAATAGAAAGCCCTTGTGTGTCTGCCAACACCCAACTGTCACAGTTGTCGCCCCATAAATAATGCGCTGCCGATTGTTTGTCAATTATCTTTTCTGTCATAAATCGTGGTACTTAAAAATGCCTTACAAAATTGAGGTATTTAGTAGTGTTCACAATTAACTACATGGCAAGTAATCAATTGCATGAGTTAACATGATGCACTATCGTACTTTTTTGAATTGAAAGGACTATTGGTTGTTATTAAGCTGAAAGGAGAAAATAAAAACCGAGCTATTTGCCTATTTTGCGCTCATAAATTTTACAGTATGCTCAATGGCGCTCATTTTTCTTACACTGCACTCGTTTTTGATGGAAAAATGTTCCCCGAAGAAGCAACTATCGTTGGTTATGCCGCCATTATTTATACCCTCACATTATCAGCTCCAATGCCAAGTCGCATTTCAATCATAAGCCAACAAAATAAAAAAATGGAAGATGATCAATGGATTTTATACCCAAAATCATACCTCCCAAATGACAATTTAGCTATAGGAGAAATAGAAGCACTTTACAAACATTTGGTTTTCGCATTAAAATATGAGGGAATCAATTTATTGGTGTTTAAGCGGCTTACTGAACATTATAGCGTTGAAAACTTAGAGGTACTAATTGGCATTGAACCAACGGGGATTTATGCAAGGAAAATATGGTTTCTTATTGAATGGCTAAGTGGGAAAATAATAGATTCAAAACAAAACTTGGTCAAGAAAAGCTATATTAATCTTGTTGACGATTCCCTTCAATTTACCATTGAAGGGATAAAATCTACAAGGCACTTGATTATTAACAACCTCCCGGGCACAATCAATTTTTGCCCATTGATTTATAAAACCGCCAAACTGAAAGGTTATATAGAAAGGAACATTGCTCAACAGCAAATCACTTATTTGCAAGGCATTCGTAAGGAGATTTTGCAGCGTGCCGCAGCTTTTTTGTTGCTAAAAGATTCCAAAGCCTCATTTACAATTGAAGGGGAAAGCCCCAAAAGCAAACGTGCCGCTCGTTGGGGGCAGGCTATTGGGCAAGCTGGCAGCACCAACCTGAGTAAAGAAGAACTGTATCGTTTGCAACAATTGGTAATCGAAAACCCACGTTTTTTACAATTGGGCTATCGACAAAAAGGGGGCTTTGTAGGCGAGCATGACCGCAATACAGGCGAGCCATTGCCTGACCATATTTCTGCTAAGTGGCAGGACATAGAAACATTGATGGATGGTCTATTGCTAACCGAACAATTGCTCACCAAAAACACCATCGATCCTGTAATTGCGGCTGCCATTATTGCCTTTGGTTTTGTGTTTATTCATCCTTTTGAAGATGGCAATGGGCGGCTACACCGCTATTTGATGCACCATATTTTAGCCAAAAAACAATTTACACAGCAGGGAATTATCTTTCCTGTTTCTGCTGCTATTCTAAACAAGATTGTAGATTATAGAAAGGTGTTGGAAGCTTACTCTTTGCCATTACTCGACTATATTGATTGGAAAGAAACCAAAAACCACAATGTGGAAGTGGAGAATGATACCATTGATTTTTATCGCTATTTCGACGCTACCAAGCAAGCCGAATTTATGTATGATTGTGTGCAAGAAACCATTGAACAAATTATTCCTGCGGAAGTAGTGTTCTTAGAGAAATATGATGCTTTTAAACGGGAAATAGATGATGTTTTTGAAATGCCAGATTCTTTGGTATCCCTCTTGATGCGATTTCTTACCCAAAACAATGGAACACTCTCTAAACGGGCTAGGGAAAAAGAATTTGCCGCACTCTCTGAAATGGAAATAGCTGCAATTGAAAAAGTGTATCAAGAAATTTTTGGGTAAATCAAATAGGAATTGGGGGGGGGTAGAAAGGTGAATAGGGCACAATAAATTCAGTAATGTCCAGTTAATTAACGTGACAAACTTTTCACTCGAGGCAGCAATCTATCCTTTTGCAACTCTAGCCAAATGATTCACTTAGCTAATAGTTTTTAGTAAACACGACCCTGAAGGAAAAATTAGTTTTTTTTATGAATTTGGAGTTACGAGAGACTAGTTCTCGACTCTCGACTGGGTGCATAAAAGTTTTTCGTTTTGCCCCCTCACCTTCGAAAAGGGGGGTGGAGTGAGGTTTAACTAATAACTGCGAAAAACTTTTATGCAACCTCTCGACTTCAAACTTTCGACCTAGGACTTCTCGATAAATCCACCTGAAACGAGAATGGGGCAATCCTATGCTTTACTGCACAGCATTGCCCCATTTTAGCATAACAACTATCCAGAAATTTTTCCTAACGCTTATTGCTGTTGCATAGAAAGCACTAGGGCATCATTTGATTTGATAGTAATTGATTTTTGTGAAGAGAAAGTACCGTAGATACTTTTATATATTTTCCATCCCTGTTTAATGATTGGTGCTATCGTGATGTCTTCTGTGCCGTAATTGATTAGTACCGTCACTTTTTCCTTGTCGCTCAAGGGGTGTTCTGTTACGCCGATATATGGATTGTTTTGCGTTAGCACCCTTTCCTTTATAAATGGTGTTGCCAACTCTTTGTAAATATTGGCATAAGCTGGTTGCCCTTTATCAAAGGCACCAGTGAGGGTGGTTAAATTAGATTCTATAGGAAAGGTGAGCAAGTAAATATGGCCTTTGCCCAAGCTTGATTTTAAAAACACTGGATTACCATCCGTTTCTTTGGCCAAGACAATGTTTTGTTTAGGGTCGATGGCTAGCTTTCTTTCTGAAGTTGTAGTAAAACGCAAACTATCACCCAACAGTTTGGAGATAAATGCAAGATTCCCCCTGCGTTTGGTGTTTGTGGAAATGCCAATACTAAGTGGTTCTGTGAATGAAGGCAGATAAGCATCATCCAACGATATATACAACGTTGCACCCGCTTTTACTTTTTCCAATAATTGCAGCCATAAATCTTTCAATAAAGGATCTACTCCTTTTAAAGATGGCAATAGATATAAGGGTGCGTCTTTCAACTGCTGCCCTGCTTTCTGGAATTGGAAATCAAAGCCTGCCTGTTTTGCTAACACAAAGCTTGTATAGCCCACAGCCCAATTGTCTTGATTTTCCGTAAGGATACACACCGCCTCTGTTTTGCGTGGAGGTAGCTGTTTAAAAGGTAGTTTATCTATGAAATTGCTAAAGGATTTTAGTTCATTCAAAACTGGCTTGGGCGTACGGTCTTCTTTTATCAATCCAAGTTCTGCCTCTACTGAAGCGAAGTTGTAAGGTGGGAAATTAAAACTCAATTGATCATAAGCACACCACCAAAAAGTACCTCGGCAATCATGCGCCCAATTAGAGAACAACGCCGTACGTGCAAAAGCCACTTTTTCGTTTTCACCTCCTGTCATCGGCCCCATAACGCCTGTTTCTTCGGTAAGGCAGGGTTTACCGCCGATATCACCATAGAGTTTTGTTTCTGCTGCTCCATGCAATATGGTGCGCATGGTGTTGATACCATCTTGGCTAGCATATTTTGTCCACAAAGAATAAGGGTGCGTGGTCAATACATCAGTTAAAGCACTTTGATCTACTATGCGCCATTGAGCATCATCTTCTGCATTGAGGGAGTGCATACCTGATACAATGGGTCGAGTATTATCTGCACTTTTGATAGCCCCAGAAAGCACAGAAAGCCATACATAAGCCTGATAATAATTGTCTAGCTTCTGCATTACGTTGCATTCATTACCAAAGTCCCAAGCGATGATAGCTGGCTTATTTTTTAAGCGATTAACGAAAGTAGTAATGAATTTTTGCTGCCATGTAAGGGATTCAGGGTCTGTTAAAATATTCCTGCCTTCCAATGCTGGGGGTACAAATAATTGTCCACTCATCCAACCAGTGATAAGACCTACTATCAATTTTAAGTGATACTTCTCCGCTAGGTTTGCTACTTGTTCAAAGTGTTGTAACTGTTCTTCACTCATGCCGTTTGCACCAACACCTGTGGGCGGCAAAGGCATTTCATCTTTAAATGCCATATACTTTTTGCTGCCACCCCCGCTATATACTTGGTGGATAGGTTGAAAATCGGGCCACAATGGAAAGATGCGTAGCACTTTTATCCCATTTTCTGATAATTGTTTAAAATCTTGTTCTATAATTTCTGGTTTAAAATCGCGCCACATGTGTACACCAGCATAGGAAGCCCAATAGTTTACACCCACGGCAAATGAGCCTGGTTGGGTGAGTAATGTGTTTTCTTGAGCTTTCAATTTGGGCGCAAATAATATTAGTAATCCAAAAGCTATTAGGTAACGAAACTGTTTTTTCAATACAAGCATATCATTCGTTTTTTTTAAATAATTGAACAAATATAGAAGGTAGTAGGTGGTAAGTAGTAAGTAATAGGTAATAATTGAACAGCATTTGCTTATCCGATTAATCCGAGGCCAAATTAATCAGGGGTAAAAAGCTTGTTTGACCCACAAAATATTTCTACCTAGGAAATAAACCAATCTTGGATGTAGCCACGAAGGCTCGAATTACCATTAACGCTTCGCCAATACCTTTCTACAATACCAGCCGCATCGCCACATCGCAATCTGCATTCTTGTCTTTTTCTGAGATTTCAGAAGGCTGGAAACCAAATTTTTTATACAACTCGATTGCAGTATTTAATTGGCTGTTTGTTTTTAATTCCATAGCTAGATACCCCAAATCCTTGGCTTTGCTAATTGCCGTTTGCAACAATATTTTGCCGATGCCTTTGCCTTGTTCTTGTACTGATAAATACATTTTTCTTAGCTCGCAGGTGGTGTCGTTAATGCGACCAATAGCAACTGAAGCAATTATTGCCCCGCTATCATTTTTCATTACCCAGAAATAACCATTTTGAGAAAAGTAATTGGCTTCCAAGTGGTTGATGTCCTCGTCAACAAAGGCTGGGCGTAGGTGGTAAATTCCGTTTGCCCCTGGACGAATGAATTTGGAGAAATGACCAATGTAATAGTAGCAATGGTTGGGCCTAGAAATTGTTTAATAAAATCTCGTTCTTCTTTGGCAGTGTAAATGCAAGATTCCCAGCGTTCTGTTAGGCATTTTTCATTTCGTTTTGTAATTTTTCAATTTGTTTTAAATGTCTAACATTGTGATTGACAAAAAACAGAAAGGTGTCGCCGAGCTTTAGTTTAATTAAACTGGAAATTGAAGTTTCCAATTTTACTTTTTCCAGACTTACTTTCCTTGATTGACTAAGCAATTCTAATAGTTTGATTTGTTGTTCTACACACCTATCAATAACTCCTTTATCGAGTTTGGCATTTATAGGGTCTTTGTCTTTAAAGGTTTTCATCTTGTTTGTTTTTTCTTTGGGCAACATGCTTTTTGCAAAGTAGTTTCCTAAAAATCCGCTTTTAAATTCAGGTTCAGCTTGGGCTGTTGCACTATTGATTTTCCTCTCCATTTGGGGCAAGTAAAAATCGCCATATAAATTCAAATGCTCCAAACATTCCAAAATATTCCAGGAATTTAGGTTAGGCCTCCAAGTTAAAGCGTCTAAATCGTATTCTCTTAGTTTTTCAACTTGATTGATGATTTGCCTTGTTTGTTCCATTAACGACTGTAATAAAATCTCTGACTGCATACATTTAAAATTTTTGCAAAAGTCAAAAGAACTTGTTTTATAAATCTTGATTCGAGTCAAGACTTTTTAAGTCGTGATAAAGTTTCGGCACTCATTCTTAAATAGTTTGCAATATGCCTGTTAGGAATTTCTTGAAAAAGCTGTGGGCTTCTTTTCAATACCCTTTGGTATCTCTCTTTCGGTGAATTTGTAAGCAAATCAATTTCTCGCTCCATTTGTTGTAGCACCAAATTTTCTAAAATTTTAATCCACCAATTTCTATTGGTTTCCGACAAAAGAAAATGGTCGATTTGCTGTTTGGATACAACCTTTATTACTGTCCTTTTTATTGCCTGTATGTATAGTTCAGAAGGTTTGCCCGTTAAAAATGAGTCTAACGCAACGATTATATTGTCTTTATATCCAAAACGAATGATTTGTTCCTCGTATTCATCTAAAACAAAAATTCGCAAACTTCCACTTATTATATAGTACACATTTCTGTCGATACTTCCTTTGACTTTTAAATATTCATTTCTGTCAATGGTTATCGTCTTGTCAGAAAGATCAATAATTTCATTCATCATCTTGTTATATCAAGAGGTTCTGCTTACTCAAAAATAAAAACGCCTTAACTCATCCAAATGTAGCTGCATTAACGCATGTTGTGAACAGTGCGAATGAATAAATGGGGGGATAAAAACCATAACCGTATGATAGCAAGGGAGAAGTTGTTACTAACTGGGATTTGGAAAACCTAGTTAACTGTTCTGTCAACATGCCTAGGGGAACAGGTTGCGTAGAAGAATAGTAGCGAAGACCTAAATGAATGGTACGAGCTAAAAGCTCGCACCAGCTAGGAGAGAAGTTGTTGCTAACTGGGATTTGGAAATCCATTTTATCTGTTTAGGCAACATCCCTTTTGGAATTTCTTGCCCAGCTAATGAAGAATAGTAGCGAAGACCTAAGTGGATGGTACGAATTAAAAGTTCACACCAGCTGTGTTTTCATTTCATGTACTTCAAACGCAACGAAAACCTAGTTATTATGCGTTCGTTTTTTACCACCCTGCTTTATACAAATCTAAAAATGATGGAACTGAAAGATTTAGAAAATCTACTAAAAAGTGAGCAAGAATTGTCCAAGTTAGACTTTTAGTTTTCTTATATGTAATAGCCCAAACAACTCCCATCAAAAAAGTCGAAATAAATACTGGTAGTCCTTTAAATAATTCTGAATTAATAGCAAAAACATAATGATTTGATGCAAATAGGAAACTTGTTATAATCACAGCTAACCAACTTCTCCATTTTGTGGTATAATCTAATAAAAGTCCTCTCCAATAAAATTCCTCCATAAACGGATTTATAAAAGCTAGAATTAACCAAGGAATAATAATTTCCCAACTATCTAAAAGTTGATAGTGTTTAAGGAATATTAGCAATGTTCCTGAACTTATAAAAATGGATAAAAACAGCCATAGTAAACTTCCTTGAGGTTTAGAAAGCCAAATTCGTATTTGATTTTCTTTCCCACTTTTAGAAATAAAAAATGCAAATAGACACCACTCAACAATAATAATTGGTATAAATACCCACTTACCAATAATATTTCCAAATAGAACTGCAACAATGCTATTAATAATGATAATTATTATTGGCGATAAATAAACCAACAGTGTATTAAAATTATTATTAAATATGTTTACTTTGTCCTTTGGCATAATGCAATTAATGTGAGTTTCTTAAAAATGATGCACAACGAGAAAGGCTTGGCGTTTGTTAGGGAATTAGAATTCCGTCTGTCCATAACCAAAGCCCAATAACTGCAATATTTCTGCTGTTTTATTAATAAACCAAATTTCCAGTTTCTAAACAACTTGCAGATAACTGTGATTCAGAAATACTAGTTAACTGTTCTGGCAACATGCCTTTTGGAATTTCTTGCCCAGCTAATGAAGAATAGTAGCGAAGACCAAAGCGAATGGTACGAGCTAAAAGCTCGCACCAGCTGGGAAATAAATATTCGTTAACCTAGCTACCTGAAGCTAAATTTATAAATAAATGTTGATGATTTGCACATTGCTAAATTATTAACGCCCCGCCCGATATGAAGCCAAATTGAAAAACAAAAGTTGAAACACAGCTTCGATCCGCCCAGCTTTTGCAAATACCAATGTTGTACGCCGCCTTGTTAGTCGAGCCAAAAATAGAGTCTTTTAGAATTCTTTAATTCGGCTTCTAATTTTTGTATGTCACCCGTACCTTGCTCAACAATGTCTGGACAAATTTCGTAAAGCTTTTGAGCAAGTTGATGCCAATCTTTTGGTTCTTTTCGAATTTCAAATTCACACCAGTCAAAATCTGCTCCAATTAATTTGAGGTCTAACGTTTGATTTAAGCTGTCAAGATGTAAAATGAGTTTGTGATTGTCAATGCCGTAGTTTATTCCATTGGTTTGCATATAAACGAGAGGTGTAAATTCATCGTCACATCTAACAATAGCAATTTTGTTTCTGTCATTTGAATTGTTACCGTCGCAAATAAAGAGTTTATATCCTTTTTTTTCAATTTTTGGTCTGAGCTTTTTTATTATATCTAAGCCTATCTTGTTTGAGTCAACTGGGAAGCAGATGCCAGGTAACAGGACGACTTTTCCATTGGGAACATTTTGAAATTCTCTATTTGGGTCGTCCGGTAGAATGGAACAAGAGAAATGTGTTTTTAAATGTTCAGGTTTTGCTTTAGTTTCTGTCTCCAAAAGTTTTATGGCAAAAATTTCAATGCCAGTTTGTACAGATAATAAATTTAGAAAAGTGTCAGAGTTAGGCATATTTGAATGTAAAGTTTGCTTGTTTTTGTCATTACACGAAAACAATAGAATTGTCAAGAAACCAACTATAGAAATGAGCTTTGTCATAATGTGGCGTACAACTTATAAATACAAGCAACTTCCATTGCGTCAATCCTCCCAAATGTAAAAGCATTAAGGCAAGTGTTTGAATAATCCTACGCCATACTTAATCCTATAAGGTTTCTAAAAACCTTATAGGATTTTGAAATATTTCTTGTCAATACAGTCTTCGCAATGTGTCGTTGTTTGTAATAAAAAGTCCATCGTCATTCATTATATAAATATTGTTGAGCTGTGTCTTTTTCAAATAGGCATAATGTCCAGGGATTTTATATTCTTTTAGTCCATTTGATTTACTGTAAGAAGCAAAATAAGCATAGGTTTCGTCAAACGATTTTTCGTATCCTTCTCCAGAGATATAAACAAAGTCAATAAGGCTGGTAACATTGTTAACTTGTCTGCAAGTTGCAAGTTTTGCTAAAGTTTTACTTTGTTTATTTGTGTCTAATAAGAGTTTTATTTCGTGGTCGTTTGAATCGTCAATTTTATACGGCAGTTCAATTTCTTTGTATTGATTTTGTAATTCTGTAGCATTCTTAACGAAAGTCCAATCATTATTTAGGTCTGTACCATTTAACTGATAAATCTTATTGTCGACTGTTTGAACTAAGAGTTTTTGTCTTGGATTTGAAACAATATTTAAAGGAAAAAATCTTTTTGTGTCAAGATTAAAAGTCTGCCAAGTTTGTCCAAAGTCTTTTGATAGATATAGTTTTGAATAATCGGGTTCGTGAATTCCTCTCCAACTGTCCAAGCCAACTAAATAGCCATTGTCAATAATTGTAACTTCATCAAATAGTATTTCTGTTTTTAACTCAGTCCAAGTCTTACCAGCGTCCTTTGATAAAATTAAGCCTTTGCCATATTTACAAGCAATAATTGTATCATTTGAAATGTCAAAAACATTTTGGATTGTCTTGTTTGTAGTTTCAACATTTTTCTTCTTGTCATTTTGCTTGCAACCACAAAATGCTAAAAATATAAGTGTCAAAAGTTTGAGGTGTCTCATAATATAACGCACAACGGCCCGGGTATTTACGAAGGCTGGGAATTAGAATTCCGTCTGCCCATAACCGAAGCCCAATAATTGCAACATTGCTGCTATTTTATTCATACGCCAAATTTATAACGTCAAGCCCGAACTGAAGCACAATAAAGAATAAATGCTGATTAAATATTCGTCAAGCCCCAATAATGTCAAAGCTAATGTTGGCTGTAGTGCTATTTGTCAAAGACGTATTTTAGTCCAAACGTCATAATATTCTTTCATCGTTTCATTTGTCCTATTCGGTTTGTCGCTTTTATCAATTACGTTTAACAGTTGTGAAAAATATTCATCTAATGCAATATCAACCTGTTTGAACCATTCGGTTTTGTCAATAGTAAATCCTTCAAAAAATCTGTCTCCACGAACATTTTCATAATCTTCTGACTTATGTGAATAGGAAAATATAAGTTCAGTATCGTTTTGACTTGTCAGTCTAATGAGATTTCCACCTGTTGATTTTACAATAACGTCATTCGGAAAATCATCGTCTTTGTCAAACCATTCTGAAACTTCGCTTTTTATCCAATACATCGAGTTAATTAAAAAACTTGTCGCCTTGACTAAATAATGAAAGTCAGAACTATGAAATATTGTAAAGTGTCCACCAATTGTTATTTCAAACCCACCCATTATTCCCCAAAAATTGTCAGGTTCATAATCTTCAACATCCATACAATCTTGTCTCTGTGAAATATCAGTAAATGTAATCTCACGACCTTGGTTAGAAAAATAAAGTATGCTTATTTCTAATATTTTATTTGTCATAGAATTTTACAAGATTGATGTCATTAAAGCATTACAGCCAACTCAAAAATATACGCAAATCCATTGCTTCAATCCAGCCAAAAATAGGTGCATTAACGCATCTATTTAAAACAAACTACTCAGTTCTCTACCCTGTAAAAGTTCCTAAGTCCCACCCTTCGTAGCCACTTTCAACAACAAATCTCTCTGTACCGTCATGTTATCCAACTCCTTTTTTAGGCTGGCAATTTCTTCTTGCAATTCCTTTTCTTTTCTGGTAAGTCGTATTGGCTCGGGCAATAAACTTAATCCTATTAGGTTTCTCAACTTGAGATTCCTCATTTCCAGTTGGCACAGGGTTTCTCAACTTGAGATTCCTCATTTCCAGTCGGCACAGGGTTTCTCAACTTGAGATTCCTCATTTCCAGTCGGCGCAGGGTTTCTCAACTTGAGATTCTTCATTTCCAGTCGGCACAGGGTTTCTCAACTTGAGATTTCTCATTTCCAGTCGGCACAGGGTTTCTCAACTTGAGATTCCTCATTTCCAGTCGGCACAGGGTTTCTCAACTTGAGATTCCTCATTTCCAGTCGGCACAGGGTTTCTCTAGCGAAGAAAGTCATGGGCAAAGCACGAGCGAGGACTTGGAACGGAAAGCACGACCCGCAGGGGAACGCCCAAAATGGTTTTAAAGTTTATTGGCGAATTAGCCGTTTATCGAAAGCAAGCGGACACGTGAGGCCGACCATACGAGGAAGGGGGGGGGTGAAATTTTGGGGTCGATACACAGGTTCGCCCCTACGAGGGATGGGTGGACACGGAGGTGGATGGGTGGGCGGTGGTTTTGGGCTAATATTGCGGTGCTTAAACATTGAATATATTATGATATTGAACGCTGATATTTCGAAAACAGTGCGGCATTTTTTGCCGGCTGACTTTACGGTTACCACTTGGGAGGCTTTGGAACCTTACTTTATTGAACTGGTGGAGCGGCCCGTTGACGGGCTTCCTGCCTTGGAAAAGTGGCTGGGCGATGTGAGTGAGGTGGAGGCTGTGGTGAGCGAGGATGCTTGCTGGAGGCAAATTAAAATGACTTGCGACACCACAGACAAATCGCTGGAGGAGGCTTTTACTTTTTTCTGCATGGAAATTCAACCGAAACTGCAGCCTTATTCGGATGCGTTGAATAAAAAATTAATTGCTAATCCTGCTACTGCTTTGCTGGACGAGGCCACTTACTTTACTTATTTGCGTAGCGTAAAGAAAAACATCGACTTGTTTAGGGAGGAGAATATTCCTATCCAAGCAGAATTGAGCGTGATGCAGCAACAGTATGGGGCTATTGCGGGTAAGATGACCGTGGAGGTGGATGGTAAGGAATATACCTTGCAGCAGGCGGCGAAGTTTTTGGAGAGTTCGGATAGGGGCTTGCGAGAATCGGTGTATGGGAAGATTCAGCGTCGCCGGTTAGCAGATGAGGGGGTTATGCACGATTTGTTTTCGGAATTGGTGGCTAAGCGGCATCAGATTGCGCTGAATGCGGGGTTTAGCAATTATAGGGACTACAAGTTTGTGGAGCTGGGTAGGTTTGATTACACGAAGGAGGATTGCTACCAATTTCATGAGGCAGTGAAACTACATGTGCTACCGCTGATTGATAAGATTTATGAGAAGAAGCGGAAAAAATTGGGCTTGGATGTTTTAAAACCTTGGGATACGGAGGCGGAACCTGCGGGCATTGAACCATTGAAACCATTTAGCACTGGCCAGGAATTATTGGAAAAAACAAAGGAGTGCTTTGAAAAACTGAATCCTTTTTTTGCTGATTGCTTGCGTAAGATGGAAAGCCTTCAACATTTTGATTTGGAGAGCCGCAAGGGTAAGGCACCGGGTGGCTACAACTGTCCTTTGGCGGAGAGTGGTGCACCATTTATTTTTATGAATGCTGCGGGGCAAATGAGCGACGTTACCACGATGGTGCATGAGGGCGGCCATGCAGTGCATTCATTTTTGGCGCATCCGCTGGCGTTGAGTGGCTTTAAGGAATACCCAATGGAGATTGCGGAGGTGGCTAGCATGTCGATGGAATTGTTTAGCATGGATTATTGGGAGAGCTTTTTTAACAACCCTAAAGATTTGTCTAGGGCTAAGGAACACCAGCTAGAACGGACGATTACCATTTTTCCTTGGATAGCCATTATTGATAAATTTCAACACTGGGTGTATGAAAACCCGATGCATACTGTGGCAGAAAGGACGGCGGAGTGGATAAACATTTTGGCTGAGTTTTCTACTTCGAGCATCGATTTTACGGGGCTTGAAGCCTTTAGGTCAATTGCTTGGCAGCGTCAGCTTCATTTGTTTGAAGTGCCGTTTTATTACATTGAGTATGGCATAGCACAGTTGGGTGCTATTGGTTTGTGGATGCAGTTTAAACAAGATCAGGGGGCGGCTTTGGAGCATTACATGAAGGCATTGAGTTTAGGTGGTACTAAAACCCTCCCTCAATTGTATGAGGCGGCTGGATTAAGGTTTGATTTATCCCCAGATTACATAAAAAAATTGATGGAATTTGTGAATGAGGAAATGGAAAAGTTGTAGGTGGTAAAATGGGGCGTTATTTACTTATTGACGCTTTATAGACACCCCTTAAATTAGTAGTTGCAGAGACGGGTTTTGACCTGTCTCTGCAATTTTTATATTAGGCACAGGCTGTGAAAAAGACTGGGAGAACACCCCCCTTCATTTGAGGGATGTTGCAGGAGTAATTATGGTTGCATTTTTACATCGTCAAAGAAAAAGATTGATGAATTAATAACCAACTAATAATTACAGTTATGTTTATGAAATTAAGAATTACAGTTGCCGCAGTTGCTACAGCAGGTCTTATTTTAACTGCTACTATTACTACTCCAATTACCCAACTTTTTGGTAAACACTACGATGCTTCTAAAGATTTTACTTGTTGCCAAAAAGATCAATTGGTAATTCACCACTACTACACGTTTAACCTATTTGGCATTAAAGTAACCGATGGTTTTACTAACGAAGAAACAGGTAAAGCTTTGCCTGGCGAATGCAACATTAAGTGTGTTGAAGAATAAGCAGGTATTGGGTGGTAAGTAATAGGTACTAGGTGGTAGGTCTGCAAGATGCATTTGGTTTACTACCATAATCCTACCATATAAAATACCAACGCCACTATACTTCGAGTGGCTTATTAAGAATCTGCCAGAGCGCATCTTTTAGTTCTGTGAGTCCCATGTTGGTAACGGAAGAAATAAAATAATGCGGGATATTTTCAGGTAATTCTTTGCTGATAGCTTGTTTTAATTCCTCATCGAGCATATCGCCTTTGCTGATAGCTATGATGAAGTCCTTCTGCAATAATTCTGGGTTGTATTCTTCTAACTCGTTTAGGAGTATTTCAAACTCGCGCTTATGGTCGCTGCTATCTGCGGGTATGAGAAATAACAAGCAAGAATTGCGTTCTATGTGGCGCAAAAACCGATGTCCAAGACCTTTTCCTTCTGCGGCTCCTTCAATAATACCGGGCAAATCTGCCACGCAAAAACTTTTTCCTTCCCTGTAGGCTACAATGCCCAATTGGGGTACAAGGGTGGTAAAGGCATAGTTGGCAATTTTGGGTTTTGCTGCGGTAATTACAGACAATAGGGTTGACTTACCTGCATTGGGGAAGCCTACCAAGCCTACATCGGCCAATACCTTAAGTTCTAGGTGTTTCCATCCTTCTACACCAGGCTCTCCAGGCTGGGAGTGTTCGGGTACTTGATTGGTAGCAGTGGCAAAATGTTGATTGCCTAAGCCGCCGCGCCCGCCCCTGAGCCAGATTACTTCTTGGCCGTGTTCTAATACTTCGGCTTCTATTTCTTCGGTTTCTTCGTCGATAGCAATGGTGCCTAATGGTACTTCCAAATAAATGTCTTCGCCATCGTGACCTGTGCAGTTGCTTTTGCTGCCAGATTCTCCATTCTGTGCCAACACGTTTTTGTAGTATCTAAGGTGCAACAATGTCCACAAATTGGCATTTCCTCTGAGAATGATGTGGCCACCTCTTCCCCCGTCGCCGCCATCTGGGCCACCTTTAGCTGTTAATTTATTGCGCATAAAATGTGTTTGACCCGCACCACCATGGCCACTTCTGCAAAAAACACGTATGTAGTCTATAAAATTCCTTTCTGACACTGTTGAAACAATTTGTATCGGTTGCAGAAAAATGCCGCTAACCATTTTATGAAAGTGGCGAAGTTAACCGAAAGCTAAGGTTAATTTATTATTCATTTATCCCTACTGAACAGTTTTAAACGCTTTGCAACCTTTTGAAGCGATGCTATTGGACGAATTGTTTTGTGGGGCATTGTGGTAACAGTACTATAATTGCCACTATGCAAAACCTAACTCCCCGCATAATCGGCATATTGATACTGGCATTTATTGTTCAAATGCTTACGGCTTGGCATACACTGTTTTTTCATTCTGACGAATATTTTCAGATTGTAGAATTTGCCTCTTACAAACTGGGGTTTACACCCAAAGCGATGCTACCGTGGGAATTTAGGGATCAAATAAGACCCACTATACAACCCTATATTTTCCAATGGGTGTATCAAGCTTGCGCCTCCCTTGGAATCCATGACCGGTTTCATGTATTTTCTGTGGTGCATCTGCTGGTGGGGGTGCTTGGATTTGTACTTACGAATTACTTACTCATTAAAAAGTTTAGGACTGAAAAATATTTGTACCTGCTTTTGTTGATGGGTAATTTCATGGGGCTTATCCCTTTTTTAAGATCGAGCTTTAGTTCAGAAACTATGGGGGGATTGTTTTTATTGCTTTCTATATTGTTGATTGAACACGCATTTTCCAAATCGAAATCCTCATTCTATACCGCATTCGCTTCTGGACTAACACTTGCACTCTGTTTCTTTTTCCGTTTTCAAATGGCTTTTGCGCTCATAGGCATCCTGCTATGGTTGGTAATTAATCAACTACGCCAATGGAAAACAATAACTGTTATCGGATTGAGTTTTGCGATAGGGGTAGGGCTGTTGGTATGGCTAGACAGTCATTTTTATGGAAACTTTTGCTTCACTCCCTATAATTATTACTATGCCAATATTGTACTTGGAAAAGCAGCCGCATTTGGTACTTTTCCTTGGTGGTACTATCTGGCCGTTTTGCCCGCCTTTCCTGTACCCCTGCTCTCTCTTTTCTTGTTTGGATTGTGCTTTAAAAATTTATTCAACATTAAAAATCCTTACTCTCTTGCTATGCTGTTTTTCCTAATTGGGCATAGTCTGGTGGGGCATAAGGAAGAGCGATTTGTATTTCCCATGTTGTTTTTTGTAGTGTATATAGCCGCAGACGCTTATAGAGACTCAACGGCTGTGCAAGACTGGTTTGCTAAACTGTGGAACAAACAAGGATTTGGTGGGTATGCTTTGAAGATGGGCATTGGATTTTCTGTGGCACTCAATCTAATTTTTCTAGTACTCTTTGCTTTTGAACCTTATAAGCAACCAGTAAAATTTATTCATGCATTAAACAGCTCTGAACAAATTGGCGAACATCCCACCATTTATTGCTACAAGCAAAGCCCTTACAATACGGAAAGTGAGCTAGAATATCATTTTCTGTGCGAGAATAAGTATCAGTTTATTGTATTCAATAGTCGCTATGAATTTTCCAAAGCACTTATAAAGGCACATCAAGCGCATGAATCGGTGTATTACGCGCTGAAATATGAAGACGCTTTGAATGATGGCCTACTGTTTTTGGTGGAACACAAAAAGGGCATCGTATCATCTGAATTTATTTGGTCGGTTACCAATTGGCTTGGGCATCATTACGGAGTGATTATTCCGGACATGTGGCTACTAGCCAAGCAATAGCATATAGGCAGCTTAACTTCAAGAGAGTTGAATCAAAAAATCATCAGCATCGGCAAGGAAAGGAATTTGCATTCTCGTATTTTGCAATAGCGATTGGCTCAGTACTTCTGTGATGATACAGGATTCATGGGTGTTATCAGGGTTCAATATCTCACCCATTGGGTTAACCACCATGCTGTTACCCGCATAAGACAAATCATTCCCGTCTGTACCTACTCTGTTTACGCCAATTACAAAACATTGGTTTTCTATTGCCCTAGCCACAAGGAGGCTTCTCCATGCATGGTTGCGCTTCTCTGGCCAGTTGGCTACATAAATTAGAACATCGTATTCCGCATTGTTGGGTGATGATTTGTCAATTTGTTGTCGTGCCCAAACGGGGAAACGAAGATCAAAACATATTTGACAATTGATTCGCCAACCATTTACACGTGCAATAAATCTTTTGGAACCAGGGGTAAAATGCTGGTGTTCGCCAGCATAGGCAAAGAGGTGTCTTTTATCATAAAAACCCAGTTGCCCGTTTGGTAGCATCCAAATAAAGCGATTAAAATAGCGTCCGTTTTCTTCAATAATAACACTCCCTGCTAAAATTACTCGGTATAGCTGAGACACTTTTTGCATCCACTGTATGGTGTTTCCATCCATTGGCTCTGCGAGTAATTGCGTGTTCATAGAAAATCCAGTGCTGAACATTTCGGGTAACACTACCACCATTGTTTTACCAGCTAGGCTAGCGATTTTTTGCTCAAAAGAGGCGAGATTGGCGGCTTTATTTTCCCAAAAAATATCTGTTTGAATGAGGCTCACTCGTAAATTCATAACAACGGAAGCAACTAAATAAATTTCAGGAAAAAATAAAAAATGAATCAGGAGGTTTTACACAATAACAAGTGTGTCAGTTATGGGAAATAAAAAAAGGCATCAAAATTTTGATGCCTTTATAGTTGCGAGGATAGGGTTCGAACCTATGACCTTCGGGTTATGAGCCCGACGAGCTACCGCTGCTCTACCTCGCGATTCCATTGGGCTGCAAACATAAGGGTAAAACTTGAAACAGTTGGTTGTTATTTATCGCAAACCCCTTGAAGCCATCCTTTTGAATGGACTTTTAACCTTTTGATTAACAACCGTGCGACAATTTGATTCCCAATAACTATCACGATAGAAATACTAAATTACTGCTCAATAAATTGCCAATAATTCAGTTCATAACGACATTTCAGATCGATAGAATAGCATTCTGTATTGCCGCATAAAACAATAAATTTTGGTTTCCCCCTATCTTCGCCGCCTTAAATAAAGTTCTTTATCGAAATGATTAGCAGAAGAAATATTAGGGTTAAGGTAATGCAACTGTTGTTTATGATGGATGCCGCAAAGGGTGAAACAGCAATTAAAAACCCAGTGAATGAGCTGCAAAAAAGTTTTGACAAGACAAAAGAGTTGTTTGTTTATCTACTCTATTGCTTAACCGAGGTAGCACGCTATGCGGAAAAAGATGCACTAAAAAAATCTAGCAAACATTTGCCGACAGACGAGGACAAGAACATCAATATTAAAATCTCTGGAAATCAATTGCTTTGGGAGATTTTGGAAAATCCTGATTTTATCAAGGCTATTGAAACTACTAAACCAGTACATCTGGTGAATCAAGATTTAATCAAGCGAATTTATAACACCTTAGCAGCTTCTAACAAATATCAATTGTACGTTTTAGCAGAGAGCAGGGACAGCAAAACCGAAAAGGAAATCATGCGATTTATATTTTCCAATGTGATGCTCCCTGATGAAATATTCACTTCGCATTTAGAAGAATTCTTTACTAACTGGGATGATGATTGCGAAATGATGGAACAATTGGTTCATAATTACATTTCCAAACCAGGCGGTTACAACCCTAATATTATTATAAGCGAAGACAAATGGAGCTTTGCCAGATCATTGCTTATCACGGCTTACAACAAAAAGGATCATCTGCTTTCCATCATTGAACCACGTTTGCAAAATTGGGATACTGATAGAATTGCTTCTTTAGATATGGTGTTAATGCAAATGGGGCTTTGCGAATTTTTATATTTTGAAACCATTCCCACCAAGGTAACTATCAATGAATACATTGATTTAGCCAAAGAATATAGCACCGACCAAAGTGGTTTTTTTGTGAATGCCATTCTTGATAGCGTAAATAAAGAATACTCCGCTGCTGATAAGTTGAATAAAATTAGTTACAAGAAAGTAAATCAATAATTGGTAGTGATAAGTTTGAATCCCATTTATGTACTTACTTCAATAATAGATTTCTTGTACTAGCGATACTTAATTAATGAATTTGTTGCTTAAATGTTAGAAATAGTATGAAACAGTTTCGTCCATTTTTTTTCTTTTTCGTTTCCCTTGCTGCGATGGCTTGTAATAACAATGCTGATAATGAGGCATTACAAAAAAAAGCGGCTAAAGATACGGCTAACTTTACAACCGTTTTATGGTTGGATACTTTGCAAAGTATTGGAACAATCAATATGGGGGAAAAAGTGGAGGTTCGCTTTAGATGTAAAAACACTGGAACGAAACCCTTGGTAATAACCAGTGCCAAACCAAGCTGTGGTTGCACCGTGGCAGATTATACTAAAGAACCCATTGCACCAAATGGCGAAGGCTTGGTTACGGCGGCCTTTGACAGTAAAAAGATTAAAGGCAGTGGTGATGTACACAAAACCATTATTGTAAACACCAACACGAAGAATGATGCTGAAAAATACCTAGTGTTTACTGGATTTGTGAAAAATGCACCGGGAGACAAAGTGGTGGTGCCAAAAGAAGAAAAGAAAAAATAGTTTGCATTATCACCCAATAATTTTCAACCTTCAATTATACAAATAAAATTTAAAAAAGAATGACTAATTTACATGTTATGTTACTATTAGCGGCAGGCGATCCTAAACAAGGTGGTACTGTGCAATTGGTGATTATGGGAGGAATTATCCTGGTTTTTTGGTTTTTTATGATCAGGCCCCAAGCTCAAAAAGCAAAAGAGCAAAAGAAATACATAGACAATTTGCAAAAAGGTGCTAAAATTGTTACGAGTGCAGGCATCCATGCTACGATACAAAAAGTGAACGACGATGGTACTCTTCAAATAGAAGTAAGCCCAGGTAGTTATTTAAAACTTGAAAAAAGTGCTATTAGCATGGAATGGACTGCTGCCATTAATAAACCAGCCGCCACCGCCAGCTAATCCTCAAAAATATTTGAGTGTTTTGATTTTTCCCAAACTTTCTCTAGCAGGAAGTTTGGGATTTTTTTATTTGAAGAATCTATTTCTATTAATTACTTGCGTTTAGGTTTCTAAACATGGGTATTCGTAAAAGAACTGACAATATCAGAAAAGATGAAGATTATAGAAGTTAATAGTGCATCCCTAGCAGATGAATTTTTAAACATTAATGCGGTGTTGAACCAATCTAATCCGAATTACATCCGCCCAATGAACAATGAGGTGAACGCTGTTTTTAGTGAACAAGGCAATAAGAACTTTCAACATGGGGATGCTACCAGGTGGATTTTACAAGATGACAAAGGGAAAACCATTGGAAGAATTGCGGCATTTGTGAATGAAAAATACATGAATAAAGGCACTGACTTTCCTACTGGCGGTATTGGTTTTTTTGATTGCATTAATAACCAGAAGGCTGCCAATATATTGTTTGATACGGCTAAAAATTGGTTGCAGGAGAATGGAATGGATGCCATGGACGGCCCTATCAATTTTGGCGATAGGGATAAATGGTGGGGACTGCTTATCGAAGGATTTGATGCTCCGCCCACTTATGGCATGTCGTTTAATCCGCCTTACTACCAAACATTGGTTGAAAACTATGGCTTCAAAAATTATTACAACCAGTATTATTTTACCATGGAAGTGGACGCGCCTTTTTCGCAGAAAATTATTGACCGCCATGCCCGATTCAAGGCTAAACCGGAGTATTCTGCTAGGCATGTAGATCTTAAGCACATAGAAAAGTATGCGAATGATTTTGCCACCGTTTATAATACCGCCTGGGCGCAACATGGCGAAGCAAAAGAGATTACTAAGGAGGAGGTTCAACGGCTGTTTAAAATGATGAAACCCGTGATGGATGAGCGAATCGTTTGGTTTGCTTATTACAAGGAGGAGCCGATTGCGATGTTTATCAATATACCCGACTTGAATACTTATTTCAAACACTTCAATGGAAAATTTGGGTTGATTGAAAAACTTAGGTTGCTATGGATGAAAAAAATGGGTCAATGTAAAAAAGCTACTGGACTGGCTTTTGGGGTGGTTCCAAAATTTCAGGCACTTGGCATAGACAGTTTCATTATTCAGGAAGTTGCACTGTTTGTGCAAGGGAAGGGATGGTATGACCAATATGAAATGGGTTGGTCGGGTGATTGGAATCCGCGGATGATTAATATCTACAAAAGCCTCAACGGAATCCAAAGTCGTCATTTGGTTACCTATAGATACATCTTTAACGAAACCGAACATCCATTTGAACGACATCCTATTATGGAGTATAAATGATTGCATTTTATAGCTGATGCGCTTAAAAACGAAGGGCCAACTAGATTATACTAGCTGGCCCTTCGTTTTTTGCAACAGTTCTTTTATTTTACCACTACCACCAATGGCTTTCCACTGAACGTTAGTGAAACGGTTTTTTTATCGTTCTTCTCCTTTGCTGGAGGCTGCGTTGCACCATTTATGGTAACAGATGTACCAAAAGGGGATGCACCATTCATGATGTCTAGTTTCAAATCCATCGTTTTGGGTTTGCCATTGTATTGTCCATTATTGGATTGAATGGTGAATTGAAACCCTTTGCCTGTAGGCAGGGGCTGCGCAACAATATGTATCAATTCATATTGATGTGCGCTGATCGCATTTTTACTAACGCCATCATCTAAATACAAGGTGTAAGCAGATTTTTGCGTAGCAGGAAAATAGGCCAACGTTAATGCCTGGTTGTTGATAGCGGAGGTATTATTTCCATCAGCATTTTCATACAGTGGCAAAATGGTTCCTGCTTTTGCGTAAACAGGGATTGCTTCCAATGTAACGGCTTGGTTAAACCGATTTCCTCCTTGAATTTTTTGCAGTGCGTTGAGCTCGTACCATTCTCCTTTGGGCAAATACACGCTTCTTTGGGTTGCTCCTTTGTTGAGTACGGGTGCAATGATTAACTGACTCCCCCAATAGAATTCATCGCTCACAGCACTGGCTGCTGTATCGCTAGGATGTTCGTAATAGAGTGGGCGCATGAGCGGTTTACGGTTGACCGCTTGGTCATAAGCCAAGGTGTAATTATACGCCAGCATTCGGTAGCGTTCGTTTACCACTTTTTTAGCTAGGGATTGGTATGGTTCGGCAAAAAGAGCGGGTTCGCTTGGGAAACTGAAAGCGGCGGGGTCTATGCTATACAAGGCCGTACCATGAGGTCGAAAAATGGGTGTATAGGCCGCCATTTGCAACCATCTAACATACAATTCATTATCGCCCTCGCCACCGGCAAAACCACCTGCGTCGCTGTGTACATAAGGTATGCCGCTCATGCTCATGCCTAATAATACCGGCAATTGTGCCTTCAAGCCACCCCAACTGCGGCTTACATCGCCCGTCCATGGGAAAATGCTGTATCGCTGTGTGCCAGCAAAACCGCTTCTGTTTAAACTAAAAAGTCGCTTGTTAGGATAATCTGTTGCATAGTGCTGAAACAGCATTTTTGTCCAGGTGTGGCCATAAAGATTGTGAACTTCATCGGCGGCAAAAGGTCGTTTGTACCCGTAGGATTGCAGATTATGATACAGTTTAGATGGGTGCATTTCTGGCTCGCCCAAATCGCCCCACCAGCCTTCTACGCCCATGTCCATTTGCTTTTTATACTGCTGCCAAAACCAGTTTTGTGCAGATGGTTTGAAGATATCTATCAACCCTGCTTTTCCAAAATAAAAATCTTCGATGATATAGGGCTTTCCTGCACTATCTATAGAAAGGTGCGGCAAGGCATCATTGAAAGTGAAGGTGTTTTTCACGAAAAAAGGTTCTGTCACCAAAATGGTATTTACCCTGTCCCGTTTAAAGCGGGCCATCATCGCTTGCGGATTGGGCCAATGGGTTTTATTCATCCAGTTGAGGTTGCCTAGACCATTTTTGATGCTATCGCCAAACCAAAACAAATCGAAAATGATGGCATCAACGGGTATTTTGCTGGCTTTCATTTGCGCGTAAATACTATCTACTTCTCGCTCGCTGGTATATCCAAACCTGCTCATCAAGTTACCCAATGCCCAGCGGGGAGGAAGCGGCTGAGTACCAGTTAATTGATAATAACTATCTAGTACTTGCTGGTGCGAATTTCCCAGCATGATATATACCACCAAGGCACCACCACTAGCGCCATACTCCAAAAAAGCACTGTTGGTTTTTCCAATGTCCACATAGCTTTTCGATGGATTGTCAAACAACAAACCATAGCCTAGCGATGAAGTGAAAAAGGGTACACTATAGTTTAACCGATCGGCCCCTTCGCCATAACCGTACCATGGCGCATTGTACAATTCGAGTTTATACCCACGTCTGTTAAGTGGCAAAGCCCTTTCGCCGCCACCGAAAATTTGCTCGCCTGGCTTTAATTGGATGATAAATCCACCAAAACCATCTGTAACAGCTTTGGGCTGAATGGTTAGTTTTTGGTCTATAATAATTGCGTCGCCCTGTTTTTCTATGGGCAGCGGTTTTATTGGTTTATACACTGGCAAAGGCAGTACGGCATCGCTCACCAGTTCGTTGGCTTGGTATCCTTTGGGTTGATAGCTCAGTTTTATCACTGCGCTACTCACTTGTTCTACGGTTACCAGACCCTTATCAAACGAAAAACTTTTTCGGCTAGCCGTAGTGGATTGTGCAAAAAGCCCTACAGCATAGGGCATGCAAAAAACAATTGCACTCATTCTTAATTTCATCATGGCAAATCATTGTTTAGAATCGTACGAATAATAAGCAAATATGCACGATAGCTTCCTTGCAATGGCTAAAACAACCCTTAGCGATGGAAGTAATAACTTATTGGGTGGGATGCATAAACTAGTATTAGAGGGTTGGGGGGAGATAAAAGGGTAGTCATTAGTACACAAAAAGCAATAAACTCCTGCATCAACTTCCCGAAATTTTAAAACTTCCGGGAAGTTTAACTGCTGAGCCTTCCGTCAGATGTTCTGACTGCGACCAAAGACTGTCGGCAAGCTTTCAGAAAATCTGAAACCCTGCCGACAGTTGTATTCTGCCTGTCAGATAAACTGAAACCTTGCAGATGGTTAGCGGCAAGCTTTCAGATAATCTGAAACCCTGCCGACAGTTGAAAACAGCCTGTCAGATAATCTGAAACCTTGCAGATGGTTAGCGGCTGCTTATCAGAAAATCTGACGAGCACTCGGAAAATGAGCCTGTCTGGAAACATTGTCCATCGCCACAGAAAGGAAGCGGGGGTGGTAGGGTTCTGCGTATCATTTGCCGTAGGCTAAAAAAAATTGGTACAAAGGGTTGAATGAATCTTCGATATAGGGAGGTGGGAGGGTTCAACAAAGGGTGCATTACTATTTTTCGCCTCCTTCGCTAACTTTTATAGGGTTTCAAATCCAATGAAAGTTAAAAACGAAGCTTCAAATCAAAAAACTTCTATGCCTTGGTACTATAGCTGCTTGGAGCGATTGTTCCAATATTTTAGAAAGAATACAGCTAATCTCCCATGAACGTTCTTAATTTGTGGCTAGCAACCTACCGCCTTCGTGACATCACTTGCCCGTCTATTCTTTTATTTCATCCTTGTTTGGATACCGATTGTGTATCCCAGCAATTCCTTTGCTCAACCAAGCACCCAATCGGCTGAGCCTATTGGCGACGAAGAAATAGATGGCTTCTCTGTTATTAAGGCCGGCGAGAGTATCCAGAAAAAAATAAAAGACAATCTATTTATTAAGGTTGAATTGAGCAAAGCAACTTGTTTTGTAGGCGAGCCAGTATTGGTTACTTATCAACTTTTAACGAGGATTCATGCCAAGTCAACCGTTAGCGAAACGCCAAGCTTTTCTGGCTGTAGTGTGCTAGAAATGACCACCGATGATTTAAAAGCCACCACCGTTTTAATCAATGGGAAAAAGTTTCGCGCCTATGTCATTAGAAAAGTACAACTACTGCCTTTAATAGAAGGGCCGCTTAGCTTAGGCACTGCCAAAGTAAACACCGACATTCAGTTTTACCGCGACTCTGGCAAATTCTATGCACCCGTTTTTCAATACCTCCTGTTGTCTAGCCCGGCCCAAACAATTACCGTAAAGCCCTTGCCTGCTGTTGACTCTCTGCATCACTTGTTTGATGGGGCAATTGGTCAATTTTTCATGACCACTAAAGTGAAAAAACCTGTAGATACGGTTAATGGTACTAATTTTTTGGAGATTGGAATTACGGGCAGGGGCAATTTCTCCAGCGTTACCTGCCCTGCCATCCATTGGCCTTCGGGGATACAGGCTTTTGAAATGCAGAGCAGTGATGTACTCAATAAATTCAATTTTCCAGTGCTGGGGGTAAAAAAATTCTCTATCCCATTTACCTGTAATCAACAAGGGGAAAGTGTGATACCCAGCATTGAATTTATTTTCTTTGACGCCGATAGCCAACGCTATCAAACGGCACAAACAGATACGATTCACATTAAAGTACAGCCCCCTGTTGCCTACCACCCTCCACAGGAAGACGTTATAATAGAGGAAGAGCAGGATTATATTTGGGTGATTATACCAGCCTTAGCAGTAGCGGCTACTGTGGGTTTAATGATATTTTTTAACCTTCAACGCAAAAAAGCAAGCCCAACTACAACAAATTTGGAAGAACAATGGCCTGAAGCTATTACTCATTTCGAGGAAGCTCCCGCCACCCCATCCAACCTTGAACCCATAAGTGTGGCCGAAAACAGCACCGTTGCTATTGAACAATTGCACCAAGCGCCTAATGTTTTTTTAGCTGCTAAACAAATTGCACAGACCATGCTTGACGACCAGGCTATGGATTGGGATAAAACGAAGTTGGAAGAAGTAATAGCCACCTGCAATGCAGTACTGTATGCGCAAGCCAATGTGGAACCTGCTTTGGTAATAAACCTGATGCAAGAAATTTTGCGCAGTAAAGCATAGCCTTGGGCTTTACATGAATCACCAAATTGATAAACAATAAGCCGGCTGCTAGTATGCTTCTTATATAATTAATGAAAAAAACTAAGTATGCTCTGTTTTTGTATTCAACTTGTCAAATAAATTTGCTGTTTAAAGTCAACCACTTATGTCAATTAGCCCATTTAACCCTAGCGAATCAAATCATGAGGCTGTATTACCGGAACCTGTGAAACAGTTTCTGCTTGAACATTCGGCTACATATATTATTGAAGTAGAAGAGGATGTGTCTTTACAGTTGCTTCTTTCTAGAAAATGGCTCTCGGTAAGGGCAGTAAACATCTGCCAAATATTTTGGCTTGATTCCCTCAGCGAGATATATGACTTCCTTGAGGAGAATGGTACTTTTAAGAAGTTAAAAAACTGTGGGAAAAGATCAGAACTGGAGTTAATTGCCCTTTGCGCTGTGTACAAAAACAGAGATGAACCCGTTGAAAAAAAGTACATTCCCAAGCAAAAGGTTAATGAGTTAAGTGGGTTAAGCCCCCTAAAACAATCTGGCATACACCAACAGGTTGATTTTTTGATAACTAAACTTTCCAATAGGGCTAGAAACGCGCTACTCACCATTTTCCCTAATAACGATATTGATACGCTACTTACAACTATTTATGATAAGGAATTTAATTTCAAATCGATAAAGAATATAGGTTCAAAATCAATAGTTGAGCTTACTAAATTTAAAAACCAAATCTCCGAAATAATTATACAAACGAAGCAGCTTCCGGAGGATGAGGTAAACAATGCAAAAGCTTTGCTCACTATCATTTTAACATACGAATACCCCTCGCTCCTACCTTTTGTGGACAATTTTTTTACGCCAAATGGCAAAATAAAACTGTTCCTACTTTTTCATACAATCTTCTACTCCTGCCAATTTTTTAATGAAGCAGAAATGAAGGTTTTTCTTTCCGTTTATAACACTGCTACTATTACAAGACAAACAACCCAAACGTCTATTGCTGCCGACATGGGCGTTAGCATAGATAATTTTCGGCGATTGATGTTGCACATCAGAGAAAATGTTAAAACGCATCTTTACTGGCTTCCCAATTTCAATCAAAAAGATTTAGCTTGTCTTGAATTAAATACAAATGCCAATTTTGAGGTTATCGACAATCAGTTTGTAGAACGCATCATAAAGGAGGAGTCGGTTAACTTTAATATGCGTTTTTGCGCCCTTTTTCTTGCTGCTGTGTTGAAGAAAACACATGCCATACTGGGTGATGACAAATTATATTCTGGAAAAAATAGTCCCCATGTATTCAAACAGTTAAGATACTGCTATGCCATTAACATTCAACTGTTTGAGGCTTTCGATTTCTTGCTTTTCCTAAATACTTTCATCGGCCAGCTCTACCAAATTATCTCAAACCCTCTCAAGATTCGTTTTAATACTTTTATAAAGGAATTTCTTAAAGCAGATAGTCAACATTTACTGCCAGAAATATTACCCATTTGCCAAACCATTGTGCAATTAGAATTTGATTGTGAAGTAAAGAATGGTTTGATTGTGTTTAAACCAAACATGACCCAACAATAGTATCATAGCATGTGGATATGGTAGAACCCCCAGCTATTGGAAAATAAAAAAGCCACCAACCGTTTTTTTATATGGTTGGTGGCTTTTTTATTTATTTCCTTCTCTCTTTTTACTGCCCCACTACAAATGGTTGCGTGGCAATGACTGCCCCATTCCTAATCCATTGCAGGAAATACATGCCTTTGGTTAATCCATTGATGGGTATTTGTACCAATTGAGCATTAGCCTGGGTACTGCTTTGCCTTGCACCAACCATGTTGGTAATAACCAGTTGGGCATTGTCGCAAATTTGGTTGGTTGCTACCCATAACTGCCCATTGACTATTGGGTTAGGAAACAATCGCACCTCCTTTTCAATTGTATGAGCAGGGTATAGGCTGATGATGGGAGAATAACTGTAACGCCCATCTATATCTATCATTTTTAAGCGGTAATATTTTGGGGCGTTCTGCAATGCTTTAAAGGTATCCGTCCATTGATAGCTATGCTTTTGCACTGCTGCTAGGCTACCCAATGTTTCAAAAGATATTCCATCATTGCTCCGGCTAAGTTCATAGCGCTTCATGTTTATTTCGCTTGCCACCTGCCAGCTAATAGCGGCTAGATGGTTGTTGACCAAATTGGCTTTGAAGGTCAATAGCTTCACAGGCAACACGGTTACTGGCTTGCCCGCACCAACTAATGTGGTATCTAGGGGATAGGCAATTACGGTACCGGTACCATTAGACTCGAGTGCGCCTACATCAAAAATGGCCGAGCGCGTTTTGCCTTGTGCGTCTAGCGATGCAAGCATTCCTGCATAAGTGGCCGTATTGATGGCGGCATCTTTTACCGCACTTGGTGGCGCCAACACGCCATTTGACCTTGCACCGAACGTGATGGTTTTGCTGGTAAAGCCGGTTGATTTGGCTAGCCCTACCCCTTTTGATGCCTGATAAATATTGCCTTCTGCTTTATAAGTAACGAGATTACTTCCAGAAGAAGTGTCGGCTATGGCAGCTTGACCTTTGGACATTTTTATAAGGTTGTTGGCTACCACAATTCCCGTGGGTTTATATGCCCCAATGGAGTCAACATTAAATCCTAACACAATTCCCGCCCCGCCAGAGCAATTGACTATAGAGTTAAACGCTACTATGCAACTATCTGCCGCAAAATATTTGGATGCAAATGCAGGGTTGGCGGTGTCGTACGAGTCGGTAACCCCATTGAACAAGATCAATGGACAGCGAAGGGAGGTGAGGCTATTGCTATTGCCCACCATGTTTTCGATGTAGTTATTATACACCCTGTGGCCTTTATCAATCATTCTAATGCCATACTGTGTGCCAATACCAGTATTATCTCTCACAAAGAAATTGCCATACACTTGGCAATACCTCCCATGCCGCAGCGTGATGCCGCCTGCGTGGTTGCGGAAAGTGTTGTACCGATAAATATTTGAACCCGACTTGTTTGAAATAATCTCTGGATCTAGCTGTACGCCGTTTTCAAAAAGATTGTGTTCTACAATGTTATAACCATCCGAACGGGAATTAACACTGGTACCTACCCTAATCGACTCGCCACCATTTCCTCCCAAATAACCTCTTCCATTAAAATAATTGGAGTCAATTAAATGGTAAGTGGGCGTAGATTTTTGGGGATAGGTATTGTTGTCATACCAGACCACTACGGTGGGGGCTGCATTGAATTTGTTGATGAACGTACAGTGATCCACTCTGTTGTGCGTACCATAGATAGACACCCATCTGTTTTCTACATCAGAACCATCGTTGAGGTAGGAGCCTGTAGAGTCACTGTTGTAATTATTGATGATGATATTGCTCAACCGGCAATAATTGGCCGCAACTCCATTATTGTTTCGAAATTGAATCACATCGTTTGATTTGGATTGTCCATTGGCAAACTTAAAACCGCTTATTAGCAACTTGGTGGCCGAAAACTGCAAATAGGTACTGTCCGTAAAAACTACGCCTCCTAAAGTTTGGGCCTTTAGTACCATCCATGCCGAGGTGGATAGTCCGTTTCTGTTGGTAAAATTGAGTTGCCCCCAATTGTAGGTACCATTGGTTACCGTAACCGTATCGCCTGGCTTGATGGTAGCCATCCTACTGGTAAGTGCCGCTTTGGTGGACACGGTGTAGTTGGTGGCAAAACCCATCGTAAACATACCCATAAAAAGGGCTAAGGAAAAGCGGTGTTTCCAACCATGAGTTAGGGAAAAGCGGTAGTAATGCATATTAGTCAACAATCTTTAGTTCTTTAATAAAGGCAATGATGGCTCGGTTCATTTCGTTCATTTTGTCTTTTTCAAAACTGCCGTGTTTACCACCTGCTACGGTCATAAACTGGTGCTTGATGCCCAGAGCGGTGAGTTTATTATCTAGCGCAACGGACTGCGTATATGGCACAATAGGGTCAGCATCGCCGTGGCAAATGAACACTGGCGGACTCTTGGTAGTGAGATAGCTTACGGGCGATAATGCTTTGATAAATGCTTGATCTGTTGCTTTAGTGTCTAACCATTTAATGGCCGATTTATATTTAGTAATGTTTACAAAAGTGTCCATATCGGCAATGCCCCATTTGTCTATTACCGCCGCCACATGCACGTTTTCTACACCCTTGCAGTTGGTATCGAACAGGTGATTGTTGCCCATAAACCCTGCTAACATAGCTAAGTGGCCTCCTGCCGAGCCGCCCATGATCACGATTTTGTCCACATCTATGTTCAATTCTTTGGCATGTTTAATTAAGTACAACAAGCAGCAACGAATGTCTTCAATAGCGGCGGGGGCTTTGGCTTGGCCCGTCATTCGGTATTCTACATTGGCCACCAAAAAACCTAGTTTGAAGTACTCGTTAAAGCCTCCTTGTTGCTCTTTTGTTCCGTGGTTCCATCCTCCACCGTGAATATTGATGATGGCTGGAGATAGTTTTCCTTTTTTAGGGGGAATGTACAAATCCACTTTTTGCTCCCAACCAGGCCCAGAGGTATAAACCAGGTCTATTTGTTTGCTGTACCCTTCTGGCACAACAATGGGCTTAATCACTTTGGCGGTGTCTTGCTTTTCTTGTGCCAATGCACACATAGACAATAGAACGAAACAGATGGTGGCTAATTTTTTGGTCATAATTTTTAGTTTTTTAAAATTCTTTTTGGGGTAATGATTCCTTTGATGATTATGCAACTATTCGACAAAACATTTTAAAGCCTTTCAAGTATTTGGCCACAAATTCTTGAATAGCGAACTAATGATTGACCATTCGCTACTAGAAACGCAACCGCCATTTTTCACAATCCCTAAAAAACCTAACATCCCCCTATCCTTTTTTCTGACGGAGCATCTCTTGATCCCCCAAAAAAGTTTTCCAGACGAGTGCTTTTAGTTGGCGGGAAGCTTTCGCAGTTTGCGAAAGTCAGTCGAAAGTTGGCGGCGAGCTTTCGCAAGTTGCGAAAGCCTCCAGAAGATTGAAGACAAGGTTTCGCAGATTGCGAAACTCTCCCGATGGTTGAAGGCGAGCTTTCGCAACTTGCGAAACCTTCCTGACAGTTGAAAGCAGCCATCGCAAAATGCGACAGGCAACAACCCAACCGATTTTTTACAGAGGCGGTGCGAAATTTTTATTACACAGAGAACCACTGAGGTTTCACTGAGGTACACAGAGGATTTGAAACTCAGTGGTTCTCTGTGCCTGCTCTGTGCAACTCTGTGAAATTTTATTACACAGATTGTGGACTATCAAGTACCCTTTATAATAAATTCACCAATTGCGCCGCAGACTTATCGCCCCCAATTTTCTTTATGCCTTCTAGGTAATGATTGCTGCCGTATTTGGTAGCGGCGCGTAGCAACAATGGATACCCATCCACATAATTGAAGGGGCGAATCTCCTTTCCTGTCCACTCTTTTTCTTTCATCAAAAACGGGCTTAGTGCCTCTATTCCCTTTTTGTAGGAATTGCCATTGGGGGTGGTTACCTGCCAAAAGTTGGTAGTGGTTTTTTCAGATAAGGTGGCAATAATGTTGAAGGCATTCATGATAAAAGCCGAATAATGCAATGAAGTGGTTCTAGCCAACTCCAGCGGAAAAAAACCTGTATTGTCCATTTGTTTGTTAAGTCGTCCCGCTGCACGAGTAACAATTTGGTTGGCCATTTCTGTACTATCTACAAACAGGGCAACTGCCAAGTTTTGCGCATCAAACCACACACCGTGGTTATTCTTCGCATACATTTCGGCCTGACCGTTTTTGCTGGTATTCATCCAAATAAGGAAGGCCGAAAACCATTGCTTGATGGCCTTTTGATTATCGGTACCCCAATTTTTGGAAGCATTTATAAGTTGCAAGCCATCAATAAGGTAAATAAAATGCCTCGTATCTATCAAGCCCTCTGCCCTGCCAGCAATTACTCCTTTTACTGCCTGAGCATAGTTTAAATTAGGGTTCATGCGGGTGGCGGTATCAATAAACCACACTTTCACCAAGTTGGCGGCATGTTTTGCATATTTTTCATCGTTAGAAAAATAATAAGCCAAGGCCAATTGATACACATTTTCGCAAAGGGCAGGCATATTCACCTTGTCGGTAAAATTTTGCACTTCGGGGTTTATTTCTCCATCACGTTTAATGTATGGCGTACCGCTTGGTTTTGAAGGATCGGGCCACCAATACGGCGCAATACTCATGTAGTCATGCTTATTGCCACTCGGTGGTACATCTTTTTTATCCATCACACTCACGGGCTTAAAACCCAGTAAGCTATCTGCTTTTTTTATTAATGCCTGATAGGCTTTAAGTACCAAAGCATCTTTTGCCTTCACCAATTTCTTTTTTGCCTGTAGGGCAGTAAAGTCAAGTTTTATCATGTCGGCTTTAGACATTCTATCCTGTGTAATTTCCTGTGCATTTGCTGCAAAACCACTGAGCGCAAACACACTTAGGGTAAACCATTTTTTCATTATCATACTACTAATTTTATTTTAACTGCTATTAACTGTTTTATTGACTGACTAACATCAAAATCCTCCCTGTCAACCTGCGAATGATGACCGAAGAATTGGCGGGTGCAGACCGCCCCCCACGAAACCTATTTATCCGCCACACACCTAAAGCCCAAATGCTCCATACCCGAATCTGGGGAGGTTTTCATTCTACTAGCACACCGGTAGCCGCTGCAATAAGATGCATTACACAAAAACGAACCACCCCGCATCACCCTTTTGGGCACTGTGGGTTCGTCGGGGTCGTAACTAGCCTTGGGCCCTTTTGGGTTATCGGCTATTTTGTTATTCTCGGCTAATTGTTCATAATAGTGCGCATGGTACCAATCGGCACACCATTCCCACACATTGCCTGCCATATCGTAAAGTCCAAAGGCATTAGGGGCAAAAGCACCTACCCTCGCAACACCAGTATATCCATCTGTCGCTTCATTTTTATAGGGAAATGTGCCCTGCCAACTATTGCATTTCACCTTTCCCGTCTCCAGCAATTCATTGCCCCAAGGAAAAGGTTGTGCTTTTTTACCCGCCCTCGCTGCATATTCCCATTCGGCTTCGGTGGGTAAGCGTTTGCCCGCCCATTTGCAATAAGCATTGGCATCGTCCCAGCTTACATGCACCACAGGTTCGTTTTCCTTGCCTTCTATGGAAGAACCAGGCCCTTTAGGATGCTGCCAGTTTGCCCCATGCCGCCATTCCCACCATTGCGAATAGTCTTGTAATGGCACAGCCCCTTTAGTAGGTACAAACACAAGCGAAGCTGGCTGCAACACACTGTCTGCTGGTTTAGGCGTATTAGGGGGCAATTGGAGTTTCAGCAATTCCCAATCCACCACTTTCTCCGCCGTAGTTACATAACCCGTTGCAGCCACAAAAGCGGCAAAAGCACGGTTGGTAACTTCTGTAGTGTCCATATAAAAACCATTTACGTTCACTTTGTGCAAAGGGTATTCATCCCTTCTTCCGGGGTCGGCTTCGCAAGAACCCATGTCAAAAACGCCTCCTTCTATCCACACCATCCCCAGATGTTTTGTATTAGCCCCAGTAGAAAATTTTGATGCAGAATCAGTTGGGCTTTTTGCACAAAAGCGGTTTGGAATTTTTCCTTCGCAGCAAGAAAGTTTAGTTGTTTTTTCCACCGCTTTCTTTTTCTGACCCATTGCCACGCCACTTAAACCCAAGCAGATAAATATTGCCATGCCACCAATAATGGTACTGGTCATTCTATTGAAAGGATTCTTCACTTTATCAAAAACCATTGTTGTTTTCATTCTTATGATTTGAGGTCGTGGTAATTGTCAGCCATCGTTACTTTTCGTTTAAGGAGCTTGAAGGATAATTCAAAAGAAAGATGCCAAACTATTTACAGTTCGGCATCTGTACGTGGGGGTTGGTTTTGGTTTTAAGTTCTTATTAAACCATCATTTAAGCTACTAGGACTTTTGTTTCGACTTAAAATAGGCAATCATTTTTTGTTTCAAATCTTTAACGGCATCTGCATACTCAGCATTGCCCACTACGTTTTCTTTTTCTAAAGGGTCTTTTTTGTAGTCGTACAATTCGCTGGTATAAATTCTTTGTTCGGTAAAAGGTTGTACCGAAGTAAAATCATTATTGAGCCATAAAATAAAACGATAGCGATCTGTTCTTAACGCATAGCCCATAATCTTTGGACTGGCATACCCCAGCTTTTGCACTTCGTCTTTTTTCAGCTTTCTGTGGTATTGACTCATGGCAAATTCTTTAACCGTAGCCTTTTTGTTTTGCATTAAAGGCTTTAGCGAAGTTCCTTCTAACTGTTTTGGGATTTCCAAATTGGCCAGGTCGCAGATAGTTGGGAAAATGTCCACATGCTCTGTTAGCGACTTAGTAGCACCAGCTTTCATGCCAGGAGCAGCAATAATCAATGGAGAACGGGTAGCATTTTCGAAGTTGGTGTGTTTGTTCCACAAATCATGGTCACCCAAATGCCAGCCATGATCTCCCCACAATACAATCACTGTGTTATTAAGTGTACCTAGAGAATCAAGCGTGTTAAGCAAAATGCCTACTTGTGCATCCATGTATGAAATAGCAGCAAAATATCCATGAATCAACTCTTTTTGCTTTTCGGGTTTTAGGCCAATATGCAAAGAATTGCCGTCGGAGAAAGTGGCAAAATCTGGTATGTCGGTATAGTTACGCAACTCATTAGAGCTATGATAAGCTAGTTCTGGGCCGTTTTTAGAATGCTCCTGAAATGGGGCTAACTGCATATTTTCTCTTTTATATAAATCCCAATATTTTTTAGGCGATACAAAAGGCAAATGCGGCTTGTGGTAACCCACTGCCATGAAATAAGGCTTTCCTTCTTTTTCAAAAGCGATGATTTGTTTTTTAGCCAATAATGCACTTACGCCATCTTCATAAGCGTCATCGGGAAGGTCTAAACATTCTGTGGAAGTACCTTTCTTTTTGCCACCATTTTCTGCCGCTGCTTCTTCCTCTGCCAGCTTTTTTCCTTTTTCATCTTTTGACAACAAATCTTTTAGTGCCTGAGATTGGTAGTGTTTCAACACCGGCTCGCCCAACCCATTGGCATAGTCAGACGCTTTTGGCTTGATGTAGGGTACAGTCCAAGACAACTCATCTCCTTTTTTGTCGGCACAGCCAGGGTGGTAGATTTTACCCACCGCTGCCGTAACATATCCTTTACTAATCAGGTATTGGGGAATGGTTAGGGTATTAGGAACCGATTCTCGCATTTTGGTCACCAAATCCCAAATCTTGGTTACATCGGGTCTTGTACCTGTCATCAAACTAGCCCTAGTGGGTCCACATACTGCTTGCTGGCAATAATTGCTCATGAACACAGTACCCATTTTTCCCAATCGGTCAATATTGGGGGTTTTAATTTGGCTGTTGCCATAACATCCAAGTATGGGTTTTAAATCATCCACAGCAATAAACAAGATGTTGGGCTTTTTAGCCTCTTGCGCCTTTGCGCTCCATCCTGCTAACAATATGCAGGAGGTAAGTAATAACTGTTTTGTTTTTTTCAATTCCTTTTTGGGGGTTTAGGGGTTAATATGCAATCGTTCGTGTAAAAAAGTCTTTTTGCCAACTAAAAAATTGGCACTACGCGTAAATAAAAAAATATCTGCCTTGGCTATTGTTTGGTAACAGGCAGCCATTGCACCTGCTGGTCCTGCTGATTTATTTTCAGCATATAGCTACCCGCAGCACAGTCGGTTAAATCAACTTTAGTAGTATTCGCTTGCACAGTAAAGCGTTTGATTACTTTTCCATTCAGCTGAACCAATACCAATTCTGTGGGCCCATTACCCAATCCACTGAGGGTTACGGTATTCAAAGTAGGGTTAGGAAATAACTTAATCACACCAATTGAGCCTTTATCCTTCAATTGAATTGTGTTGCTAAAAAAAGCAGTCCCCCCATTTTCAATTACTTTAAGTCTGTAAAACACCCGACTATTAACACCAGAAATAGAATCTACAAACTGTTGATCTGTCTTTTCTATTGGGTTAATGGCCGCTAAGGTTTGAAAACGAACCCCATCGAAACTGCGCTGTACCTCCAGCATTGCCCTTTCGTTTGCTTCGCGAATCATTCGCCAATTGAGTACTGCTTTTTCTTTCGTTTTTATGGCCTTAAAATCCACGATTCTAATGGGTAGCGGAGCAGCCATTACGGTTAATAATTGTCCATAATTGGGTGCTGCCTGATAGGTAGTGTCGCCCGCTTGTACTGCGGTGATGATGGTTTTTCCAATGCCTACTATTTGAATTTTTCCCGCTACTATGGTGGCTACTGCAGTGTTAGAACTGGTGTACCCAACCGTTAATCCAGAACTTGCTTTGGCGTTTGGGCTAAAGGCTGGCGTGGACAAATAGCTGGTAGCCAAGGTATCGAAGCTGATGGTCTGCGGCTGCTTTGCAGCAGATGGAAAACGCTCGATTAACTGCATTTTAAACAAACTTGGAATGGCGGTAATCCTCTTGTTTTTTGATTCTACAATGCCTAAAGGTTCTGTAACCATATCACCCACATTGGTAATGGTAGTAGCGGTACAGCCAATAGCCCAGTTGCGGGCATCACCTTGCGGATCTTGAATAATCATTGCTCCTGCTTTGCAATTCCAGTACATGATTTGCCCCCCTGCCCAGCCGTGTCCAGAACCTGAACTGGTTCTGTTTTGTATGTTTTGATTACCATTACTTACCAAATTGTCGAACAAAATACCTGTTGACCACCGATGATGTGGCCCTATGTCTGCATTTTGAATTGTGGCCGTATCGCTGTAAAACACACTTGGTCCTGGCGTTCTGCTGCCATTTACAAAGTCATGTCTGCCTCTTCGGGTGGTGCAGCGTTGCACCAAGCTACGTTGCCCATCTATGTTAAAGGAGTAACGCCTGCCCCCAGTTATGATTGATTTAGGGTCAATCATCTTAGAATCTTGAACAGTAATCCAGCCCGCTCCATCCCATACATGCACGGCTGAAAAACCAAAATAATAGACCACCAAATTCCTAGCCCAGCCGTTAATAATATTTTTAAACCCTACGGCTTCCCATCCATGATTTTCTGCCGTGTCTGATGCATAAAGGGAAGACAAAGCCATATTTTCAATACCACATTTCTCTATTCTTGTGGATGAATAGCGAATCACTTCGCCTTTGGCATAAGTTGTATCAATTACGTCCACCACTGGTGCGTCAAGACTAATTACATTACCACTTACTGCGGTTACTTTTCGTTCATAGTAAATGTCATAATCCACAGCAGACCATCCCCATTGGGCCATGGTAAGCAAATCAATCCATGATTGGTTGGGGATGCGGTGCAGCATCACTGTATTCCCTATTTTAAAATTATGCCCCGTGGCAACGGTTACTTGTTTGGTACCAATAGGCACATACACATCGGTAATTGCTTTTTTGCTGGAGTTGCTTAGTGCGGCAACACCTGATCCACAGAAGTAAAACAGAATATACTGAGATTGTTTTGTCGCTACAAAGTGGGTACCATTGCTGCTATCTGTTCCTTCGCCGCGTAGTACAATACCACTTGCAGAAATTTTTATGGTATCGCTTACCAAGTA
This sequence comes from Chitinophagaceae bacterium, assembly GCA_027486835.1. Lineage (GTDB taxonomy): Bacteria > Bacteroidota > Bacteroidia > Chitinophagales > Chitinophagaceae > Parasediminibacterium. The sequence goes on from JAIXOJ010000059.1 coordinate 81,812, forward strand.
TTTTCCTTTCTTAAACAGTATTGCCCCCCTAAACCCATAATTATCTACCGGCATAGCGGCTACTTCGTCTATAGCTGACTGTATGTTGGCAAGATTATCTCCCGCAACTGGATTAACCGTTTTTACCACCGCAATGGTTGGGATGGCCACTTCGCTATTCATATACCCTACCCCACTAAAATCTGGAACAATATTCCCCTTGCTGTCGGGCGTGTAAACCAATTTTCCTGATGTATTCACACTTACTAGTGAAGAAGTTTGCGCATGAACGCTTACTCTAAAAAGGGTAAAGCAAAAAAGGAATAAACAGCTATAATGTTTCAAGGCGAAGCGATAGTTAAGGTGAAGTAGTAAGTATTGGTCTTTCTGTCGGTATGGGTAGGTATCGTTGTATTATAATCTATCTTTCAAAATAAAATGAAGGCTCAAAGCTGTAATTGCTTTTTAATAAACTGAATAATGGCGGCACTTACTTCGTCTTTTTTCTCTTTGGTAAAATTGCCATGACCCCCATCCTCCACGGTTATCATTTCGTTGATGACTCCTGCTTCATCCAATTTCTTTTTCAAAGCGGTTGATTGTGCATAAGGAACCGTAGGATCTGCATTACCATGTACAATAAAAATGGGTGGACTCGTCTTTTTCACATAATAAATGGGTGAAACGGAAGCCATTTTTTCTTGATTCCCCAAATAGCTACCAAGCCAAGCAGCCGCAGATTTATTTTTTTCTATCCCCGCTACCGTTAAATCGGTAGGGCTATATTTATCGATAATGGCCGCAATTCTAAAGTTGGTTACATCTTTAAAGTCAGCATCAAATCGATTGTCGTTTTGGAGCAATCCTGCCATCAAAGCCAAATGCGCACCTGCACTGCTGCCCATCACCACTATTTGTTGGGGATTAATGTGGTATTCTTTTGCATGAAGCACTACGTATAAAATAGCACTGCGCACGTCTTCCACCGCCGCGGGGGCAGCTGCTACACCTGATAATCGGTATTCAATATTTACCACTGCAAAACCCATTTTGAAGAAACTACCAAAACCAGATTGGCTTTCTTTAGTCCCATGATTCCAGCCGCCACCATGTATGTTAAATACAACAGGTGTAGGTTTTTCAGCTTTGGCGTTAAAATACACATCTTCCCTGCCTTTCCAATTGCCTACAGTTGTATATACCACATCTAGCTTTGCCTCGTAACCCTCTGGTAAACTTAATTTTTTTACCCCCGCCTCTTCTTGTGCTGATACCAATACAGACCATAGCAATAGGCCAATTAAAAACAATCGTTTCATATTTTGACAGTTATTAAGCAGTGAACGCTAAGGGTAGTGGAATAAGCTGGTGGGTGGCAAATAGAAAGCAGTTGCAATAATGAATGATTATCTTATTAACAGCAAATCCCACTTTGTAACCCCCTAACCCTTTTTTATATACCATAAGGATTTTCTGGAACAAAGTCTTCACGCATGGGGCTAAACATGTCTATCAGCATTCCTTCTGCTAAACACACTGCTCCATGTATCAGGTGTGGTGCTATATAAAACACGTCGCCTTGGTTAAGTACTTGCTTTTTACCTTCTACTTCCACTTCAAATTGGCCACTAACCACATAAGAAATTTGTGTGTGGTGGTGCTGGTGAAGTACTCCAATAGCGCCTTTTTCAAAAGCTACTTTCACTAGCATGAGTCGACCATCGTAACTCATTATTTTCCGTTTCATGCCAGGTGCAACATCTTCCCACTCAAAATCTGCATCATTCACAAATGCTGGTATCACTTTTATTAATTCTGCCGCTGATGTTTCCGCTACATCCATTTGTTTTTCTAATTCCATAATAGTATTTTTTTGTGCGTAAATTTTATTAAAATGATAAAATAATTTGTGGTTTGAGATTTACAAGGGTTTGCCGCCTACATACACGGCAAAAGCCCCTTTAAACACGTAACTTTTTTCACGAACCACCGCAGTGTGTTGTGCTTTTTTATCCACTTGGTCATTGCATTGAATAATCAGTAGCGGTTGGGTACCTACCGTTATTTCTGCTACCGTAAAGTGCTCATCATTTTGCAGCATCTGTATGGATTTTACCGTCGAGTATGCGTCTGTTGACAATTCTTTATTCGGATCGAAACTGCCATGTGGCTCAACGATGTTTACAAAAGCTTGATTACCACCCTTTTTCCTAATGATATAAACGGGGTCGTGTCGTAAATTAAAATTGGGGTCGTTGGCTCCTATTCTTGCAAAAAAGAGTTGGGTGCTATCGTCGGTAAGTGACGAAATGGTATAAAACCGACTGTTGTTGAGAAAAGTAAATTGGGTAAGCGGCTTGGTGGCCTTGGCTTCCGCTTCTTTCCAAAGATGTTGATAGCCATTTTTTGCACCTAAGGTAGATTGGGTTTGCTTGGTTGATTTGTACGTAAATGAACTACTAATAAATGTGCCTAGGTATTGAAAAGGCAAGTCGTATTGATGGTTATCTGGTGATAGTACACGCAAAATGTCCACCAGAATGGGCTTATTCATTTTGGGCAATTTCAACAGGTATTCTGTTCTGTGCATGTTGATATTAGCATAAGCCTTATCATCCATTGCACTCACCACTTGCACCGCACTGTCCATTCCAATTTGGCTAAACAATAAGTTCGGATGGTTTTTTTGGCTTTCGTCCTCATTGCCATCGTAATGGCTTTTTTCGTCCACCACTAAGGCGTTGTGCGCAATGCTTTGTGCGGCAAAAGATTTTGTTTCGGCTAGATACCTGCCACCAAATTTTTGCTCAATACCAATGTAACGTACGGCTCCATAATCTTGCAATACCTCATGCCCCTCATCATATAAATTGATGTTGAGTTTATCAAAGTGCCCGTGCGATAGGCCATGACTGCTATACTTATAAATAAGGGAAGTTAACCCCTCCTTGCTATTACTTCTTACAATAGAAACACCTCCTTCATCACCCTTGGGGCCATCAGTAAACTGGATACTGTGGTAGGGATATTGTTTACCAATATTTTTATTGATTAAAGCTTGAGCTATCTGAACACCCCCTTTTGTTATGGTAACCCTATTTTGTTGCTTGGCAATGGGTAGTAACGCTGGATTCGCCCCATAAACTTGCCAAGCAATGCCAATAGCTTCTACCAGTTCGTTGCAGGTATAGGTTTTTTCTTTTAGGGCATCGTTGTAGGTGTAGAAGCCGCCATCGGTGTTGGTCTGTTCTAATGCACCCGTTAATGCTTTTTGCAACACATTGTTTCTGCGAGCAAATACTTTCAACTCAGGCTGGCTATGTTGTAGTGCATTGGCAAACAAATAAAATGGAAGGATGGAATACCGAGTATAATAAGGCCCTTCGGTATAATAACCATCGGGCGAAAACAAACCATCAATGTTGGCTAAGAATCCTGTTTTACCATCCAAGTTGGTACCATAAAGCGCCATTTTCACATAGCTGTCGTTATCTGTAGCAATGCCTACAATACCAACGCCCGCACAGGCCCATACTGCATGATTGTGAATTAAGTTAAACCAACTATTAAGGTCTTTGGTAAAAAAATCAACTTCAGGTTTGAATGCACCTTCCGCAATTTGTTTTCTTTCCGCTTGCGATAAATAATCATGAATGCCATCAAAAGCCAAACCCATGTACACCAACCAGTTAGCATCATTCAATGCCTGATGAAACAACCTGCCTGGCGAACTACTTTTTGACTCTGGGTGCTTGCTCAGTTTTGGGTTTAATTGGGCATACTTTATCAATACATTCTTTACCAATTGGGCATACTTTATCTCACCTGTTATTTGGTATAAGTTAGCACTATTGAATAAAAGGATATAGTTGGCTTTGTGTTTTTCATGGGTATATCCTCCCGCAGGATCTTTTGGTGTGGGAACATCAATGTCTTTTCCCACCCATTCATCCACTTCTTTTTTTATCGATAGAAATGATTCGTTCAGTAGTGCGTTGGTGGGTAATGCCTTTTGAATCATTCTTGCCTCTTCCTTTGAATTATACGTACAAGGATGTTGAGCCTTCGCTTGGAAAGAAAAACCTACACTAATGACTAAAGTGGTGTATAAAAAAAGCAATCGCATGGGGGCAAAATATTGAGGCAAAAAGGATAACAGAAAGTAGTGTAGTACTAGTTTTTAATGGGGTTGGGTTTAGTTAAAACCCTAATTCCTACCTAAAAACAACAACCATCTGACCGCACAAAAAGTATTTGCTCAGGCCAGATGGTTAAGCGAGGGCATTATATAAAATAAGTTCCGCCGTTAATTTCAATACTAGCACCAGTGATAAAAGAGGAGTTGTTGCTGGCCAAATACAAAGCCAAGTCACCTATTTCTGAAGCTTCGCCTTCACGCCTAAGTGGGGTGGCTGCAGCTACGTTTTTCCTAACCTCATCTTTAGTGAAGGTGTTGTGAAAAGTGGTATTAATCATTCCGGGAGAAATGGCATTTACCCTGATTCCTTTTGGTCCTAGTTCTTTCGCGAGTCCTTTAGTAAAGGTTAACACGGCCCCCTTTGCAGAAGAATAAGCTGTGGCGCCAAATCCACCACCATCTCTTGCCGCTTGCGAGCTGAAATTGATGATTGAACCACCATTAACCATGTGTGGCACTACGGCTTGGGTCACTAGAAATACAGATTTTACATTAAGGCTCATTACCGAATCCCAAAAAGATTCATCCATATCTGCCAATAGCTTTCTTGCCACAATGCCACCAGCTACGTTTACTAGAATATCTATTTGATTGCCAAAAGCCTCGGTGGTAGCGGCCACTACTTTGTTCACATCTGCTTGCTTAGTCATATCACCTTGCACAATTATCGCTTTACCGCCTGCTTGTGTAATTTCTGCCAAAGTAGCTTCTGCACCTGCTTTGTCGCCAAAATAATTTATTACTACACTTGCGCCAGCACCTGATAATTTTAAGGATACTTGTTTGCCAATATCCCTTGCACCACCCGTTACGATGGCAACTTTTCCTGCTAATAAACTCATTGAATAAATATTTGAATTAGTAATTAAAACACTGACAATAGAACAATAGAATTGCTACGCTTATACCGCCTATCGCAACGATTGTATGGTAGGCTATACATTATTTACTGGCTTTGGCCGCAACAACCATTTTTCTGTTTACGTACCACAACTGATGGTTTTTTGGGTCAAAAAACAAACTTTATTATCGAAACAGACGGTAAAAGTATAACCAATCATGGGGGTTAAAACATCCAAAGCCTCGTATATTTTCTATTTTTTAGGGCAAAATGCTGAATATTATTCAAAGAAAATGCCGTTTTGTTGAATAATATTTAGAAATGCTACTTGACAGCGTTACCGTGAACGGATTCGGCATTTTTCGGATAAATGAGCAAACAGTGCTTTTTTCATTTTACTTCGCCAAAAATAATTGCGACTATTATGGAAAGACAGGCCACTATAAAGGATATTGCTCGTGCCCTCAAGATTTCTACTTCTACCGTTTCTCGTGCGTTAAGGAACACCTACGACGTAAAACCTGAAACCAGAAAATCTGTTTTAAAGCTTGCAGAACAGTTGAACTATCAGCCCAATCAATTGGCTTTGCATCTGTTGAAAAAACAAACCCACACTATAGGTGTGATTGTGCCTAACCTCGACTATGTGATTGCCACCATGGTAAAAGGCATTGACGAAGTGGCCTTAGAAGCTGGTTATACTGTGATGGTTTGCCAAAGTAATGAAAGCTATGGTAGGGAAATTGTGAACACCAAGCGATTGATGGACAGCTTAGTTGATGGTTTGATTGTATCCCTTTCTGGCGAAACAGCCGCTGTGGATCATTTTAAAAAGGTGCAGGAAAAGAAGAAACCAATGGTGGTTTTCGACCGGGTTACGCCCGACATTATTGCCCCAAGTGTGCGGTTAGATAATGAAGAGGCTGGTTATTTGGCCACTAAACATTTAATTGAGCAAGGCTACACTAAAATTGCCTGTCTCACTGGACCAAAGAACTTAAACATTAGTAACAAAAGGCTAGAGGGTTACATGAAGGCTTTGAAAGAAGCTGACATGAAAATTGATCAAGACATGATTGTGTATTGCGATTTTAATCAGGACTACGCCTATTTTGCCACCAAAGAATTGCTTAACATGAAGCGCCGGCCCGATGCCATTTTTGCCATCAGCGACAAAAAAGCAATGGGTGCTATGTTGGCCATTAAAGAAAAGAAATTAAACATGCCCAATGATATAGGGTTAGTTGGGTTCAATAACGATCCTGCAACTGCGTTGGTAACTCCTTCTATTTCTTCTATAGAAATGCCTGCTTTTGAATTGGGTAAAATGGCTGCGAAAATTTTTATTGAAATGATGAACAGCGAAACCAATATTACTGTGCGTGAAGAAGTATTGAAACCTAGATTAATCATCAGAGAATCTTCACAGCGTTTGCCTTTGGCTGGTAAAGCATAAAGCGTAATTGGGCTTGCACTGGAGTCGATTTTATACGTCTTCTGTACTGCAAGAATCAGTAACGCAAACTTGGGCTTTCGATAATTGTAGTGCCTCGATTCACCAGATTACTAGCGTGCAATAACCTTATGCTGATTATTGCCTTACTATATCAATACCAAATATTCCCCTTTAGCATCCTGATAGCACTCCGCTGTCAGGATGCGTTTTTTTCGCCGTAACTAAAACTAACCCCTCGCTTCGTTTGCTTTGTACTAGGTGCGTGCTTTTGCTAACAAGTTGCTTCTACACTAATACAGACCATTGAAAAACTTTCTGGACTGTCATCTCTACTAGTGAAGACCATTGAAAAACTTTCTGGACTGTCATCTCTACTAGTGGAGACCATTGAAAAACTTTCTGGACTGTCATCTCTACTAGTGGAGACCATTGAAAAA
>JAIXOJ010000134.1 GCA_027486835.1 Chitinophagaceae bacterium
AAATAAAATAAACGACCCAGAATAAATAGTGTAAAAAATTTATTTTGGGCGTTTATCTCTTGGAAAACTCAAAAGTATAAAGCAGGAAAACGTTCTAATTTATAGGGGGTTAGACCAACTTAATTTATTTTTTAAAACACCTTTCTTTCATTTACTGATAAAACCAAAGCTGTAGAAACCCATTCAATTAGGTAGCATCCAAACGAAGTTTATTACCACCTTTCAATAAAATCAATTGAATTTGTTACAACTATAGTTGCTACAAAAATAATTGTTCTTTAAACTTTAGTAACAACTTTGTTACAAGTTTTGCTGTTACAAAAAAAATTGTAAAAGACTTTTTTGTAACAAACTTGTTACAATGTTTGTTGTTACAAAAATAATTGTAACAGATATAATTGTAACAACTTTGTTACAAGATTTGCTTCTACAAAAAAAATTGTAACAGACAACCATGTAAATAGCGAGTTGCAATTTTTTTTGGCCGAAAAAACCTGATGGAAAATTTAAAAAATGTACCTGCTGAAAGTGGCTTACCGTTAAAAGCCTCTTTTGCCCCTAAAAAAGATTATCGGTTCATTATTTTTTCTGTGGCTTCTGCTTTTATGCGTTGGTTAATGTCCACCTTAGCACCGCGGAGTACATAAATGGAAATGGTATCTTCTCTTGCAAACTTGTTGATGCGTTGGTCGGCTAAATAAACAGTGTCAAACAATGGGATTTCATCCTTTCTGTTTTTATCATCGTCATTTGATTCTTTTACTAGCACAACATCCACTATTTTTTTGTCGTAGCGAAGCCAATTTAGGTAGTCTGCATTAAAGGAATGGGCTATTATTTTTTTGTTTTTCGTGTAATAATTAATGGCGCCTGCTTGCCCATAATTGTCGCAGAGTATTAGTGTATGGTCAAGATTGGGTAATGTAGCACAAACACTATCCACATGATTGGCGAGTTCTTTCCATCCCAGCATGTCTGCAAAATCTTGCGGCAGTAAATGATCTTTCCCGTCTTCCCAACGGAGTAAGCCCATTTTTTGATATTCCTGCTGGTGATTAACAATGTACTCAGGACTTTTATTTGGAAAAATGAGGTTGTACATGGGAAAAAACATCAGTATTGTAGTGGCCAGCAATACTGGTTGCAGCCATTTTTTACCCCACTGGTTTGTTTTGAACTCCAGAAATACCGAACCGAAAGCGATGTATATCGGGTAAAGCCCAATGGCATAATAATCTTTTGCACGGAAATACATAAACACAATTAGCGTGAAAAAAATACTCCACAAAAAAGCCTGGTATTTTTTATAAGGGGCATAAAATAGGAGCGCATACAGTGCGGAAACAATCACAATGATTGCCCCAATAAAGTACAATAGTTGCGATTTTAAAAAGTCTAACCTGTTTATGTGGATCAACTGTGTGCTGGATAATTCCTTTAGGTGATGGATAACGGGAAAATTGTTTTTATACTGCCAATAGAGGTTGGGACTAATGATTAACAATGCCAGTAAAACCGCATAGTACCATTCTTTTCTTGCAAATATTTTGCGGTGTTCCGTTAATAAAATAGCGGGCAAAAGCCCAATGAGGAGAAATATAATATTGTACTTGTTCAAAAAACCAAGGGCAAAAACGAGTGCCCCGATATACAGCCATTTGGTATTTTCCATTTTAGCGTATTGGATGAATGTACAATAAAAAAGTGTCCAACTTAATACATCAAAAGAGTTCGGTTGATACAGGATGTTCAATCGCAAAATGGCTGAACATAAAATGCAGGTTGCGCCTAAAAGCAAGGCAAATAAGTTGCCCCCCAAAGTTTCTATTGTTTTCCAAACCACCAAAATTGTCAGTGCCCCAAATAATGCAGGGAAAAATTTTACCCAAAACACCGCATTCCCCAGCAAATGAATTACCAAGGAAACCCAAGAAGTAAAGGGTGGTACCGACAGAAAACCCCAAGCCAAATGCTGGGCTTGGTCCAGGTGTAAAAATTCATCACGCTGCAAATCGTATTCAGGGCTAATTAAAATAAAATGCAGCAAAAATTTTAGCACAATAAGGCCGATTAAAACGATTGTCTTTTTTGTCATAACGCTAAGGGAAGGTTAGCAAAATAGCGTTTACTCTTTTTATTACTGCTTGTTTTAGGTAAAAAGTTACGGGCAATAAAAAAGCCCGTCTGCTGGGCAGCGGGCTTTTAGGATAAACCTAGTTGTTTTGGTCGCAAAATTGAGAGGTTGGTTTTGGTTTAAATGAAAAAATTGATGGAGGCTGCGGTTCAGCGCCGTGGACCATCATTAACTAAGCGAAGCGATGTACGCATCTAACTGGGTGATCACTTCGTTAAGGGCTAATACACGTTTTTCCAAAAAGAACACTTGGATTTCGGCTTGAGCCAATTCCAAAGCAGATTTTCCACGAGCCGCTTTTTTCAATTTTCTCAACTTCACTTCAAGATCCATTTTCTTAGTAACCTCATCTTCCTTTTTGTCTCCATCTGGAAGGTTGTTAATAATAATTTCACTTGCATCAATAGCCGCTTGGGTTTCGGTTATCTCTTTTGCCGTATCCTTAGAATCATCGGCTGCATTCTCCGTACGGACATCTTTGGTTTCCTTGCGGGCATCTAATCCCCGCTTTTCGAGGACAATATCATCTCTAAGTTCCGTAGCCTGGGCGAGATTTAAACCACTTAATTTTATACTCATAATTAAAATGCCTTTTTGTTTTATAAAGGCAAGACAAATATAAATGCAGTGCGTGATAACTGAAACGTTTTATGGCTTCAAAATTCTTATTAGTATGTTAATAATAAGAACTATAGTTTTTGGTGCATCTTGCTGTTATTTGGATAGTTATTTTTTTCTGCAAAAACAACCATTTTTTATTGCCCCGAATGCACAAATAAGTCAATCATCCATTTCATTTGATGGCTTTTCCTATTAAAATTCATTCGTGCATTCGGGGCAAAAAATCAGCAGGTTTATTTGGGTGTATGAAAGTTTTTCTCTGTTATTATTTTAACCTCACCCCATCCCCTCTCCAAAGGCGTGGGGCTAAGCGAAAATTAACCTCACCCCAACCCCTCTCCAAAGGCGAGGGGCTAAGCGCACTACTGTTATACACCCTTTTATTTTACTACTATATAACTTCTTTGCAAAAAAGTCGGTTTCTGGATTCTCGGGCTGCAATTCCCCTCTCGAGGGGTGGCGGAACGCCGGGGTGGTAATTCTGAACAAGTTAAATAACTAAGAAACATTAGTTCCCAATCTCTCACTCTGTAATAATTACATCAGCCGCTCTGTTTGCGGGAGTTACCACAAGGTTGCTAATTTTTCCGTTTTTCACATGGCCTTGCACGCTGGTGTTCATGGGGGCGTGTAGTTTAAAATCGGCCTCCCATTCTTTTGGCCAGGCTGGTAGCAAACGAATAGTTTTTCCCTCCGCTTGCAGCAACATTAATTGTAGGGCGTGTTGTCCATTGCCGCCATTGTCGGCATCGGGCGCATAGTCATGGCCTTTTTCCCAAAAAGCGGGGAATTTCATTCGTGGTTCTTTATTGGTGAGGTTGGCCGTTACGTCTTTTTGTGCTTCGGCGGTTAAGCCAAGATAGGCTTCGTCAATAGGGTCTTGGTGCCAGCATTTTGTACGCTTGATGGCGCGGGCTTTGTAAGTAGCAAGTGCCAACTCCAAATCGGGCTTGCCAATGCCAAACAATCTAAAGGGATGAATGGTGTAGAGTTCGGGGTTTTCGGTATTGCGCGCTTGGGCTGTTTGCTCGCCTGTGTATGGCAGAATAACTTTTTGTCCCTTTTTTTCTCCTAAAGGAATCTCTGGCAATTCGCTGAATAATCTTTTCCATCTTGCCACATCTTCTTTGGCAACTAAATGATTGGGCAAAGCCAATAATTGGGGTAAAATCCAACGCAGCGCCGCAATGTCTGGGGTAGGATTGGTTACTTTCCAAAACATTTCGATGGCGTTTACCGAGTCTAACAACAATTTGCCATTGGCATCCCTACCAAAATGTTCATCATAAAAAGTAATACCCGCATTAGCCACTGGAAGCAATTGCTGCTGCACAAAATTTTCATCCCGGGTGTGGTGGTAATAATCGAGCATCATGCTGCTGAGTTCTAGAATGGGCAGGTAATAATGCTTGGTGTAGCTGCCTTTTTCTTCCTTCGTTAGCTTAGAAATTCCACCCCAAAAAGGAGCGGTTTCTTGAAAATAAGCCCCATTGTGGTGATAAAATTCCTGCACCTGTTCTTTGTTTTTGGGCAGCATGGCTTGGTACATTTTAAACAGTGGGAGCATCATGTCATAATCTCCCGCAGCAAGCAATGGCCAATACAATGGGCGTGTGTTTTGAAACCAATATTGTCCGCCCCAAGCCCTGATGTCGGCGTTCATCGAATCGGCAACTACTGCCCCGCTTTTCTCTTTTTTGGTGTTGTTTGGATTGTCCATATTAAAAATGGTACCATTAAATTTCATTGGGTAATTCCCCCTTCCAGAACAGGCGGTGAGGTAGCGATTCAACTGATACCCCTCTCCTACTTTTTTGGCTACACTATCGCCAGTAAGATGAATGTAGCTTCTGTTCCAGAAATCATCCCACCATTTATTATGGGCATTCTTTGCTTTTATCCAATCTTCTCCATCGTATTTTTTTGACAAACTAGCCACGCCAGACAACCAATCTTCTGCTTTTTCAGCTACGAGGGTGTAGGGATAAATAACCACCGTCTGTTGTTTTTGCGCCTTGGTGCTTTGTAGCGAATTGCCATCTGTTCTTTCAAAGCCATTTCCTTTAATGGTGGCGCCAAACGTGAGGTGATGGGAGGGTAATCGAGGATTATCTATGCGGTGGTACCAAGTGATATTGCTTTTTTCCTGCGGAATGACCACATCGGCACTCACTTTATTCACCACTTCGGTACGCCAAGGTTCTAGCGTAATTTTCCAATTGGCAGCAACGTTGGTTTGTGTTTCTATTTTAATGATGGGGGCATTTGCATCTACCCACACCCGAACCGTGCTACCCCCACCTTTTATCACCACTTCGCTCCTACTCACCACTAACGATTGAGTAAAATCAGTAGCACTGGTAAAAGTATTGTTGATCATGGATAGTCTAATCTTACCCACTTTTACGAGTTGGGTATTTACAGCCTCGCTCCATGCGTCGGTTTTACCAATGTAAAACAACACATCGCCATTGGATTCTGTCCACACATTCAATCCAATATCCCCATTGCCAATCGGCAAAGATTCTTGGGAGTCGTGACTAAACGAAGACCACGAAATATTGTAGGCATCAGCAGGTTTGGGCAGATTTTGCTGCGCAATTATCTTCCCGCAAAAAAAATAAAACAACAAAGCAATAAATAATGACTTCATGAGCGTCATGGGTAAAATAGTTTTGGTTTAAAGTTTTGGTAGTAAGCATTCTCTTTTATAAAAGACAATGCATCAAAAATGGCTAATCAAAAGAAACTAGGAAATAGAAAATTATTTTTAGCGGAAAAGCGGGTAATTACCTTGGCAATGGTGCTTTCGTACTATTATAGTAATAGAGGAGTTGAAACAAAGAAATCAGTTTAATACACCGTAAAAACTTCCCGAAAATTTTGAACTTTCGGGAAATTGATTGTCGATTTTATCCCGCAACGGGTAAAAAAAAAGAAGCCTCTATGCGCAGCAGTTATGCTGTTGATAGAGGCTCGCTTTTTTTAAGTTGTAAGTAAGTCGGCTTTGGGGCGGGAATTAATTATGCATGACACACAAAATGCCGCGGACTACTTGGCTTTTTTAAATAACCATTTAGTAAAATCATCAGCGGCAACATCGTTTTGCCATCCGTTTTTGTTGCCCAATCTGCCGTTTAAATATTCGTTGTAAAACCAAGGATCGCCCACCACTACTACAAGCCCCTTACCTACTTTAGCAGTTGCAGCAACGATGTATTTATCTGTTTGGTGTACAATCATTGGTTTAGCCGTTTTGGAGAGGGTAAGAGAAGTTACTTCTTTCAAATAAACCTTTTTTGCAGTGGTGAAAATGGAATCATTTTTTGGCAAGTAAAAAGCAGCCATTTCGTAATTGTCTTTTGTTACCCTGCTTTTCAAATCCTTATTCAAATGGATGCCAAATGTCTCGGTTAAATGATTCAGATGTTCAAATTCTACATTGGCACTATCGTTAGCCATTACTACCAAGATGCCACCTTTTTTCACAAAAGTTTCAATGGCTTTAATATGGTCAGATTCTATGTAGTTGGGTGTTTCTGTTTCTTTATCTGTGTCTGGATCTACAATTAAATAAACGCCAGTTCCTTTTAGCGCAGCAGCGGTTGGTGCCTGCTCTAGCGATTTAAGCTTAAATCCATTTTTGGTAAACGTTTCCCCTAGTTTGCTGTATCCACTTTGTGCAGTATCCTCCCAGGTATAATGAAATCTTTCCTTTGCGCCGTCCTTGGTTTTTCTAAATTCATGATTAAAGTAATAATCTAGTGTTACCACCTTCTTCTGTGCAAAACTAGTAGCAATGGCAAGGCTAAAAACCGAAGCCAAAATGTTCTTTTTTTTCATACTTTTAAGTAATGTTTTGAGGTTAATATGGCCAACAATGTTAAGTGCTTCTGGCCTATTTAAAATTGTTTTTTCTTCCTTATGCTTATAATTCGTTCGCCAACCATCTAGTTACTAATAATGACTAACGAAAAAGCGATAAGTTCAACAAAATAATAAAGGGGAAATTTATTGAGGGAAATCAAAAGCCGTTGATTATTTGGCTACGAAAAACGGAGTCATCGGTATAAATCACAAGAAAATTCCCCAAAAATTAAGTACCTAAACAAGATTACTATTTATTTTTCTCCATGATTACATAGTTCTTAATATCCTCGATGGTAATTTTTTTACCGGAAAGAATAATCAATCTTTCCACCACATTTCTCAACTCTCGGATATTACCTGTCCAATTATTATTTTTTAAAGCTTCCATAGCGGTCTTGTCAATCACTTTCACCTGCTGTCCATATTCATCGGCAATTTCCGCTAAAAACTTTTCTACCAACTGAGGAATATCACTTCTTCGTTCATTTAAGGTAGGTACATGAATTAATATCACCCCTAACCGATGATACAAATCCATCCGAAAGTTTTTGGCTTCCACTTCTTTTAATAAGTCCTTATTGGTTGCCGCAATAACCCGTACATCCACATTAATTTCTTTGTCGCCCCCTACCCTAGTAATTTTTCCTTCTTGCAATGCCCGCAACACTTTTGCCTGTGCTGACAAACTCATATCGCCTATTTCGTCTAAGAAGAGTGTACCACCATTAGCCTGTTCAAATTTTCCTATTCTTTGCTTGATAGCCGAAGTAAATGAACCTTTTTCATGGCCAAACAATTCACTTTCAATCAATTCACTCGGTATTGCTGCACAATTAACCTCCACAATTGGATGCTCCCTGCGATGGCTTTTTTCATGAAGCCACCTGGCCACAAGTTCTTTTCCACTGCCATTTTCTCCCGTTACTAAAACACGCGCATCGGTGGGAGCCACTTTTTCAATTGTTTCTTTAATCCTTAAAATAGGTTCGCTCTGTCCAATTATTTCCTGCACTTTAGACACTTTGCGCTTGAGCACTTTGGTTTCTTTTACCAATTTGTTTTTGTCTAAGGCATTCCTAATCGTAATGAGCAATCTATTTAAATCGGGTGGTTTAGAAATGTAATCATAAGCCCCTTTTTTTACCGCATCCACGGCAGTATCAATACTACCATGACCACTAATCATTATTACCGGTACGTCAGGATTAGTGGCGGTTGCTTTCTGTAAAAACTCAATTCCATCCATTTTCGGCATTTTGATGTCACAAAGCACTAAATCAAAATTGGCTGCCGAAAATTTTTTAAAGCCCTCTTCCCCGTCCATCGCTTCCTCAATTTTGTAGCCCTCATTACCCAGAATATCCTTGAGAACATTGCGTATAGCGCGCTCGTCGTCAATTACCAATATATTAGCCATCGTTAAAAAAAATTTTTGCTAAATAAAGGAAACAAACCCACAATGCAGCTTCAAATAAAAGCAACGTAAAAATTGCTGCATTACTTCTAATATAAATTCATTTTAGTTTTTTTTCATACCCTTTCTAAAGCTTTTTTTAATAAAAATGTGCATTGATTGTTGATTTACCTTTTATTTGTCCACATGACTATTGAACAAATTAAGATTTTAAAAGACCGATTAGTTGTCTTGAGGAGGTTTCTTTGACTACGCTAATCGGATTGCCAAAGTAGAACAAGATAGAAAGCTGTCGCTTTCTGAAGGTTTTTGGAATAACAATGATTTGGCTACTTCTACCATGAAGGAAATTAAAGCCAATGAGTTTTGGATTAAAATGTTTGAACAAGTAGAGTCGGCGGTTAATGACTTTGAAGTATTGTTTGATTTCTGGAAAGAAGGTGCGGCTTCTGAAATAGAAACTAAAACCGCATTTGATGCTGCAGTAGCTGCTGTTGAAGATGCGGAATTCAAAAGCACACTTAACAAGCCCGAAGATGAAATGCCAGCTATTATTCAGATTACGCCTGGTGCGGGAGGTACGGAAAGTCAGGATTGGGCAGAAATGTTGTTGAGAATGTACATTATGTACGGTCAAAAACAAGGCTGGAGTGTAACGGAATTGGATTATCAAGAAGGTGATGGTGCAGGAATAAAAACTGCTACTATACAGTTTGATGGATCTTTTGCCTATGGTTTTAGCAAAGCAGAAAGTGGTGTTCATCGGCTTGTTCGTATTTCTCCCTTCGATAGCAATGCGCGCAGACATACCTCTTTTGCAAGTGTTTATGTGTACCCGCTTGTAGATGATAGCATCGAAATAGAAGTAAACCCATCAGATTTAGAGTGGGCTTTTTACAGAAGTGGAGGAAGCGGAGGCCAGAATGTAAATAAAGTGGAAACGGCTGTGCGATTAAAACACAATCCTAGCGGATTTATTGTGGAATGTCAGCAAGCTCGAACCCAAGGAGAGAATAGAGAAATAGCATTAAAAATGCTAAAAAGCCGTTTGTATGAAGAAGAAATGCGGAAAAGGCAGGAAGCCTTGAATGCAAAAAATTCAAACAAAAAGAAGATTGAATGGGGCAGTCAAATTAGAAGTTATGTTTTTCATCCTTATAAAATGATAAAAGACCATCGTACAGATTTTGAAACAGGAAATGTTCAACCAGTCATGGACGGAGAATTAGATGGATTTATAAAAGCCTATCTAATGCTGGAAAAGGAAGATGCATAATTTCTCGAAATGAAATAAATAGATAATCAACTTGTTTTTTATTGCCACTTCTCCTTTTTTGAAAACCACCGTAAAAATTGGGGTTTTCATTAACGGGAATAAGAATACCAAAATATTTTTTATGAGGAAAACGACGATAATTTTGAAATTCTAGTGTTTTTTTTTAACATCTTGCAGCGGAATATTGATTATGGTTGTCAATAAACTAAGTAATGTGCAAAACATTATAACATAAATTTTGATTTGCACAAAAGCTTAACTTAACCAAAAACTAATTTTTTTTTTATTTTTTAATACATACTCAACTTTTCAACAAACAATTATGAGGAAATCAATTTTGGTGTTTTTGGTTTGTCTATTATCTGTTGGTGTTTTCGCACAGAAGAATTGGCCAAAAAGTGGTAAGAAATCAACCGAAAAAGAAAAAGCAAAAAAAGGGAGTACATCCACACCAAGTAGTACATCCGCTACTAGTACAGATTACACCAGACTTCCATTTTACGGTGGTAGCGTTTTTGTAAAAGATTTCCCTACAGCAGGAAATTTATTTAGCCTTAATACTCAAAACTGGAAAAGTCCAGTTTCAGTTGGTGTAAGTGGTCATTATGGTTTTGGGCTTTCCAATCATTTTGACTTTGTAACTAGCTTGGGTGGTACAGTTAGCCAGTACAAAGTGTCAAAAGGCGATTTACCATATCGTCAATTTTATTACGAATCTGTTGAAAATCCTTATGGAGAACAAAAATTGCTTTTAGACGCTTCGGCTATTTTTAATTATAAAATTCTAAGTGATAAAAGTAATTTCACTCCTTATGTATCTTTAGGATTCACTGCTTCAATCTTCAATTTGTACTACTTCTTCCCTAGTTTACCAATTGGCGGTGGTGTTCAGTATAAAATAAATGACAAACTTTTTCTTCACGCACAAACACTTCTCTTGAAGTCTTTGAAAACTGAGGCTAAAGAAAATTTTGTGTATTCTCTTGGGCTATCATACACTTTTGGTCGTCCTAAACAGAAAAAACAGCTTCCAGTAGTAACAGTTGATACCACAAAAGTTGTTAAGGTTGTAGATTTTGATGGAGACGGCATACCAGATAATCAAGATAAATGCCCTACAGTTCCAGGCATCATGAGATACTTAGGTTGCCCGATTCCCGATACAGACAAAGATAATATCACAGATGACCAAGATTCTTGTTTAACTGTACCTGGTTTGGCTCGCTATCATGGATGTCCAATTCCTGATACGGATAAAGATGGTATAAACGATGAAGATGATTCCTGCGTAACTGTACCTGGACTAATGAAATATAAAGGGTGTCCAATTCCTGATTCAGACAAAGACGGCGTAAATGATGAGGAAGATAAATGTCCTAATGAAGCTGGTGTTGTAGCAAGTAAGGGATGCCCTGATCTTATCGAAAATAAATTAAAGGATATAGCTAAGAGTATAAACTTCGCGCCGGGCAGCAATACAATTTCTCCGAAATTGTTCAAATCTCTTGATGAAGTAGTTGCGATAATGAAGAAGTATCCAGCCTTTAAATTAGAAATTGAAGGACACACGGATAATGTAGGTAGTCCAATAGCTAATCAAAGAATGTCACAAAAACGTGTTGATGCGTTGAAAAGATATTTTATTGGTAAAGGAGTAGACATTACTCGTTTATACGCTGTAGGTTATGGTTTAGAACGTCCACTTGCTAGCAATAAAACCGCACAAGGAAGGGCTCAAAACAGAAGAGTAGAACTTAAAGTAAAGTTTTAGAACAACCTCAATTTAATACCCCAAAAAGGGCTACCTAACATTAGGTAGCCCTTTTTTTATTTATTGGCGCAGGTTAATATTGATAGAAACGAACATTATCAAGATATTTATGAATTGCTTTCCACTACTTTTGACACTTTATTATTAAAACCAAGTTTAAAATAAAAGACTAAATGTTACGTGCTTTTTGGTGGAAAATACTTGCAATTTGCCTACTTACTTATACGTGCACCTATGGATTTTTAGTAAAAATTCCCAAATTAGACGACCGTTTACAAGAATCAATTAGAAATTTTTTCTTTCACGTACCCATGTGGTTTGGAATGATGATTTTGCTATTAGTTTCAGTAATTTATTCAATAAAACACTTAAACAATCCCACGCACAAAAACGATAGTTATGCATCTTCTTATGCTGCAATGGGTACAGTATTTGGAAGTTTAGGGTTAATAACAGGTGCGTTATGGGCAAATTACCAATGGGGGCAACCATGGAGTGGTGATCCAAAACAGAACGGAGCCGCCATAGCTTTACTCATTTATCTAGCCTATTTTGTATTGCGTGGAAGTATGGATGATGAAGAAAAACGGGCAAGAATTGGTGCTGTTTATAACATTTTTGCCTTTTTTATGCTATTCCCCACTCTATGGATTTTACCAAGACTTACACAATCGCTCCACCCAGGCGGACAAGGAAGTGCAGGTAATCCAGGCATTAATGGCAAAGACTTGGCACCTAGTATGAAATTGGTTTTTTGGCCCGCAGTTTTTGGTTGGACGCTTTTAGGGGTTTGGATAACAACTTTAAGAATTAGGGTACAACTACTCAACAATAAATATGTATAGTTTTATGAACATTTGGAAAAGAATTTTCCCAACATTACTAGTAATTTTTACCACACTTGCAAGCATAAACAGTAACGCTCAGGGCGTAAACAATCAAACCGACATCATGCGGAGTAATGGAAAAATATATGTTGTAATGGCTGTGGTACTTATTATTCTGTTTGGGCTTTTCGCTTATCTGGTAAGTGTGGATAGAAAAATAAGCAAAATTGAAAAAGAAAAAGAATAACGATTGCTTAATATTTAAAACAAAATTTGAATCATGTCAAATAAACCGTACAGTTTTTTCGAAAGTGTAGAACAAAGCTTTGATAAAGCAGCACAATACACCAAATGGGACAAAGGGTTATTAGCCCAAATAAAAGCATGTAACAGTATTTATAACATGCGCTTTCCAGTAAAGATGGACGATGGCACTATAGAGGTAATTGAAGCCTATCGTGTACAGCATTCCCAGCACAGAACCCCATGCAAAGGAGGCATTCGATTTAGCGACGAAGTGAATCAGGATGAAGTGATGGCTTTGGCAAGTTTGATGACCTATAAATGCGCTATTGTTAATGTTCCTTTTGGTGGAGCAAAGGGCGGCATCAAAATAAATCCCCGGAAAAGAAGTACTTACGAACTAGAAAAGATTACAAGGAGATACACCGCAGAATTAGTTAAGAAGAATTTTATTGGACCAGGTATTGATGTTCCTGCACCTGACTATGGAACAGGTGAGCGTGAAATGGCATGGATTGTTGACACCTATCAATCACTTAAACCAGGAGAAATTGATGCTTTAGGCTGTGTTACTGGAAAACCAATTTCGCAGGGTGGTGTCAACGGAAGAAAAGAAGCGACAGGTTTAGGGGTATTTTTTGGAGTTAGAGAAGTATGTAAGATGCCAGAATTGATGGATAAACTTGGTTTATCCACTGGAGTAGAGGGCAAAAGAATTATTGTACAAGGATTAGGCAATGTGGGTTATCACTGCGCTAAATTTTTCAGGGAGAATGGAGCGATAGTAATTGCCATAGCAGAATTTGAAGGTGCTGTTTACAATGAAACTGGCATTAACGAAGAGGAGCTATTCCAATATCGGAAAGCGAATGGCAGTTTGCACGGGTTTGAAGGTGGTGAAATAATAGCAAGTGGAGCAGCACTAGAGTTAGATTGTGATATATTAATTCCAGCGGCCTTAGAAAATGTGATTGATAAACACAACGCCCCTAACATAAAAGCAAAAATTATTGGAGAAGCAGCAAACGGCCCACTTACCCCAGAAGCAGATGAAATATTAATAGCAAAAGGAGTCTTAGTAATCCCAGATATGTACTTGAATGCGGGGGGAGTGACTGTATCTTATTTCGAATGGCTCAAAAATTTAAGCCACGTTCGTTATGGAAGGTTGGAGAAAAGATTTACAGAGAATATGAATCATCATATTCTTACCGAAATGGAACAATTAACAGGAAAACAGGCAACTCCAAAAGCGAAGAAATTAATTGAACATGGTGCAGATGAAATTGATTTGGTTCATAGCGGACTAGAAGAAACGATGATTTCTGCGACCAACGAAATCATAGACATCTGGAAATCAGATGCTTCCATTCCCGATATGCGCACAGCCGCTTATATCTGTGCTATAAATAAAGTAGCGAAAAGTTATACAGAGTTAGGAATTTTCCCTTAAGCCTCAATTGATTTATACTTACAAAAACAGCCACTTTGGTGGCTGTTTTTGTAAGTATAAAACTGTATTACCCTCGGTATTTTGTTATTTAGATTGAGTACGCAAAATCAATATTCAAGTTGTAATGTACAAGCAAAACATTAGTTTATTGACAATAAAAATCTTTAAGTAACAAAAGGAACCATGTAAATATTCGATAGCAAAAAAACAATAAGCTGCTTTAAAAATTATTGTTTGAGAAAAATATAACCGCCTTTAACCGCACCCCACATCTGTTTATCATTTCTATCCCAGCCTCTATCCCAACTAATTATTTCCTTTTCCTTAATGGTAACCTCAGAAGTAGCATAGGTTGCACCTCTCAGAGAACTTAAACAAGCTTTACCTGGAGTGCTACCAGAAAAAGTATTCGCATCGGTTTTATGTAGATAAATTCCGCATCCTTGCCTATCAATTAAAGAATCTAAACTAATTTTTTTCAGTTGCTCTTTGCTTTTCCAAGCACCTACAAATAAGGAAGGATTCGGCAATTCATACACTTTACTTAAGATAGTGGTGTCGTCAAGCAGATAAAGATGATATACTCTTTGTCGGTATGGTTTATCTTCCTTGCCCGCTATAGCTTGCTCTACATACAGCCAGTATCCATTATTCTTCTCTTTTTTGATGGTTTTCATACGCAAAATAACATGATAGAAAGCTGAGTCTAATTTGGCTTGTTCGCCGCTACTGAATGTACCATTCATCGCAGCGGCCACTTTCTTTAAATGTTTGTTACTAAGTTTTTGTGCTTGTGTTTGAATGGAAAACATTGCAAACAGCATCGAAATGGCAACGATTATTCTTTTTTTCATCTACGTGTAATTAAAAAGATTGAACAATAATATCGATGCAATAATACCGTCAAAATCAACCCATAAGTTATAAAATCTACTTAATTAATAGGATGCCACATCCCTCATCTATTAGCGGAAGCAAGAAACCCTACAATTATCTAGATAATAATCATTGAATTCCAAGAATTCTCAATATTGATGAAGAAATTGCAAATTGAAAATTTAGAAGAATGAGAAAAAAACTTTTAAACTTTTTGGTTTTGATTATAATGACGACTAGCTCCCTATATTTGCAGCCCAATTTGTTTTAGATGCCCAGATGGCGGAATTGGTAGACGCAGCAGACTCAAAATCTGCCGTTCGCAAGGATGTGCAGGTTCGATTCCTGTTCTGGGCACGAGCTCGCTTTTAAAAGGCGAGCTTTTTTTATGTCCATGGCAAATACCTTTTGTTATTTCAAATTGATTCAAGCAATTTATCTCTCGATATGCTTGTTTACAATTAGTCTTACTGCTTTCTTTTCAACATTTTCTTGACTTACCAAATAAGCTTCGATCTTACTTGACCATCATTGATATTGGGTGTACTTTCATCAATGAAAAGGAATGACAAAAACGTTTCTAGCTATTAACATTTGCATCAGTCAGTTTGAAAGGAAATAAACGTTCGAATTGTTTTTTGATTTTTTTGCAAGTAGTATATTCCTATTTGAACAGCACCAAAAAATAGAATTACTCATTTTAATGTCCAGTAAAGCGATTAAATATCCGCTTTTGCCGATTTTCCGTGCTTTTTCATGTTTTTTTGAAAGTTTTTTTGAAAAAAAGTTTGCTGGAATAAATTGAACCCTATATTTGCATCAAGAATTAAAGCTAACCCCATTTGATTTATTCAAACAGCTTTTATTTTTCCTTTTACTATTATTATTTAGTTACTTTTAGATACTATTAAACTTTGTGTTTTTTGCTTGTTTAATACCGTCGGTTTTAGTCTTATAACCGACGTTTTTTTCTTAAATGGTTGTTCTTACTAAAGAATTCCATTTTCTGGTTCTACAGTTTTTTTTTTATTTCTTTGATTAGGCTCACAACCTATTTACCATATTTAATTTGTGTTTTTTGCTTGTTTAATACCAGTCGGTTTTATTCTTATAACCGACTATATTTTTAGCGAGTTGATTGTTTACTTAAAAATTTTAAATTAAGGGATTTTAACCCTTTTACTATATTCAATTTTGTGTTTTTTGCTTGTTTAATACAGTCGGTTTTAGTCTTATAACCGACTTTTTTTATGCCCATACGTTATTGAGAATTGAACACATTTTTGAGAAAGCAAATAGAACAACGTTTAACTACACTATTGAAATTTAAAAAAACATTACTAATTCCTTCCTCAGCATTATTTTAATCAGCTTTGCATTAATTTTTGCATTTTTACCGCATGTGGAAATTAAAAACCTATCAAATTTTATCCATTCTGTTATTACCAGTAGCGGTCTTGTTTGCCATTTCTGGCTTATTTAGCTTGTCAATGGTGGTTGGGAATCCCTCCCTTTTGTTGCCATTTGGCATTTTAAGTGCAACAGTCCTGTATATTTTTTTTAGTTTCCAATTTCTAACACAGGGAATTTTAAGAAATAAGCCTTGTCAAGCTTCACTTAAAGATTGGATCAAAGTAAATGCGTACGTAACACTGGTTTTTGCTTTGATGTGTATAGTACAGTTTATCTCCGTTAATTTACACCCTGAGTTTCTTGACAATTTAGTAGACCAAATGAAATCTATGCAGCAAAAAGATGCACCTTCCCCTGCTTTGTTCTACAAAACACTTCAAGGTCTTTTGTATGCTATGCTGGCAATTGGTTTGGTGTTAGTAGGACATGTGATGCTAACATTTACGCTACTAAAAAAACATAATGAGGTTTTCCAATAATTTTCATTAATCATTAAATGAGTATCCTTAAATGATTTGATTCTAAATTACATTCATTTCTATTCAAACAAGAAAAACAAGGATAGAAAAAATTGAAACTAGAATTAAGTTAAATATTTCGTTGGTTTTTTAAGTAATATTTCTACCAGTATCGATTTTGTCGAAGTCAATCAAAAATATCAAACTAGAATAATCAGTAACAAATGCTCGTTAAAACTTATGGTAGTGCTGTATATGGTGTAGAAGCTATTGCTATCACAATAGAAGTAAATGTTGGGGGTGGTAACCTGGGGTATTTTATAGTTGGTTTGCCAGATAATGCAGTAAAGGAGAGTATCCAAAGAATTGAAAGTGCTATCAAGACCAACCAGTTTGACATGCCAAGAACAAAATTGGTAATCAATATGGCTCCAGCGGATATCGTTAAAAAAGGGGCATCATTTGATTTACCGATGGCTGTGGGAGTATTGGGGGCTACCAATCAGCTTGACCGACCGGAGATTCTGAAAGATTATGTAATTATGGGTGAACTGAGCCTTGATGGCAGCATTCAGCCAATAAAAGGAGCATTACCTATAGCTATTCAAGCAAGAAAAGATGGTTTCAAGGGGCTAATTGTACCAAAAGCCAATGTGCGAGAAGCGGGGATGGTGAATAATCTATTGGTTTATGGGGTGAATGATTTGAAAGAAGTAGTAAAATTTTTAAATGATGAAAGCACGCTAAAAGCCGAAGTTGTAAATACAAGGGAAGAATTTTTCCATAATCAATTTCAGTTTGACCTAGATTTTTCCGATGTCAAGGGACAGGAAAATATTAAAAGGGCATTAGAAATTGCTGCTGCTGGTGGGCATAACGCTATTTTAATTGGCCCGCCAGGCGCTGGTAAGACGATGCTAGCAAAGCGATTGCCAACAATTTTACCGCCACTTAGCTTGCAAGAAGCATTGGAAACCACCAAAATTCATAGTGTGGCTGGTAAGCTTCCAGAAAATGCATCTCTTATTAGTAAAAGACCATTTAGAAGTCCTCACCATACTGTTTCTGACGCGGCTCTGGTGGGTGGTGGTGGTATTCCACAACCTGGTGAAATATCCTTGGCTCATAATGGTGTGTTGTTTTTGGACGA
This sequence comes from Chitinophagaceae bacterium, assembly GCA_027486835.1. Taxonomy (GTDB): domain Bacteria; phylum Bacteroidota; class Bacteroidia; order Chitinophagales; family Chitinophagaceae; genus Parasediminibacterium. The sequence continues at coordinate 17,507 of JAIXOJ010000134.1, forward strand.
ACTTCCAGAGTTCAAAAGAACAGTACTTGAAGTAATGCGTCAACCGATGGAAGAAAGACGGGTTACGATTTCTAGGGCTAAAGTGGCCTTAGATTTTCCAGCAAATTTTATGTTAATCGCTAGTATGAATCCCTGCCCTTGCGGTTTTTTCAACCACCCGGAAAAAACTTGTACTTGTCCTCCGGGAACCGTACAGAAATACCTAAATAAAGTTTCTGGGCCTTTGCTAGACAGAATAGACTTACATGTGGAAGTGGTGCCAGTAGCTTTTGCAGAATTGAGTAAAACTACGAAAGGCGAATCTTCAGAAGCCATAAGAGAAAGAGTAATTAAAGCAAGGGAGATTCAAGCGATGAGGTATGCGGCTAGTGATGGGGTTTATGCCAATGCACAAATGAGCAGCAAGCAGTTAAGAGAAATTTGCGCCATTGACCATATTGGTGAAGTTTTACTCAAAAAGGCTATGGAAAAATTAAATTTATCTGCTCGTGCTTACGACCGAATTTTGAAAGTATCCCGAACTATAGCAGATTTAGCTGGGTCTGAAAACATCAGACCTGAATTTTTAGCAGAAGCTATTCATTACAGAAGTTTAGATAGAGAGGGATGGGCAGGGTAAATGGTTAATTAAATGAGGAAAAGAAAATTTTCACAGTTTATTCGTAATAAATGAAGTTTTAAAAAGGAGTATCGGGAACAACCCCTCTATTCACCAAACTAAATTTACCTAGTTTCATTGAGGACATAGAAAACTGTTTTACGCTATAAAAATTTGGAGTGTAAACATAAATTTTTCAACTCCTTATAATTTCAAGTTTTTTTGTGTAAAAATTTTTGTGTAAAAATATTTTTACACAAAAATTTTTACACAGTTTTGTGCGAATTTTTTTGTGCGAATTTTTTTTCGCACAGAAAATTTCGCACAAAACTGTACTAATCATTTTCCAGAATCTCTACATTTACTAATAAATAGGCTTAATCGTCTCTACTACATTTCCTCTAAGTATTGGCAAGAGGAAGAAATTAATATTCGGAATGAACCCTAATTTAAAAATCAAGTACACCTACTTATTCATAACTTGATTTTACAAACTAAGAGTAGTTTGTAAGAAACCAAAACTTGAATTGTTTTATTACTTTTCAGTTTATCTAAAATAATATTCAAAGGGAAATAGATTCGATATCAACGAAAATTTATAACCTTATGAACTAGTAAGCAATTCATTGTATATCTATGTTCATTAGCAAGTACTATAATACTAAGTACTACTGAACTGTTAGTATTCTAGTTTATTGGTTATTCTAGGAAATTCAATTTAAACCAATAACCCAACTTTATTATACCTTAGAATCTTTAGGCTTATATTATTTTCAGACGATTAATATTATAAGAGCTTGGAACACATAAACGATACGAAAAATTATATCGGTAATCCATAGTCATTCGGTAAAAACTATCAATTAATATTGCATAAATTAAACAAAAACGCTACTAACTAAATTAACTAGGTTTGAACTACAACTTATCTTGTACTAAATGCTTTTATTTCTGGAAATCAATACATAAACAATCCAAGAAGACAAGCACTTAACAACGGAAAATTAATAGGTACGAACTGCACATTTTGAATGCAAACAGATATAACACAAGATAAAATATCGAAAATACACTTCTCCCCTATCATGTTTTATTGAAATTGTCTTTACCTTTCGGGCATACGATTAGAGTTGCTGTAGAAATAAAAATCAAAAATTTACTTAACCGAATAAAACATTATTTTCCATTTATGAGTTATGCTAACACATGGCAGGAATATTTAACAACCCCGGGTATCTGGGATGAGATGAAAACAGATTCATCTATTCGTGACCAATACACACAATTGTTTAAGGTATTGCAAGAATTGCCAACAGACGCTTTGCATCAAAAAGATAAGCTTGCTAGCGAGCTTTTTATGAATCAGGGAATCACTTTTACTGTGTACAGTGACAACGCAGGTATTGAAAGAATATTTCCGTTTGACATCATTCCACGTATTATTACATCATCTGAATGGCAGCAAGTAGAGAAAGGGATTAAACAACGCCTCAAAGCCCTGAATATATTTCTAAAGGATATTTATAACGAACAAAATGTAATCAAAGACGGGATAATACCTAAGGAACTTATTAATAGTTGCGCCCACTTTACAAGGGAAGTAATTGGCATAAAAGTGCCTCACGACATCTATGTACACATAAGTGGCATTGACTTAATACGTGGAGATGATGGCACTTTTTATGTCTTGGAAGATAATTTACGCACGCCTAGTGGTGTTAGTTATATGCTTGAAAACAGGGAAGTTACTAAACGATTATTCCCAGAACTATTATATCGAAGCAAAGTAAAAATGATTAGTAATTACCCATTATTACTTCATCAAATCTTATTGCAACTAGCTCCAAGCCAATTGAGTAATCCTAATGTTGTATTGCTAACACCAGGAGTTTATAATTCTGCTTATTACGAACATACTTTTTTAGCAAGAAGCATGGGTATAGATTTGGTGGAAGGAAGAGATTTGGTTGTTGATAATCAAAAGGTATATGCAAAAACTACCAATGGCCTTAAACAAGTCCATGTTATTTACAGGAGGGTTGATGATGAATTCTTAGATCCACAAGTGTTTAGAAAGGATAGCTTGCTTGGTGTGCCTGGTCTAATTAGTGCTTACAGAAAAGGGAATGTGGCCATTGTAAACGCTTTGGGTAATGGTGTTGCAGATGATAAAGCTGTGTATAACTATGTGCCAGCAATGATTCGATATTATTTAAACGAGGATCCAATTTTACCAAATGTACCAACATACGAATTGAGCGACCCTGAACAACGTAAATACGTTTTTGAAAATATCCAGAAAATGGTGATCAAGCGAACAAACCAATCAGGCGGATATGGGATGTTAATGGGGAATAGCGCATCGGAAGTAGAAATCGAGGCATTCATTAAAGCTGTGGAACAAACCCCCAGAAGTTTTATTGCTCAACCAATTATTAAATTATCAACAGTACCTTGCTTTATTGATGGAAAATTTGCCCCTAGACACGTTGATTTAAGGCCATACGCACTGTGCGGTCCAGATGGGGTTGAAATTGTACCAGGTGGATTAACGAGGGTTGCACTACGAGAAGGAAGCCTTGTAGTAAATTCCTCGCAAGGGGGTGGAAGTAAAGACACTTGGATTGTAGAATAATAGTACTTCAAGAAGAATTGCACTAGTGCAATAGAAACAAAAACTTACAATTTATAACCAACAAATAAAAATTCGGGAACAAGAATGTTAAGTAGAATTGCAGACTCCTTATTTTGGACAAATAGGTATATGGAAAGAGCAGATGGCATGTTACGTTGTACCATGACAAATTACATCTTAATGTTTGATAAAGGGGTAGATAACAGTCTGTCTTGGGAACATATTTTAGAAGTATTTACAGATGCATCAAACGATGAAATAACATCGCTAAAATACAACACTGAGGCAGCATTACAAAAGCTTTTATTGGATTCAAATAACGTCAATTCCCTAAAAATTACCTTGTCAAAGGCAAGGGAAAATGCAAGAGGAATACAAGACAACATCACTAAAGAAGTATGGGAACAGGTAAACGGAATGTACCATTCCATCAATTCTCCGCAATTGGTAGATAAATTAAGGGGTTATGAAGCTTTAGCAACCGTTGACACTTTTTGCAGAGAAAGTACGCTATATAATGGTGTAACGGATACCACAATGCCGAGAGGTTTAGGTTGGAGTTTTATGAACTTGGGAAGATATATCGAACGTTGCTTTATCACAATTGAAGTAGTAGATAAGTTTTTTAGCTTTATTGATTATAAACTATCAGATGAAAAAGATATTTTACAATGGCGACCTATGTTGCTTGCGTTATCTGGTTACGAGTTGCACCTTAAAACCTATCGCAGCAACAGCCATAATTTGAATGCACTAGACCAAGTGGTATTTAATCAAAATTTCACAAGAAGCGTATTGTATTCACTAAAACGAATTTCAAAGTATTTAGTGGATGTTCTACAAGAAAACAATACCGAACATAAAGAAACAATTATCAAACAATTTGGCAGACTTCTATCTAAGGTAGAATACATGGACATAACCACGCTGAATGATGATAATCTAAAAGAATTTTTTGAAGAAATAAGACTTGCATTAGCAGACTTTAGCAATCTAATTGGACAGATATTTTTTTCATACGCGTAAATTAAAAAGGCTCAAAGCATATTACTTTGAGCCTTTTTAATTTAAATGAAGTTATTCTGGCACTGTTTCCTTCAACCATTTATAAAATTCTCGTTGCCAAAGCAATGAATTTTGGGGACTCAAAACCCAATGATTTTCTTCAGGCAAATACAAAAACTTACTTTTAATACCTCTTAATTGTGCGGCTTGAAATGCCTGCTGTCCTTGTTCAATAGAAACCCTATAATCTTTACCACCTTGTATAATAAAAATTGGAGTATTCCATTTTTCAACGTAATTACTAGGACTCTGTGAAAATGAGCGCATTGCTACATTATTTCCTTTTTCCCAATAATGCCCTCCCTTTTCCCAATTTTCAAAAAATACTTCATCGGTGGTACCATACATACTTCTAAAATCAAAAATGCCATCATGTGCAATGAATGATTTAAAACGTCCATTATGGCAACCTGCCAAAGCGAAAACAGAAAACCCACCGAAACTAGCACCAACACAAGCCCTACGATTCTTATCAATAAATTTATATTGGCTTACAGCATCAACAGCAGATAAATAATCCTTAATAACCTGTCCACCCCAATCTTTACTAACATCCTCATTCCATTTAGTACCAAAACCAGGCATTCCACGCCTACAAGGAGCAATAACTATATAACCTTGTGATGCCATTAGCTGTAGATTCCACCTAAAAGAATAAAACTGAGTTAATGATACCTGAGGACCACCTTGACAATACAGTATGGATGGATACTTTTTTGTGCTATCAAAATATGGAGGATAAATAACCCAAACAACCATTTTCTTATCATCGGTTGTAGTAACCAACTTTTTTTGAATTGGACATGAAATGACACCTTTATAAAAATTATCATTAACATGCGTCAACTGATTCAATACACCAGAAATTAAATTAAGTGAATACAATTCACTGGCATGATTCATATCAGTTCTACTAACAATCAATAAACTATCTGCCTGTCCGATGATACCAGTAATATCAAAATCCCCATTTGTAAGTTGCTTTATTATCGGGTTAAGTTTATTAGAATTTATATTGACCTTAAATAATTGAATAGTACCATTAGTAGGTGCAGTAAAAAAGATTGATTTATCATCTAAAGACCATTTAAAACTTTCAACGTGCAAATCATCCCGATGACCAGTGAGATTAATTGTTTTATTTCCGTCCAGGAAAACTAAATCTTGCTTATCAGATTCATATCCATCACGTTTCATTTGCAACCATGCAAGAACCCCTTTATTATTATAAGCAGGGGAAACATCATAACCTATATTACTATTAGTTAAATTAGTAGTAGTTCCGTTTGTTAAGTCATATTGATATAGATCCGTGTTTGTACTTTTAGCATAATCTGTTCCAAATTTCTTCTTACATACATAAACGATATGCTTACTATCAGGATTCCAAATAAAATCTTCGCCACCACCATATGGTTTCTGAGGGCAATCAAATGCTTCATTTGCCATTATATCTTTTGCAGAATCATGGTTTGATTCAAGAGAATTTTTATAGAAAACATGACTAAATTTACCATCCTCCCAAGTATCCCAGTGTCTATAATTAAGCGAATTGTAAATATATGCATTGGCCAATGGTAAATCCTTGTAAATATCTTTTGAAAAAACCTTTTTAACTAGAGTGTCCTCACTAAAAATTAAGTATTTCCCATCTGGAGAAATTCTATCATTAGGCAATAATGTGTCAACATTAGCACCATCTTGGATACGATATAATTTACCAGTTAATAACGATAATTGAAAATAGTCTCTTGAGAAGCTATTGTTTTGCATATTAGGAGTTGAAACCGCGTACACAAGACTAGTTTTATTATTTGTTAACCCAAGTCCAGTTACTCTCCCAATTTTCCATAAACTTTCCGGAGTTAATTGCACCTGTGCACTTATACTATAAGAAATAAAAAACGCGATAACGAAAATATAAAACTTCATAATTGAATTAGTAATTAATGATAATAGATGGAACAAGATGCTTATTGGCATTTTCAGCAGCTTCTATTATAGAATAATCAGACAGAATAAGCGCTTTATTCTTTTTAACACAAACGTCGTGTTCAAAATGTACCGATGGTTTTTCATCACTAGTCCGCACAGTCCATTTGTCATTATCCGTATAAACATCTTTAGTCCCTAAATTAATCATTGGCTCAATTGCTAATACTAAATTTTCCTTTAATTTAATACCATTACCTCTTGAACCAAAATTAGGAACAGAAGGATCTTCATGTAGGCTACGTCCAATACCATGACCTACTAATGCTCGAACAACGCCATAATTATTTTTAAATTCAGTATGTTCTTGAATAGCATAAGATATATCACCCATCCGATTATTAACAATTGCTTTATTAATACCTTTATACAAGCTTTCTTTAGTAATATTTACTAAATTAATTACTTCTTGAGATGGTTCCCCTAGTAAAAATGTATAAGCATGGTCGCCATGCCAGCCATTCAAAATGACACCTAAATCTATACTAATTACATCACCTGATTTTAAAGGAATATTGTTGGGAAATCCGTGGACAACAACGTCATTAACACTAGCACAGATATTGAATGGAAAACCTCTATAATTATAAAATGAAGTTACTGCTCCGTTATCAAAAACAAAAGTCTTACAAAGTTTATCTATTTCTAAGGTAGTAACACCATCTTTTAAAAACGAAGCAACTTGCGCTAAGGTTTTACTCACTAAAGTAGCAGCATTGCGCATTAATACAATTTCAGAATCAGTTTTATAGTAAATACGATTTTTCATAGAAATAAAAAATAGGCAGAATAAAAAATAAAAAAAACCTGAAAGTCGAAACTAACAGGTTCTTAAAATAAATAAAATAATTAATTAAATAGATTGTACAGAAATTGGTTGTCTTCCTTGAACCCTTCCATTTGTCATTAACCCATCATACTCTTTCATTAATAAATAAGTTTCAACTTGTTGAAGAGTATCCAATACAACACCAACCATAATTAATAAACTGGTACCACCAAAGAAAGTACTAAAGGATTGAGTTACACCAAGTAACTGCGCGAAACCAGGTAAAATTCCAACAATGGCCAAGAAAAAAGCACCAGGCAAAGTAATTTTATCCATAACTAAGCCAATATAATCAGACGTTGGTTCACCTGGCTTAATACCGGGTATAAAACCATTATTACGTTTTAAATCTTCCGCTATTTGCTTTGGATTAAAAATAAGAGCAGTATACAAAAAAGTAAAACCAATTACCATTATAGAATAAATGAGCATATACCAGCCATTACTATGGTCACTAAAAACGCGAATAATACCTTTGGTTGAATCTAGATTAGTAAATGAAACTAAAGTAGGTAGGAACATTATAGCTTGAGCAAAGATTATTGGCATTACACCAGCACTATTTACTTTTACCGGGAGGAATTGACGAGCACCACCAACTTGTTTATTACCAACAATTTGTTTAGCATAGCTTAAAGGAATTTGTCTGACACCTTGAACGAGTATTATTAGTCCCATAATTATAGCAACTAAAATAGCAGATTCAATCAAAAAAATAATTAAACCTCCCCCACCTTTTTCACTTTTAGCAGAAAATTCTTGTAAAATAGATTGAGGCAATCTCGCAAGAATACCAACCATTATGATAATTGAAGTACCATTTCCAAGTCCCTTATCTTGTATTTTTTCACCAAGCCACATCACAAATAATGTACCTGCAGTCAATATTAAAATAGTTGAAAAAGCAAAGAATGGTTGAAAACTAGGAATTAATGCCTCAGCATATCCTGGACTTTTAAGATAAGCTATATATGCACCAGCTTGAAACATAGTAACAACAATAGTCAGATACCTAGTCCATTGATTTATCTTCTTTCTACCGCTATCTCCATCCTTCTGTACTTTCTGCAGCTGTGGAACTAAGATAGTCATTAATTGCATGAAAATAGAAGCAGAAATATATGGCATTATTCCAAGAGCTAATATAGATGCTTGAGAAAAAGCACCACCAGCAAAAGTATCAAACAACCCTAAAAGACCATTTTTACTCGAACCAGCTTTTGCTGACTCCAATAAATTTGGGTTAATTCCAGGTAGCGTTATTTGTGTACCAAGTCTATAAGTAAGAACTAAAGTAAGTGTTACAATTATTTTACTACGTAACTCTTCAATAGCCCAAATATTCTTAAATGTATCAATTATTTTTTTCACGATATTACATGATTTGACAACAAAAGAAAAACGCATCAAGCACTGATGCGTTAAAAATTAAACTAGCTAATTAAAACAAGAGTACCGCCTAATGTTTCAATTTGCTCTTTTGCCTTGAGACTACAAGCATGTACCTTGAAATTATATGCTTTATTCAATGTCCCAAAAGCAAGAAGCTTTACCTGATCCGTTTTTGAAATAAGACCATAAGAGTAAAGAACTTCAGGGGAAAATTCAGGTAAACTATATTTTTCAATTAACACGTCCAAAGTACCAAGATTGAAAACTTTGTAACTTACATGATTGATATTTTTAAATCCACGCTTGGGAATACGACGCTGAATAGGCATTTGACCTCCTTCATGGGCATTTTTTCTCTGATAACCAGCACGTTGCTGACTACCCTTATTACCTTTTGTAGATGTACCACCCTTTCCGCTCGCTTCACCTCTACCTAATCTTTTTTCTTTGTGAACTGAACCGCTTGCAGGACTTAAACTATGTAATTTCATAATAAAATATAAACTAACGTAAAAAATACGTATTATAAACTAAACATTTTCTGTAACAACCAAGTGACTAACTTTAGCAATCATGCCGAGTATTTGTGGTGTAGCTTCTAAAACATTACTACTATTTACTTTCTTTAATCCTAGAGACAATAAAATGCGCTTTTGATTTTCAGAACGATCAATTGAACTTTTAACTTTGGTTATTTTAAGTTTCATATTATTTTCCGTTAAAAACTTTTGATAAACTAATATTTCTTGTTTTGGCTACAGAAATAGGTTCACGCAGAAGAGATAAAGCTTTGATTGTGGCTTTAACAACATTATGAGGATTAGCTGAACCAAGATTTTTTGCTAGAACATCCGTAATGCCAGCACTTTCCAAAACAGCTCTCATACTACCACCAGCTATTACACCGGCTCCATGTGCAGCGGGTTTAATTAAAACTTTTGCAGCACCAGCCTTAGCAAGTTGATCGTGAGGGATAGTACCATGAAAAATTGGAACTTTTACAAGATTCTTTTTTGCGTCTTCAATTCCTTTTACAATAGCTTCTTGAACTTCTTTCGCTTTACCAAGACCATGTCCAACTATACCATTTTCATTACCCACAACTACTAAAGCGGAGAAACTAAAAGTACGACCACCTTTAGTAGTTTTAACAACTCTATTTATCGCAACAACTTTATCCTTAAATTCAAGATCAGTTGAAATATTAACTTTTGACATAAAACTAAAATTAAAAAATTAAACCACCTTCACGTGCACCTTCTGCAACAGCCTTAATTCTACCATGGTACAAATTACCACCTCTATCAAAGACACAAGAAGTAATTCCTAAATCTAGAGATTTTAAAGCTATAGATTTACCCACAAGTTTGGATTTTTCAACTTTAGTCAACTTTTGGCTAACCAAGTCTGCTTGCCTTGAGGAAGCCGAAGCAATCGTTTGAGAAGTACTATCATCAATTAATTGAACGTAAATATCTGCATTACTTCTAAATACTGATAATCTAGGCTTCAAGGATGTACCAACTACTTTTTTTCTAATTCTAAAACGAATTTTTTGTCGTTGAACTAATTTACTTTTCATCTTAATATATAAATAGGGAGATTATTTACCAGCGGCTTTACCAGCTTTTCTACGAAGAACTTCTTCAGAATATTTAACACCTTTTCCTTTATAAGGCTCTGGTTTTCTTAAACTTCTAAGTTTGGCAGCTACTTGTCCAATTAATTGTTTGTCAGTACCTTCTAATGTGATAAGGGGATTTTTACCCTTTTCAGTTAAAGTTGTAACTTTTAATTCATTAGGTATTTCAAAAATTATATTGTGGGAATACCCTAATGCCAAATCAAGTGTATTTCCAACATTAGAAGCTTTATAACCTACACCAACTAACTCTAAATTACGCTTATAACCAGTGGTCACACCAATTACAAGATTAGACAACAATGAGCGATACAATCCATGTAAAGCTTTGTGTCGTATCTGTTCAGTAGGTCTATTTAGGGTTAATTCTGAAGACTCAATATGCACAGTAATATCTCGATCTAAAGTTTGTGATAATTCACCTTTTGGACCTTTTACAACGACAGTATTGTCTTTTAGAAGATTTACTGTAACATTTGAAGGTATCAAAATGCTCTTTTTACCAATTCGTGACATTTATGAAAAATTATAAAAATAAATAAATAGAATTAAGAAATTGTACAAAGAACCTCACCACCAACATTTAATTCCTTAGCTTGTTTATCAGTAATAACACCTTTGGAAGTACTAATTATTGCAATACCAAGGCCATTAATCACACGCTTAATCTCATCAGGCTTAGAATATTGACGCAAACCCGGTCTACTTATTCTCTCAAGTGACTTAATTGCGGGTTGCTTACTTACTGGATCGTACTTTAACGCTATTTTAATAAAACCTTGTTTATTATTGTCTTCAAATTTGTACTTCAATATATAACCTTGAGCGTACAAAATTTCAGTTATACGCTTTTTTAAGTTAGAAGCAGGTATCTCAACAATACGGTGACCTGCCATTTGAGCATTCCGAATTCTAGTGAGTAAATCTGCGATAGGATCTGTTACCATAAATATTAATTATAAATTACCAACTTGCTTTTTTAACCCCAGGAATTTTACCATTTAATGCCATATCTCTGAAAATAACACGAGAAATTCCAAAATATCTCATATAACCTTTAGGACGACCAGTCAACTGACATCTGTTTTTTAAACGAACAGGAGATGAGTTTTTTGGTAACAAATCCAAAGCAGCAAAATCATTCGATGCTTTTAAACTGGCACGCTTTTCAGCATATTTTAAAACAAGCTTTTCACGTTTACGTTGTCTAGCTTTTATTGATTCCTTAGCCATATTCTATACAATGTCTTTTTTAGCATTTTTAAAAGGAAGACCCAATTCCTTTAGAAGAAAATAAGCTTCCTCATTTGATTGTGCAGTTGTTACGAAAGTGATATCAAGACCAGTAATTTTATTAACCTTATCAATATCAATTTCGGGAAAGATAATCTGCTCAGAAATTCCAAGCGTGTAATTACCTCTACCATCAAAAGCTTTATCACTGATTCCTTTGAAATCTCTAACGCGAGGTAAAGCAACAGAAACAAGTCTATCTAAGAACTCGTACATCTTTTGACCACGTAACGTAACTCTAGAACCAATTGGCATTCCCTTACGTAACTTAAAATTAGAAATATCCTTCTTTGAATAGGTAGCAACTGCTTTTTGACCGCTTATTGTTGTTAACTCCTCAACTGCTATGTCTATTAATTTTTTGTCAGTAACAGAACCATTAACCCCCCTATTCAAACAAATCTTAACTAATCTGGGAGTTTGCATTATACTTTTATAATCAAACTTTTTTACTAAGGACGGTATAACGTCACTTTGATATTTTGAAGCCAATCTTGGCTTGTATAATTCAGTACTCATTATTTGATAGCCTCCCCAGATTTTTTTGAAATTCTAACCAACTTGTTATTAACTCTAGTTCTTGTAATTTTTGTAGGAACTAATTTTTTTGAATCCCACAACATTACATTGGATATGTCAATATAAGACTCCTGCTCAATTATTGTCCCAGCAGTATTTTGGGCTGTAGGCTTACGATGCTTTTTTACAATACCAACACCTTCAACCAAAATCTTACCTTTTTCAAGGTTAATACTTAGAACAGTCCTAGGAGTAGACAAATTCTTATCATCACCAGAAATCACAACGACAGAATCTCCCTTCTTGACATTAAATTTAGGTTTAAATCTTAAACTCATAATTAAAAATATTATTTATAAAACCTCAGGTGCTAGAGAAATAATTTTCATGTAACCCTTGTCACGTAATTCTCTTGCAACAGGCCCAAAGATACGAGTCCCCCTAGGGTCATCAGCATTGTTCAATAATACAACAGCATTGTCATCGAAACGAATATATGAACCATCCTTACGACGCAATTTATTTTTTGTACGAACAATTACAGCTTTTGAAACAGTACCCTTTTTTATTCCTCCAGCAGGTATTGCATCTTTCACAGTAACAACTATTTTATCGCCAATCTTGGCATAATCCTGACCACTATTTCCGAGAACTTTGATACACAAAACCTCTTTTGCACCACTGTTATCAGCAACATTTAATCTACTCTCCTGTTGTATCATTTTAAAAAAATTAGATTCTGTAAATAGAAATAATTAACTGGGAGCACACAACTATTTTGCTTTTTCTAAGATTTCAACCAAGCGCCAACGTTTGGTTTTACTTAAAGGCCGTGTCTCCATAATTTTTACTGAATCACCAATAGAACACTCATTGTTTTCATCATGAGCATGAAACTTAGTAGTTTTTTTAACGAACTTACCATATATTGGGTGTTTAACTTTACGCTCAACACTAACAGTAATGGTTTTAGTCATTTTATTACTAGTAACCAACCCAACACGAACTTTTCTAAGGTTTCGAATAATTTGAGAATCCATAATGATAATATTTATACAATTGAACGAGATGTAATCTCGGTTTTTAATCTAGCAATATCTCTCTTCAAATTACGAATACTAACAGGATTAGCAATCGGAGATATTGCATGTGAAAAACTAACTTTCTTTAATCTATTTAAATCTTCAGAAAGCTTCAAATTCAATTCATCAATATCTATTGATTTGATGCTTTGATTAAAATTTTGCTTTTTTGTCATAAAAAAGAATTATTGTTGTAAATCTCTACGAACCACAAATTTTGTTGCTATTGGCAATTTTTGGGATGCTAGTTCCATAGCACGCTTTGCAACCTCCTCAGTTACACCATCACATTCAAAGATTAAACGTCCTGGTTCTACTACTGCTGCCCAGAATTCGGGGTTACCTTTACCCTTACCCATACGTACTTCGGCAGGCTTACGTGTAATAATTTTATCAGGAAAAATACGTATCCACACATTACCCTCACGCTTCATAGCTCTTGTCATTGACTGACGGGCTGCTTCTAGCTGACGGTTAGTTAACCAAATAGGCTCAAGGGCCTTTAACCCAAACGAACCAAATGCGATATAGGAACCACGCTTAGCAACTTCTCTAATACGCCCTTTCTGTTGCTTACGATGTTTACTTCTTTTAGGTTGTAACATTTTATAAATTTAATTTAATAAGGTAGAATCAAACCTATTAACGACGAGTTTGGTTTCCAGATTTTCTATCATCACGTCTGTCTCTATCACCAAATGGTTTTTTGTCACCATTATTTCTTCTATCATCAAAACCGCGACGTTCAGGTGTCTCAGATTTGTTACCAATAATATTAGGGTTTAATTCTCTCTTACCTAATACTTCACCTTTGCAAATCCAAACCTTAATACCAATTTTACCATATACTGTTTGTGCAAAAACGCTAGCATAATCAATATCCATTCGGAAGGTATGCAAAGGAGTACGACCCTGTTTTATTTCTTCGGAACGTGCAATTTCAGCACCACCTAAACGTCCACTAACTCTAACTTTTATACCTTCAGCACCCATCCGTAAAGTAGATGCAATTGCCATTTTAATAGCTCTCTTGAAATTAATGCGATTCTCAATTTGACGAGCAATGTTGTCACCAACTATGGTAGCATCTAATTCAGGCCTACGAATCTCAAGAATATTAATCTGAACATCCTCTTTCTTGGTTAGTTTTTTGAGTTCTTCTTTTATTCTGTCAACCTCGCCACCACCTTTTCCAATTATAATTCCTGGTTTACTGGTATGTATTGTTACAATTAACTTACCAAGAGTGCGCTCAATTACAATACGAGCTATACCACCCTTAGAAATTCTAGCAGTAAGATAATTACGAATTTTGTCATCCTCAATCAACTTTTTGGAATAATCATTTTTACTCGCATACCAATTACTTTCCCATCCACGAATAATTCCTAACCTATTACCTATCGGATTTGCTTTCTGACCCATATTTGAGGTTTAGTTATTTTTAGAATCCACAATTATTGTTACATGATTACTACGCTTACGAATCTTATATCCTCGTCCTTGTGGAGCAGGTCGCATACGTTTAATTACTCTACCACCATCAACAAAAATAGTCTTTACGTATAATGTAGTATCAGATGAACTAGAGTCTGGATTTTTCTGTTCCCAGTTGTTAATAGCACTCTTTAGGAGTTTAGCTAATGGTGTAGCATTATGCTGGGGATGGAATTCCAAGATAGATAAAGCCTTTTCAACTTCCAACCCTCGCAATACATCAGCTAAAAGACGCATTTTCATTGGTCCAGTTGGATAATTATTTAATTTAGCAATAGCTTCCATTAAGTATAAAATTTAATCACTTCGTGATAATTAGAAAAACTTATTTCTTTTGTCCTGAATGACCTCTAAAATTTCTAGTAGGAGCGAATTCACCTAGTTTGTGACCAACCATAAATTCAGTTACATAAACAGGAATAAACTTGTTCCCATTGTGGACTGCGAAAGTATGACCCACAAAATCAGGAGTTATTGTACTTCTTCTGCTCCATGTCTTTAAAACACCTCTTTTAGATTTACCATCATTAATACTTAAAACCTTAGTTTCTAAGTTATTATCGACGTAAGGACCTTTTTTAATCGAACGACCCATATAATTAATTGAAATAGTATTTATTTAGACAATTTTTTTCCATCACGACGTTGAATGATTAGCTTATCGCTACCTTTCCCAAGAGTACGAGTTTTCTCACCTTTAGCATACTTACCAGTCCTACTTCTTGGATGACCACCAGATGCTCTACCTTCACCACCACCCATTGGGTGATCTACAGGATTCATTGCAACACCACGAGTTCTAGGTCTTATACCTTTCCACCTATTCACACCCGCTTTACCAGCCTGTTCGAGATTATGATCACTATTTGATACTACGCCAACTGTTGCAAAACAATTGATAAGTAACTTTCTAAGCTCACCACTTGGCATCTTAATTACAGCATACTTTTCTTCCTTGTTCGCCAATTGTGCAGATGTACCTGCACTACGAACCAATTTCCCTCCTTTGCTAGGTTGCAATTCAATATTATGAATCATAGTACCAAGCGGTATGTTCTTCATCTGTAAAGCGTTTCCAATTTCTGGAGCAACTTGTACACCCGAAATAATAGTTGAACCTACCTGCAAACCTTGTGGTGCAAGAATGTATCTCTTTTCACCATCAGAGTATTCTACAAGAGCTATAAATGCAGTACGATTTGGATCATACTCTATAGATAATACTTTTGCAGGAATGTCAAATTTATTTCGTTTAAAATCAATTAAACGATAATGCTTTTTATGCCCCCCACCAATGTAACGCATTGAACGACGCCCTTGAGCATTTCTACCACCAGATTTCTTTACTGGTTCTAATAAAGATTTCTCTGGTATGTTTGTAGTAATTTCAGCGTACGCATTACCAATACGCCATCTTGTACCAGCAGTAATTGGTTTATATTTTTTTAAAGCCATTTTTATACAATTTCAGGACTTATCAGTTCCAGTACTATTATTAAATGTTTGCGTATAAATCAATTAGTTCACCTTCTGCTACAGTGACAAAAGCTTTCTTGTAAGAAGGCCTTACACCTTTTACAATACCAGTCTTTGTTTGCCTAGACTTATTTTTTGCAGGTGAAACCGAAGTGTTAACATCGATCACAGAAACTGCATAAAATTCTTCCACAGCCTTTTTAATTTCAAGCTTGTTAGCCGATTTTCCAACTTTAAAGGTATAAGTTCTCAACTTTGTTTGTTGAAGATTTGCCTTTTCAGTTAGAATTGGTTTAATTAAAATATCTATTTGTACCATGATTAATTTTTAAATTTCTTCACTTACTTCATCATCAACTAAAAGACCTATTGCGCTTTCTGTAAAAACCAAAACATCGGCATTAACAATGTCATAGGTATTTAAGTCAGCTAAGATGTTAGCTGTAGCGTTAGGTATATTCCTTGTGCTCAAATATAAGTTATCATTATATTCAGGAGTTACAAATAGACTTTTTTTGGTGTCTAAAGATAAACTTGTTAATATTCTTGAGAAATCACTCGTTTTAGGAGTTTCAAATTGAATATTCTCAACAATAATTATAGAATTTTCTTTTGCCTTGTATGAAAGGGCTGAAACCTTTGCTAAATCCTTGACTTTCCTGTTAACTTTTAAATTGTACTTGTGAGGTTTTGGTCCGAAAATAGTACCACCGCCTTTGTACAAAGGATTTCGAATATTACCTTTACGTGCACCGCCAGTTCCCTTTTGTTTGTGTAACTTTCTACTGGCACCGTGTACTTCAGCCCGAGTTTTAACCTTATGGGTACCAGAACGAGTTGATGCCAAATACTGTTTTACAGCAAGATAAACAACGTGATTATTGGGTTCAATACCAAAAATTTCACTTGGTAATTCTATTGTCTTCCCAGTCTTTTGACCAGTGATATCTAAAATATCTAATTGCATTTCTCCAGAAGTTTTGAATTATTGTTTTTGAATTAACACGATGGATTCATTGTGTCCTGGAATAGATCCAGAGATGATAATCAAATCTTTTTCAGGAAAGATTTTCACAATTTTTAGACCTTTCATTTTAACTCGATCTCCACCCATTCTTCCCGCCATTCTCAAACCTTTGAAAACTCTTGAGGGGTAAGAGGAGCCACCTAGAGAACCTGGTGCTCTTGACCTATCATGTTGTCCGTGGGTTGCTTCACCAACACCTGAAAACCCATGTCTTTTAACTACACCTTGAAATCCTTTACCTTTTGTGGTTGCTACTATTTCAATTTTTTCACCTTCGGAAAACAAATCCAACGTGATATTGTCACCAATTGACTTATTTAGGTCAAAATTTCTAAATTCTTTGACAAACTTTTTGGGTGATGTGTTTGCTTTGCTGTAATGATTAAGTTCTGACTTGGTAGTGTGTTTTTCTTTTTTGTCAAGAGTAGCTAATTGTAGAGCAGAATATCCATCTACTTCTTTTGTTTTGACCTGCGTAACAACATTGGGCTTTACCTCAATGATGGTACAGGCTATTTGCTTACCATCGGTAGCAAATATGCTTGTCATTCCAATTTTTTTTCCAATAATTCCTTTCATCATACTTGGGTTATGCCCCTCTTCGGTATGTTGGACATTTCAATGATGAAATTGAAATTCAATCCATGTTTGCTAACGACCGTTTCTATTTATTTACTAAGTAAAGAGAAGTATCGTTAGTAAACAAACCTCGAAGGGCTTGTTCATATTTAAATTTAAAGAAGAAATTCTAATTCTATAATTCAATACAGAATTAATAGATTATGCCTTAATCTCTACTTCAACACCAGAAGGTAAATCGAGCTTACTTAGCGCATCTACTGTTTTAGAAGAAGAAGTATAAATATCAAGAAGGCGTTTGTGTGTTGCCAATTGAAATTGCTCACGACTTTTTTTTTTAACTTGAGGAGACCTTAGAACAGTAAAAATTCTTTTGTGGGTAGGTAATGGAATAGGACCAGTTACAACAGCACCAGTGCTTCGTACAGTTTTGACAATTTTCTCAGCTGATTTATCAACCAAGTTGTGGTCGTATGATTGTAATTTTATTCGTATTCTCTGTGACATATCCTAATACCCTTTCAAATTGGGAGTGCAAATATAGGGGAGTAATTTCAAAAGAAAGCAAAAAAATATTTTTTTCTTTTTGACAAGACGAAACTCTACTTATTTTACCGCTATCAAACTAAAATAAATGGCTCAATTATGAGATTTTCAAACTCCCTTTTTTTTCTGTTTCACTTTCTATTACTAAATCCATGTTTTAAAGCAGAAGCCCAGCAAAATAATTTCAAACTGGGCGTAGTTTTATGTGGATCTGAATTTGGGGAAAAAAATTTACCAGGGATTTATAATACAGATTATACCTATCCAACATTGTCTGAACTTATTTATTTTAAGAAAAAGGGCTTTAAAACAATTACTATTCCTTTTAAATGGGAGAGAGTGCAAAAAGAAATTGGAGGAAATCTCGATTCTATAGAAATGTCGAGGATGAAAAGTATCGTTGGAATGGCAGGTGAATTAGACCTTAAAATAATTTTTACCCTTCAAAATTTTGCTGTTTATCAAGTTGACGGAAAATCAGTAGCCCTTTCTAGTAAAAAATTGAGCAATGAAGACTATCATCTATTTTGGAAACAATTTGCAACAGTTTTTAATAGTGATTCAACTATTTATGGCTTCGATATCATGAATGAACCAAGAGGAATCTTTGGACGAAAATGGCGAAAAGCGTGTCAAGCTGCTATAGACGGTATTAGATCGGTTGATGTTAAAACAGCTATAATCATTGACGGAGAGAACAGTTCTTTCACCTTAGATTGGTCAAGAGAAAATACTCATTTAAGAAAATTAAATGACCCCTCTGATAACATTATTTATGATGCGCATTGTTATTTTGATTTTGACCATTCTGGACGTTACAAAGAGAATTATCAGGAATCATACCATGAAAACATTGGCATCGAAAGGGTTAAACCATTTATTAAATGGCTTAAGAAGTATCATAAACACGGTATGATTGGAGAATTTGGAGTACCCAGTGACAAAAAATGGTTGGTAATCTTGGATAAATTTCTCGCATATATTAAGGAACACAACCTTGAAGCCAGTTACTGGGCTGCTGGCCCTTGGTGGAATAATTATCCCCTTTCAATAGAACCTAAAGATGATGAAGACAAGCCACAAATGAAAATACTTGAAAAATATTTGGAAAAATAAACGCTAGCTATAATCGACAAAGAAGTATAACTGAAATTAAAAGCAATGTCTCCAAAAAACTATTCAATACTGTCCATACAATTAATAAGATGTCCCCAATTAAAATAATAGGTATTGTATTTATTGCCCTTTCTTTTTTGTGCATGTTCAAGACTCACAGAAAAAATCATCAAACAAAATATCCTTTATTGATTCTACATCGTTACTACCTTATTATAGTGACTGAGCCACTTATACTTGGTGATTCTTTTTGCGTTCTTACTATATAATAATACGTGCCAACTGGTAAAGGCTTTCTACCAAAAGTACCATCCCATGGTTGGTATTGTCCTTCAGATAGAAATACAATCATTCCATTTCTATCAAACACCTGAACCTGGGCAAATTTATAAGTTTGAAGGTTCTTTATTTCCCAATAATCGTTTACTCCATCTCCGTTTGGAGAAAAAGCATTTGGAATTTTGGGCGAATTGAGAATAAATACTGTTGTATATGCTTCTGAAGTACAACCTTCCTCTGATTTAACTGCTAATTGGTATCTTATTGAATCTTTTGTACTTGGACTAGGAATATTCAACATTGGATTAGAAATTCTAGGATTACTCAGATAAGATATGGGCTTCCATAGATACTCAACAGGTTGTTGATTAACGATACCATCTTGTGATAGTTGAAAACTACTACCAGAATTTATGTATAAAATTGAGTCTAGCCGCACCTTAGGCGATTCTAACAATTTAAAACTTTGAATAGCAGAATCACTACAACCATTGTTGCTACGGAAAAGGTATTTTATAGGAATATCGCCAGCTTTTAATTTGGAAATATCAATGTTGCCATTTTGAGATACGCCTGTTCCAGAGAAACGGTATATTCCCCCTATTCCACTCAACTCTTTGGCTTCAGTTATTTGATAAGATTCGTTATTATTACAAATTGGAACAATAGGGTTAAATGTTACTTTCGGACTAGCGTGAATGCTTACTTGCTTGTACACTGAAGTAAAACATTTTCTGCCTGAAAAAGCAGTCAACTTAATAACCTTTGTTTCTATACTGTCGTACTTGGCTTGAAAATCAGGATAGTAATGCACATATTTTTGGTTAAAAGCGGGATGATATATGTAATCTTTCTGGGTCTTTGGATTGGCAGTATCCCAGTCAATTTCTAAACGGGTAAGATTCCCGAAATTAAGCGATGAGGAATCGTAAATATTTACAGGAGCGTTGCTGCAATTAAAAATAGAATTGGCGTTTTGAGCTATTTCAAATTTTGCATTTGGACTTACTCCATTTACAATAAATTGCTCTGTTTTGGAAGCAATACAACCCTTGTTTGAAATAACTGTATCAGTTACTACATATCTACCTATTTGTTTGTAGGTTACTGTTGGATTCTTAAGATTCGAAGTGGCCGGAGTTGGATAATTAATTGCGGTAACAACAGGAATGGCTGTGGTAGCGGTAAAACCCCATCGAAATTGAAACGAACTGTCTGTATGATCCTTTATTGAGCTAGTGTCTTTGAAAACGGCTATTCCATCTGATAAACAAATGACAGGTGAGATAAAACCAACCTTGGGATTTGGAAAAATTTGTACTACTTGGCTTGCCGTGTCGCTTTTACATCCATTCGTGTCGATGATTGCTAGTCTAACAACATAGTTGCCAGATGAGGTATATGCTTCAACAAATTTATCTGCTGATGTAGTATCAACAATTCTTCCATTACCTAAATTCCACCACAACTTTCTAAGTAAACCACCACTATTTTTAGCAGTGGTTGGATAGGCGAAGACAATGGGTTGTTGCTCACAAAATCTATCTACAGCACTTGCAGTAAATTTTGATTGCGGTTTTGCATTTACAATTACCGTTTTTGTTACAGGATTACCATAACAACCCGCACTATTTCGGGCTATTAAGGTGACAGTATAACTACCGGCTCCTGTATATGTTTTAACAGGGTTTGGTATAGAATCAATGTTCCCATCGCCAAAATCCCAAGACCAACTTGTGATGGGCTGAAACATCGTTGGGCTTACGTCAAAAAAATGAATAGTGTCGAATGCACAAGCACTATTTTGAACCTTAAAATCAGCCTGTGGCTTTTCAAAAACCTTTAGGGAGTATCCATTAGTGAGATTGGCTGCACAACCATTTTTATCCGTTAATGAAAGAATTGAAATGGTAGTTGCTGTTACCGAATTAATCAAAATAGGGAAATTAGCTATGGTTAGATTTTTCACATTTATACTATCAACCCCGTTTAAATACTGCATTTGCCAAGGTGACTGCCCAGTAAGTGATAGACGAACAATTTTTGATTTGCCTAGGCACAAAGTATCTCCACCAATGAAAGAAACTGACGGTAGAGTATTAACGATTACTCTAGTGAAAGCATTTACCCCAAGATTATTAATGTACCCATTGTTGCAAGTAGTGCCATCATCTACTTTGATTAATGTGTAAACAGTATTGTTCTTTGGATAAACTTCTAGGTTATACAATGAAGATGTAATGCCTACAATGGTATCATTGGCTACTCCATCAGAATAAATGATTGACCATGGTGCTTTACCAAATAACGATATGGGAAGGGTGGCTTTATTTCCTTGGCAAATGGTGTCCATTTTCTGATTGAATATAGCTTTTGCAGTTGGATAAACAGTTAGTGATAAACTGTCTGAGAATATACCGCATCCTTGAATATTCGCTGTTACCTTATATATCCCAGAATTGATAGGTTGGGCATTCTTTATTGATGGATTGTACACATTGCTGGTAAAACCTTCTGGCCCCAACCAAGAATAGGTGGTGTTAGTGGTGTATGTAGTTTGCATTTGTACAGTTCCATTTGCACAAACTGTATTGGCTAATATGGGCGTTATTTTTCCCACTCCATAGTTTGAAAAATATCCTAATCGTGCCCCTGTTTTGGCTTGTCCATTTAAGTACCCAAGATGAAAAACACCCAAATAATTCGTTATTTGCGTTGCACTTCCTGGTTGGATATAGCTATTAATAGCACCAAAATTTACATTGGTGATTACTGCAGATTTCCAAACGCCATTTGTTCCCGGAACGTCTTGAAACATGGATGCAGTTATTAAACCAGCAATACCGTTGAGTAAAAATCCATTTACTTGGCCAGACTTACAAAGCAGATTTAGTTGAAAATATTCATTTGTAGATCGTACGAAATTAACCTGCTGCGAACCTGTACAATTTATGCCCGGAAGCGAGGTGGCCGCTACTTCATTTTCAACACCCGTTAACTGAAGCAAGTAAACAGGGTGTGAGGTGTGTATAAATTTACTCTGCTGAGTAAATGTACCTTGGTAGTATTCCCCTCGATTTATTGTATCGACTATGACACCTTCTATTGTAATAATTGTGCTATCGGCTATTCCCCAAATAAAATAATAATCACTGGCAGGATTTGCAGCGGTATTCAAGCTACCCTTTATTAAAATAAATTCATCCGCAGTATTTGATTCAGGTACTATTTGATCGCCAATTAAGTCGTAATGAACATCAAGCAGAATTGAATCATCAAAAATAGTAACGCAAACTGGTTTGTTTGCGCTCAAAGTACTTCCGCCAAGATGGTCTGCTGCTGTAGTACCAGCAGCACTTACCGAATAGGTTTGCCCTTTTTGTAGTGTAATCGTAAAAGCTTGTCCAGCTAAATGGCCTGCTGCATCAGCCTTTGAGGGAGTAATATCCACTCGCGTATTATTTTCAGTGGCTACAATTACAAATCCACTTTGAGCCGCTGGAGTTAGTTCTGTTTTATTCCCAAAAAGCGTTTGACTAGGAATTAGAAAGTTTAAACCCATCGCAGTTTTTCCTTTTAAAGGGAAAATCTCTGGATTTTTTGATTTGCCTACCTCGTAATAAGCTGAAATACTTTCAGTTGCTGAAATCTTTATTCCATATTTGAGTACAGTGTTTTGAGGCTTCGATTCAATTTGGTTAATCTGAGATGTTAAGTCAACAGTAGCAGCACTATTAGCGGCTATATTAATTACATAAGGAGCAAAGGATGTGTTAGCTGGTTGTGTTATGGTAATTTGAGCTGGATTTTGCATGGTGGCAAACCGAAATACAATAGGCGCATTTTCGTGGCCAGGCGAAATAGCGGGTGCTGCAAACCAGAAACTGGTGTCAATTTGAGCCAATACGCCATTTGCCATCACCATCCATAGGATAGTGCATAGATAATATCGTAGGCTTCCCCAAAATCTCATACAATAAATGACCTAATGTGTACCTGCCAAAGCTAATGGATACTTAATTAACAAAAAAAATAAAAAAAACAACCTCATTTTAAACTTTTACAACACTAATAAGGCAATTATGCCACTTGGAAATTAAAATACTTTATTCAACAACTTATTGCAATCAATTATCCAAAGCGGATTTTTTCAACTAAATCATATTACCGTCACCAAAAAATTGGCTCGAAAGAAGAATATTCCTGAAATTGACACCAATACCTACTGCTCCTATATACAAGTAAACAAAACAAAAGCAGGAAAACAGCTAGGCATCCTTCCCAAAATAAAGGTGACCAACTCCATACATTTATTCACAAGCAAATTATTCAGGGATTCGATATACTCATTTCGGTTACTTTTGCGACTTGTGAATATGTTTTTTTATTCATGCGGTGTTGCTAACAGTTGCCAAAACTCTAATCAACCCCAATAATGGTTTACTAATTTTTCACTCGAAATTATAAAAGATGGCAGGTCAATTAAAAGAGGTAAGAAACAGAATTAAGAGTGTGCAGAGCACACAGCAGATAACGAAAGCCATGAAAATGGTGAGTGCTGCTAAACTTCGTAGGGCACAGGACTCAATCATTCAAATGAGACCATACGCCTTGAAATTACAGGATATGTTGAGCAATATTGTGAGTGGTAGCGATGGCAACATGACCATAAAACTGGCTGAAACTAGAACTGTAGAGAAAGTATTATTAATTGTAATTACTAGCGACAGAGGTCTATGCGGTGCTTATAACGCTAATGTGGTAAAATTGGCAAAAGCTGTGGTGGCTGAAAAATATGAAAGCCAATTTAATAAAGGCAATGTTACTATCTGGAACATTGGTAAGAAAGGATGGGAAAGCTTGACTAAATCTGGCTACAAAACCGATGCTACTTTCAAAGATATCTTCTTGAACCTACAATTTGAGCAAGTACAAGCAGCGGCATCTGCGGCTATGAAAGCTTTTGAAAATAATGAATTTGATGCGGTAGAATTGATTTACAGTGAATTTAAAAACGCTGCAACTCAAAGTTTTGTGGCAGAACAGTTTCTTCCAATCCCAAAAGTTGCAGCAAAGGAAAGCGGTAGAAAAACTGATTTCATTTTTGAACCAGCTAAAGAATTGTTGATTGCTGAATTAATGCCTAAGATTCTAAATACCCAATTGTACAAGGCAGTTCTTGATGGCAATGCTAGTGAACATGGGGCAAGGATGACCGCAATGGATAAAGCAAGTGAAAACGCTAATGAATTGCTCAAGAGCTTGAAGATTAGTTACAATAGAGCACGTCAAGCGGCCATTACTACGGAGCTTACGGAAATTGTGAGTGGTGCGGCTGCTTTACAAGGTTAATAATATTACTTTTTCATTATTGGGTGAACACCCCAATCCTCCAACAAAGGGTTGGGGTGTTTCTGTTTTAATACCAAGAAAGTATTGCTGGACACGGTTTATGGCTAATACCTGCAACTAAAAGGCTTTCTTGAAAGACAGATAAAATTTTTCGTCTCTTTCGTACATCTATATAGGCTGAAAGGAATCCTCATAGCGAAGAAATTTTATGCACCCATTTACCAACTACCAACTATGCCATCATGGAATTAAGCGAAATAATACCCCACATAGAAGTACTGATTTTTGCCAGTGATAAACCACTGACCCCACCTGACATTGTGGAACTCATCAACCAAGCTTTTGCTTTTTTGGAAGATAGGGTTTCCATAGAACAAGTAACTGCTAGCTTGGAAGGAATTGTGGAAAAATATAGTACGGAGTTTTATCCTTTTGAGATAAAAGAAAGTGGCGGGGGTTATCAATTTCTTACCAAACCACAATACTATAAAACGGTTGCTCAACTTAATGGCGATAAATTCTTGAAACGTTTGTCCAACGCAGCCTTAGAAACATTGGCCATAATTGCCTACAAACAACCCATAACTAAGGGTGAAATTGAGGGAATAAGGGGGGTAAACAGTGATTATAGTGTACAAAAACTATTGGAGAAAGAGCTTATTTTGATTGCAGGCCGAAACGAGAAACTGCCCGGCCATCCTTTGATTTATACCACCTCAAGAAATTTCATGGATTATTTCGGCATTAACTCTGCACAAGATTTACCCAAAATAAAAGAAGTATTGGCTGAACAAAATGTAGAGGCAACCATCATCAATCCCCAAGACTTTGCCAGCCGGTTAGACTCTTTTGAACCAACGGATGCCGCTTCAACCGATTCACCCCAGGCCGAGGATTCGCTTTAAATTGGAATTTCCGCCCTTCTTGGGTGCATAAAAGTTTTTCGCAGTTATAAGCTAAACCTCACACCTACCCCTCTCCGAAGGCGAGGGGCAAAACGAAAAACTTTTATCCACCCCCTTCTTTCCTATTTTAGTGTTCATTTCTTTCCTTTTTTTGATCGTATTTATTTCTCAAGTTTCAATATGACTTTATCCCATCATCAGTTTTCAGAAATAGCAGCACAATTTGGTACCCCCACTTATGTTTATCATGCTGAAACTATTTCAAAGCAATACCAGCTATTAACTGCTGCTTTTGTAGATCAACCCGTTAAAATATTTTATGCTTGCAAAGCCTTAACTAATGTAAGCATATTGAACCACTTTAAAAGTTTGGATGCCAACATAGATTGTAGTTCTATTAACGAGGTAAAACTGGCTTTGTATGCAGGATTTCCTGTGGAAAAGGTATTGTACACAAGCAATGGTATTGGCTTTGATGAGATAGAGGAAGCGCGCGCATTAGGCGTAACCATAAATGTGGATAGCCTGTCGAACCTAAAAAAATTTGGGGAAAAGTATGGTCGCTCCTACCCTATCGGCGTTAGGTTTAGACCCAATATTATGGCGGGCGGCAACCTGAAAATTGCTACAGGACATGACAAAAGTAAATTTGGCATTCCGATAGATCAATTGGAAGAATTGCTTGCTATTGTGCAACAATACGACCTATGTATTAACGGGCTACACATACATACTGGTAGTGAAATTAAAGATGTGGATGTATTTGTAAAAGGCATTGAAGTATTGTTTGACATTATACCTTACTTCAAAGAACTCACTTATATTGATCTAGGAGGAGGGTTTAAAGTGGCCTATAAAAAAGGGGATGCGGTTACGGATATCCCATTGCTTGCAAAAAAAGTAGGTGAGGCATTTGCCAACCATCCCAATCCTAATGGTAAGCCTTTGGAAATATGGTTTGAGCCGGGTAAATATTTGGTGAGCGAAGCAGGCTATTTTTTAACGGAGGTGAGTGTTTTAAAACAAACCAAAAACATACTATTTGCCAGCGTTAACAGTGGTTTTAATCATTTAATAAGACCTATGTTTTATGAATCTTACCACCACATTACCAATATCAGCAACCCTACTGGTGTAGAAAAAAACTATGCGGTGGTGGGTAATATTTGCGAAACGGACACTTTTGCGTGGGACAGAAAGCTCAATGAAATAAGAGAAGGTGACCTTCTGGTGATGGCCAATGCGGGTGCTTATGGTTTTGAAATGAGCAGTCAATACAACAGTAGATTCCAGCCCGCTGAAGTGTTGGTGAAGGATGGACAATATCACTTGATAAGGAAAAGAAGTGATTTTGAGGATTTACTGCGCAACCAAATTATACTCCCTTAGGTTTGTACGACCATGATTGAAATTCGCAACATAAAAAAATCATTTGACGGAAGAACCATTCTTAACGATATCAGTGCGAGGATGGAAGAAGGCAAATGCAATCTGATAATCGGTGCCAGCGGTAGTGGTAAAACGGTATTGACCAAGTGCATGGTTGGGCTGTTGACCCCGGATAGCGGCGGCGTTTTCTTTGAAGGCAACAATATTGTGGACATGAACAACGATGAACGGGTAAACCTCCGCCGACAAATTGGGATGCTGTTTCAAGGTGGGGCCTTGTTTGACAGCATGAATGTGGAGCAAAACGTGCTTTTTCCGCTGGATATGTTTACCAAATTATCGCTTAAAGAAAAGAAGCAACGGGTAAATGAAGTGCTGTCGAAAGTGAATTTAGAAGGGGTCAATACTAAATTTCCATCTGAAATTAGTGGTGGGATGAAAAAAAGAGTGGGTATTGCTAGGGCCATTGTGTTAAACCCCAAATACCTTTTTTGCGATGAACCTAACTCGGGTCTTGACCCTCAAACTTCTCTTTTAATTGACCGATTAATTAAAGATATTACACAGGAATACAAGATAACCACCATCGTGGTAACGCACGACATGAACAGTGTAATGGAGATTGGTGATAACATTATGTACATGTACAAGGGTGATAAAGAATGGGAAGGCAGCAACAAGGATATTATTCAGAGCAAAAACGAACGATTGAACAATTTCATTTTTGCTTCCGACTTTTTACAAGATGCCAAGGAAATGCGTATGCTGGCAAAGGACAAATAATCAATTGCGAACTACGAATTTCAAATTAAGAATTAAACCCTAACCCAACAACAGAATTGCCTCTTATACTTTTCCTCAGATTACACCCAAGGTCATTCATTTTCAATCCTTTTAGGGTTCAGCTACGGGTTAATAGCTGGTAGTTCTTCGCTTAAACATCTGTTCACTTTAAGCAACTAATCCCTTAACCCTACAACTAAAAAACTACTCAATTCTTTACAATAAACTTGTGCGATCCATCACAGCCGGGCATTCGTTTAGACAATCCACAAACACAATCATTAATTCCTTTTCCACTTAGTATTCTCGCTTCGTAAGTCTGTATTCTGTTGATTCGGGAGGTTGCTTGTTTTGCAGCAGAAAAATACAAGTTATAGGCGCGTTGCCTTCCTGGGGTAAGGGCTTCAAATGCTTGTTTGAATGCGGAATCGCTTTCTAGCTTTTGCACCAATTCTTCCACCAATACCAATTCATTTGGCTGCGCCAATTCCACTTGTGCCCCTGCTTTTTCCAATTCTATGGCTTGTTGAAGATAGTTTTTG
The DNA here is from genome assembly GCA_027486835.1 of Chitinophagaceae bacterium. Classification (GTDB taxonomy): domain Bacteria; phylum Bacteroidota; class Bacteroidia; order Chitinophagales; family Chitinophagaceae; genus Parasediminibacterium. Next base: position 46,045 of record JAIXOJ010000134.1, read on the forward strand.
AGTAGGGGAATATGGGTAGCAACCTGGTCGGCATGGGTAAATTTAAGTATCCGTACTGCTTGGGTATTTTCGCCTGATTTGCTCAAAACCTCCGCTGCATCTTGTAGCAAAGCGCCTTTGAAAAAGCTTACACAGCAATAGGCTTTGAATGAACTAATCATCACCACATTTTTTCCTGCGAGTGAATAGCAAGGGGTACCCCACTTCCAATCCTCCGTTAATCCACTGGCAAGCACTTCCTGACGCAACGCTGGTAAAATTTCTTTCCAGAGTTTGGCCTGGTTAAAAAAAGCATCTATCTGTTCGTTCATATAATTGATCCTATGGTTTTGGTGGTAAATGAACAACAAAAAAATGGGTTCTTTTGGAAAGGGAAAGCTAATGAGACTAAGTTGATGCTTTTCTTATGTAAACAATAGGTGTAAACAGGTAACATTTTGTTTTCTAAAAGATTACATTACCAATCCAAGCATTTTCACAAATCCTTCAATGGGTGCATAAAAGTGTTCTCTTCCTTAGCAAACTTTATAGGGTTTGCCCACACTTAGAACTTAAACCGGAACTTCAAAGCAATAACTTTTCTGTACTGCCTTCAACTTATTGAGACTTTGTAGCTAATGCTTATTTTCAATATTGATACATTAGGAATGGCGTTTTTTACCATTAGCACATCTTTGTCAACACCTTGGATTGGCTTTTTTCCAAACCATAAATACGTTGGTTTAAGGATTATAAAACAGCTAGCCCTTTAGCCAATTTAGACTTAAATCAGCATTTACTTGTCGGGATTTATTGGAATCTTGTAGGTAACTAAGCCTGCTTTAAAGTCAATTCATGATGTCAATTGTTTATTTATTGGTGTCTTTGAGTCAATTCATGATGTCAATTGTTTATTTATTGGAGTCTTTGAGTCAATTCATGATGTCAATTGTTTATTTATCAGTGTCTTTGAGTCAATTCATGATGTCAATTGTTTATTTATCGGAGTCTTTGAGGCATTTCAGGGTGTCTTTGAGTCAATTCATGATAGTAATTGTTTATTTATTGGTAGTTTTGAGTCAATTCATGAGAGTAATTGTTTATTTATGAATAGTTTTGAGCCAATTCATGATAGTAATTGTTTATTTATTGGTAGTTTTGAGCCAATTCATGAGAGTAATTGTTTATTTATGAATAGTTTTGAGTCAATTCATGAGAGTAATTGTTTATTTATGAATAGTTTTGAGTCAATTCATGGTAGTAATTGTTTAATTACCGGTCATTTTAAGCCATTTTAGGGTATCCACTTGTTGAATTAATACCGATGACGAACCCAGCTAATTGAACCGTAGGTATTATAGTCTAAACTGAATTAAGACCTAATAAAGCACAATTCATTTCATAAGTAACTGAATGATAAAGCTTTGCCGATTTATTTGTCAACAACCTGCTTACGGGCTACTAGTTATATTTTGCTATGGCCTTACAAGCTGGTAAATGCGGTTTTTTCAATCACGAAAACTACATGGCGCATTAAATAAAAAGGCTTCTCCACGTTTAGGAAAAGCCTTTTTATTCGTTTAGCTGTAACTTTTGCTTATTGGTTTTCAGGTGGTGCTGGCGGGTTTTGATCTTTATGATGGCGAGGGCGCATCTTGTCAGCCTCAGTTTTATACTTAGCAAATTGCTCAGCGGAAAGGATGGTTTTGATGGTGGCGTCTCTTTCTGCCGTTAGTTTATCGGCTATTTCTTTTTTAATAGGTGGCGGCGGCGGAGGTGGTGGTGGTGGCACTGGTTTTCCAGATTTTGCAATCTCATTGTCTATTGCCACAAAAAACTTTTTGTAAGCACCCAATACTTTTTCTTTTTGTTCGGGAGTAAGGCTCAACTCTTTATCAAGCCTTTCGCTCACATGCTTTAGTTTTTCCTCAGTGGTGGGTGGCTTATGGCCGGGTCTTTCACCCCCTGGTTGAGCATAGGAAATAAAGCCAAAGCAACAAGCAACTAACACACTAAAAATGTACTTTTTCATACTAGTTTTAATTTTATTTTTATTAAATGATGTATGCACAATAGGAAGCAAATGCTAAACAAAACCTTTGCGGATAGGCTGTTAATATTTTATAACGGAAAGGATGGGGGGGGGGAAATTAATTCAACACCTAAATCATATTAGCTAGAAATTATGGATAAAACATTATTTTACATTAACACTTATCCACTCCCCTATTTTTGTCTGGATGTTTCTATTTTATACCTGCTAAATTGTTTTAAATATTTTAGCGATTAGATGGTAGATGGCGAAAAAAGTATAGCATTTGAAATTGATGAACTATGTTACTCAAAAAAATGATAAGGCACACTGTAATAATATTGACGTTATTTAATACAGCTTGCAAACAAAATTCACATTTGGATGCAAGAAATCGAATGGAAAAGAATAGGCCTACAAATGACAGTCTGAACGAATATTCAATCACAAAAGCAACAGCTGATGACTTTAATAAGGCAAAAAAAGCATTTATTAACAAAACGGATTATTACACAAAAAAAATTAAAAAAGTAAACGGCAAGATTATTCTACCAGTTGAAGAAAAGTTGGTATCATTTACTGATACCCTGCTAGACACAGACAATTCAGATATTAGGCAATACGAGTACATTGGTCAGTTTAGTGAAATAGGATTTTATATTATCAAAGGTGTTTTTTGGGAACACCTAGAATATTATCTAATAGACACACGAACTGGAAAACAAACAACAATATGGAATTCACCTTCCTTGTCACCAAACAATAAATTCATAGCCAACTTGTCTATGCCCTATGGTTTTGAAGGGGTTCCAAATGGTATCCAAGTTTGGAGAATTGAAAAAAATATAGATTATCTAAAAGGATCAAATTCGGTTTCGAATTACTTAGAAATTGATCAACAAATTTGGACACCTTTGGATTTTGTATGGGATTCAGATAACGCCATAATTCTAAAGGTTATTGATATTGAAAAATTTGTCAAAAATCCAGAACAAACTAACAATAATGCCTATTTCATTAGAATGAGATTAAAATGACCATAGAAAAAATGCTGAAATACCAGCTTTATTCAAAAGGTAGATTAATTTGCAATTTTAAGCTTACTTAGCATAATTGAACACACCTGATAAATGAAATTATTTAAACTCTACACTACCAAACTAAATCTTCAAAAACTTTGCTATTTTATTGACCATTAAAGAAACTAATCAAAGTATGAACTATAAATACGCTGAACACCATCAAAGACTTCAAGTGGAATGCCCTCCAAGAGCCTATAAGCGTATTAACACCGATGCTTTCAGGTGGGTATTTGAAGATGGGGATGAAAAGAATTTTCAAACACAGTATGAGAAATTCATGAAAAATTTTCCCAACCCTTCCAATCCACCAAAAAGATATAATGATATTTCTGACTTAGAAAAGCGAGGAACAAAAATGTGTGAGGACATGGCGTACTCCATGTATATTTCAGCCGAAAAAGCAGCGAAAAGTTTCTCTTTTCTTTCAGAAAGGTTTCCCAAAGCAGCTTTTGGTAAGTATATTGCTTTTGCAAAAATTACAGAAGAAGACGGAGTTAATAGTGATATTGATGAGAATGGCCATTTTAATCACCACCCTTTTGTAAACGATGATTATGAAAAACGTTTCAAAATAGTAGCAAGTTTTATCAAAATATGAATACCCTAAATTGTATAAGCGTAAGTGGGTTGGACTTCAACCCTGTAAAAATGGGTGACCTAATTTATTATGAAGGGCCTCTGCTTTCACATTTTCAAGATGTGAGTAAACCGAGTGACCATTATTTTTATCGTTGGGTGGATAATGATAATCATGCTAATAGATGGCTTATCTTCAAAACTACGGATCATGATTTAGTAAAGTTTTTTAACAAAGAATTCTCTGAGCTTGATTTGATTGCTAAAAATAACACAATCACTTTTTTAGATTTAGACGACAACCTTAATAAACTAGGTATTTATTTGAGTGCTTATGAAGATGTGCCAAGCGACTATCTTCCTGCTCAACAAGCGTTTTTTGAAGCTAGTAGATATGAGCCTTACGCTATTGAATTAAAAAACAAAATTGAACTCTCGCTTAAAGAAAACAACATTTTAGTACAACTACTGAATCGAGTGGAAAATATGGAAACGGAGCATAGACATACCAACAAGATTTTATCAGAAGTTAAAAGTTTGTTGGAACACTATAACTTGGATGGACGAAATATTCCACTGCGTTTGTAGCAGATGTACCTTATGTTCTATCAGCCCCACTAATATTCCGCAATCCTCAATTGCACCCTTGCATCCGAAACCGATAAATGATGCCGTAGCCCAACTTTCACCGCATAATTGTTAGTTTGATGACCAATGGGGAAATCATAACAAATAGGAAATGGGGCATCCTGAAAATGGTGGTCTATAATCTCATACACCGATTGACCGAAGGGTATTGTAGTGTCTTTCATAGCGGTGAACCCTCCTAATATTAACCCTCCGAGTTGTTGAAAAAGACCCGCTCTTTTCATCTGAACGAAAAGACGATCGATGTGATACAAGTATTCGCCTACATCTTCTAGAAACAAAATGCACCCATTTAATGCTTGATAACTAGAAGCCGAACCAATTAAATGCGCAATAATGGAGAGATTGCCTCCTAAGAGTCTGCCTGTTACGTTGCCATTATGGTTCAAAGGATGTACTGGTGCATAATATTTATAAGCTTCCCCTGATAAAACCTGCCGCAAAGAGGTAACAAAAGCATCTATAGCCCCCCCGTTTCTGAAAGCCGCTGCCATTGGCGCGTGTATAGAAGCGAATTGACACACATTATATAAATGAGCGTGCAAAACAGTAATGTCGCTGAACCCAATTATCCATTTAGGATTTGCCTTCAAAGGAGAGAAATCTATTGAATCAATAATTCTACTAAGCCCATACCCGCCCCTACCGCACAAAACGGCTCTAACATTTGGTAGGTTTATCATCGCTTGCAAGTCGGCCAGTCTTTCAGCATCGGTTCCAGAAAAATAATGATGTTGATTACCAACAGTTTTGCCAATCGCTACTTTATATCCCCATTTTTCCAAGGTGGTTACACATTCTTGAACTTGCTCAAATGGCATATATCCAGATGGGCATACCAGCCCTATGGCATCACCTAAGGCTAGATTTGGGGGAATTGTGATCATAAACGAATCAATATAATCGCTCAAAAAAAGAGCATGTTTAAGTGGTGATGTTGTTTCCCCTGAGTAGAACACCCAAAAAGTCAAAGCAATTTGGTGAAAGAGGGTTCAATGCATGAAAAAAAGAAACCCTTTGCCAATGAAGGGAAAGGGTATGAAAAAAATGATTCGTGCATTGGTTAATCAACATCGTGTTGAAGTATCAATTAAACGAGCACGTTCTTTTTAATAATGGTATACAATTCATTAGGGTTAAATGGCTTTGTAATAAATCCATTCATGCCCACCTCCCCTGCTTTCGCTTGTATATCAATAGATATAGAAGCGGTTAGGGCTATGATGGGGGTTTTAGTATCGAATTTTCTAATTTCTTGAGTGGCTGTATAACCATCCATTACGGGCATTTGGATGTCCATTAAAATGAGGTCGTATTTATTTTGTTGCACTTTTACAATAGCAGCCGCACCGTTTTCAGCTTTGTCCACCCGAGCATTCCAATTGTTTAACATCATCTCAGCAACAAAAATGTTGAACTCCACATCTTCCACCAATAAAATGCTGATATTGTTAAGATCAGATTTGCTTTCTTCATACAAGGTAGTAGCAGTAGCAACCGAAGAGCTTGATTTAAACCGTAGGGTAAAAAAGAATTTAGAACCTTTACCCACCCTACTAGAAAGATTGATTTCACTGCCTTGTAAGAGCAACAATCTTTTGATGATGGTGAGTCCTAAACCAGAACCGCCATATTCTCTGGTGATGTTATTATTTGCTTGGGTAAATCTTTCGAAAATGAGCTTTTGCTTGTCCTCAGGAATTCCGATACCCGTATCAGCAATTTCGAAATAAAGATCAACATAGTCCTCCGTTTGCTTTTCAAGTGTTGCGGTAATGGTTATGGTACCATTCTTGGTAAACTTTACGGCATTGGAAATAAGATTGTTCAAGATTTGACCTAACCGTAGGTCATCGCCTTTTACAAAATCAGGTATCTCGTCGTCGAGCATCACTTTAATGTTATTGCCTTTCTCTTCGGCACGAACACGGTTGGCTAACTTGAGGTTTTTTAAGAAGGCTTTAATTTCAATATCACGTTCGCTAAAGGTGATTTTACCTTCCTCCATTTTACTAAAATCAAGCACATCATTAATGAGGCTCAACAAGTTTTCAGAGGATATTTCCATTACACGAAGCAATTCACGCTTTACCGTATCTAAGTCTTTATGAAACTTAAGCAACTCAATGGTGCCAATAATAGCATTGAGCGGTGTTCTTATTTCATGACTCATTACACTCAAAAATTCACTTTTAGCATGAGCAGCTTTTTCTGCCACTTCTTTTGCCTTAATCAAATCCAATTCTAAGGCTTTGGATTTCTTGATTAAGTCAGCTAAAAAGGAAATGATGTGAATGATATTGTCGTCACTAGCGTTGAAATCATTGGCTTTGTCTGGCGCTAAATCAATAATGGCATCTTTCAATTTTTCAATCGAATGACGAGTTATTTCATTTTGTGCCTTTAGATGTTCCATAGCTATGCCATACTCTTTTTCACTGATTTCGAAGGCATGCTCTGTAATTTTTTTATCCCGCTCAAACGTGGTATAGTGGCTGCTAAGACTGGTAATAAAATTCGTAAACCGAGGGTCAGATTGGTCATAACCATCAGGGTAAAATTTTACGAGGAGAGATTCAATTATTTTATGAATAGCCATTGGGTGATAATGAGTAATAAAGTGTATGGTGTGAGCAAAACTTTGATAAAAATATACTTAGGCAGTTGAATTGATGATTCTGCAAAACGGTGGCAAAATGCAACAAATTCGATAAAAGCAAATCGAATTAAGTCACTTTTTTCCAAATTTCATTTGGCTAATAAGCAATCATTCAATGGCAACCCCAATTATGCTTTTTCTGAAAAAGTGGTAATGGTCATGGTTTGGTTATGCAACTCGCAGTTGGTTTTAGGATTAAAGGGGGATATCTCTCCGTAAGAATAAAATCCAGAAATGGCCGTTTGGTTACCAAAAATTTGGTTTGCCGCTTCCACTTCCTCAATAGTACGTTCTTGAAGTACCAATTTCCTACCTACACAGCTAATTAACAAGGCGAGGTCGGGAGTTGTTGCTGTAGAACTTAAGGCTTCTTTTGCTGCATTTGCAGAGGCTGCTACTAATCGCCCAAAATTGGCTTTCATCAATTTTACCTTACTACCCACAGGCAAATTACCTGCGAATGTCATGGTTTTATTTTCTTCATCTATAGTGAGAATGGTACGTACCAGATTGGTAGTATCATCATCTATTCTGATTGATAATGGAAACAACAAAGCTGAACCGGGTAATTCATCCACATATGGCCCTAAATATTCCTTGTATAAATCCAATGCATTGGTATGATCAAGCTCTATTAATACATTCTTGTCGCTTTTGGTTACAATTCGTTCTCTACCAAACTCGTCCCAGCCACCAAAAGAACTATGGCCGATAGTAATTTCTTTACCGTAAAATCCAATTGCTACAATACGGCCATCGCTTGCTAAGCTGTTTAAGCCTACCAAAGTTTGCTGAAACCTTGCAGCATCACCAGCTAAACCACCAGTTACGGAAACATGGTCTGGTTTATTACTATTGAGTCCACTTACAAGGTCACTCCCGTTGATAAAACTACCTTCCGATATTACCAATACCGCATTTAAATCGTCAGATAACAATTCACTCATCAAGTGTTTACCTACTTCAAAGCTATTTTCATGGTCTTTAAAGCTGGTTTCAACACATTTAATTGGGGTTTTTTCAAACTCAATGGCAGTAACTACAACCGTGTCATCGAAAAGACCATCAGCAATGATTTCTCCTGATGTGGATGCGGTCACAATATTGGCCGTTGGAAATTGTGCTTGTAAATAATTAAAAATTGGCGCAGTTGCTACTAGTGCTGTAGCACCAAAAGCTAGCACTAGCTGTGGTTCTATAAAACCCGATTCGGTAGCATCAGAAACAATCGTTTTCCAAGCTCCGTTTACAAATTGTAGTTGGTTGATTTTCATCGCAATGTTAATTTGGGGCTGAAACTATTAAGTTTCTATTAAACAACTACATTTTTTTTCAAAAAAGTAGTATTTGCTGCATTTCTTGGGTTAATGTAGAATGAATAGTAGTATAACCTAGGTTGCAATCTCACTTTATTACTCCTTTAAAAGCTGAGACAACAATTTTAAATTACAACGTTAAAAACATTGGCTCTTTCAATTTTTTAGCCTAAAAACATTTATTTACTTTGGAATAACATCATGCCAACTTATTAAAAACAAGGGTATTATTAATTTCTAATTCTGGACACCATGATAAACTACCTGAAAGAAAAGACTATTGGCAACAAATTATACAGACATTAATTCCTGCTAAAGAGTTCGGAAGTGCTAGTTATCCTAATGAAATAAGGCCATCGATTCATTTGTAGCTCAAAATCATTTAAAATAAAGCTCAATTTCAGATGTATTTGAGCCACAAACGCTATTATTGTGAGCTAAAAAAATCAATAGTGGGTTCATTAAGTAATATCGAACAGCGAATCATTGATGTTCTTCATGAGAAAACGGTCGTTTCTTCAAAAGAAATCCATGGTAGCATTGGCTTGGAAGTGAGTTATGCAACTGTAAAAAGATTACTTACAACTTTGATAAATCAAAACCTGATAGTACAAACTGGTCAGGGAAAAGCTACAAAATACCATTTAAGCAAAACTTATGAATTAATACATCCAATTAACATTGAAGAATACTTCAAGAAGGAAATTGATGAAAGAAAAATAAAAAAGGGCTTCAATCATGAACTGATGCTCAATGTACTATACGATGTAATTCTTTTTACGCAAGAAGAAATAACTAATTTAAATACTCTTCAACAAACATTTCGTGAAAATATTGCTCATTTAACTCCATTTGAATTCACAAAAGAATTAGAACGCTTGGCAATAGACCTAAGCTGGAAATCATCGCAAATTGAAGGCAATACCTATTCTTTGTTAGAAACAGAGCGCCTACTAAAAGATAAAGAGACTGCTTCGGGAAAAACAAAAGACGAAGCAACTATGCTTTTGAATCACAAAGAAGCATTAGACTTTATCATTGAACATCCAAGCTATATAGAACCTATTAATGTATCTAGGATTGAAGATATTCACAGTATTTTGATGAAACAGCTCAATGTTGATAGAAATATTAGAAAACGTAGAGTTGGTATTACTGGCACTAACTACACGCCCTTAGACAATGAATTTCAGATTAGAGAATCTCTTGAAAACATGTGCCAATTAATCAATAAGCAGGATAATGTTTTTTCAAAAGCCTTACTTGTTCTTGTACTTATTTCCTACATCCAACCATTTGCAGACGGAAATAAAAGAACCGCTAGAATTGTAAGTAATGCAATTCTTATGAATCATGGTTATTGCCCCATTTCATTTAGAACAGTCGATGCTGTTGACTATAAAAAGGCTATGCTTGTGTTTTACGAGCTCAACAATATCCAACCATTCAAACAAATATTTATGGAACAATTCAGCTTTGCAGTGAGAACTTATTTCTAATAAATTTTGAACCTAATAATGCCCCGTTTCCAATGAGTATAAACGCAAAGCATTATTCAAATGAAGCTTTGAATACAAAACATTTAAATGATACACTGTACATAGTTAACTAAACAAAAACGAAATATCATCCTCTGTCAATGATTTCACAAATCCATCGTCTCCATGAATCAATTCGTTAGACAATGTTTGTTTACGTTCCTGCAACTGAATAATTTTTTCTTCAATGGTTCCTTTACAAATCATTTGGTAAGCAAATACGGGTCGGGTTTGTCCAATGCGGTGTGTGCGGTCAATTGCTTGTTGCTGTACTGCGGTATTCCACCAAGGATCAAATAAGAAAACATAGTCTGCCGCAGTAAGGGTCAAGCCCGCATTTCCAGCCTTTAAGCTGATTAAAAAAATGCGTTCATCGCTATCTTCTTGTTGAAAAAGATTGACCAATTCCTGTCTATCTTTTTGGGGAGTTGTACCATCAAGCCTCAAATAAGCCATACCTTCTGTGTCTAATGCCTCACCCAGAATATCTAGCATGGAGGTAAATTGAGAAAAGACCAACACTTTATGGTCCGAAATCAACTGACTAAGTTCTGCCAATAACACTTCGGTTTTGATAGAACTGTTTATGGAAATGTCTTCATCCTTTACTAAAGAAGTAGCGTTACATATTTGGCGCAACTTCAACATGCCATTGATAACACTTAGCTTACCACCAGCCAATCCATTCTGTTGAATGTCGAAAAAAACACTGTTGCGTACTTTGCTTTTCACCAAATCATAGGCAGCTTGCTGTATGGGCTTCATGTTACACCATAATATACTTTGCACTTTTTCAGGCAAATCTGTGGCCACCTGATCTTTAGTTCTTCGAAGAATAAAAGGGGCTGTCAACTTTTGTAAGGCATTTATTTTCACCTCATCTCGTTCTTTTTCAATCGGATCTGCATACTCTTTTCTAAAAAAATCTTGTGTCCCAAACATGCCCGGAAGTAAAAAACCCAATTGACCATACAAATCGAAAGTACTGTTCATTACGGGTGTTCCACTCAATGCCACTTTATGGCTGGCATTTATTTGATGCACTGCCAATGTTGTTAGCGCATTGGGGTTTTTAATATTGTGGCTTTCGTCAACTACCACAATTCCAAATTGCTTCTCTTTAAAATAATCTACGTTACTTCTTAACTGCCCATAAGATGCAATAATCACATCTGGTATTGATTCCTGTTCTTCTTCCGCAGATTTTACACCACTGTTAAATACCCGTGTATGCAAAATGGGGGTAAACTTGTTAAACTCTTGCTGCCAGTTATATACCAACGATGCTGGACATACCACCAAACACTGTTGACCAGGATTTTGCTGATAAACATGGGCAATAAAACTGATGGTCTGCAAAGTTTTACCCAGCCCCATATCGTCTGCCAAACAACAACCTGCATTCACCTCCGATAAAAGTACCATCCACTCAAATCCTTTTTGTTGATAAGGTCGCAATTGGGCGTTTACTATGGTGGGCAATACATACAAGGGTTCGTCAGTTTGTTGCCAACTTTCCCATTTATTCCACCATGTTTTGCTAATAACGGTTTTTAATTGCTGTGTAGCAGCATAGTTGTCATCTTGGTTATTGGTTTTAATAACCATCCATTTAGCTACAAATAGTTCATTTTTTTGGCCGATTTTACCGTGTTTCACCAAGGGCGCATAACTATTTAACCATTCATCGGGTAAGATGCCAAGGTCACCATTTTTCAGTAATACTGCACGTTGGCCCGATTGGAGCATTTTTTGAAGAGAAGCCAAGCCTATTTCTTCTTCACCAAAATGCAAACTGAAATAAAGGCGCAGCCGCTCTACATTTATGTCTTCCAACACTTTCATTTCCGTATTGGCTTGGTGAGCAGAGTACCTAAAGTGGTTCAGCATATCCATGCCCACAATAGCAATATCACTCTCCAACAATTGGTGATATACTTTTAAAAACCAGTTCTTTTTTTTGGCATCAGCAAAAGAAACATAGTAGTAGCCATTCTTTTGTTTGGGGAAATTTGGATGCAATCCCTCCACAAAATTCATGAGACTTTGCTCAGCATCTTGGTTTCTACTTATTTCGTATAACTCCCCAGCCTTAGCTATGGTATAAATTGGTTTAAAAGCACCCTCTATAATAAATCCATCATAATTAAATTGTGGGGTTAACATCAAAAAACTACCACTTAATTCACTAAGTAATATTTGTGTTGTAGGTACAACTTCCACTTTTTTAACGGGAAATATCCCCATCCTATTTACCTGATAGTCTGCTTCAAGCGTTGCAACCACCTGCTGTTTGAAGGCATTGGCATCATGAAAGTTTTTTCGTACTTCGGGTGAAAACAACCAAAGCAGTGTTCGATAGTCCTTACCTTTCAACAAGAAAAATTCTTGTTTACTCTCTAGCCAAAAATGATATTGTTGAAAGATTTCCATAGGATACACTGTGCCATTAATATTGAGTGACACCTCTACCCCAAATCGCCCTTTTTTCTTAGTTAAATCAAATACCAATTGTGGCCTATAGCTACTAAAACTTACACCTGAAATCTGGAATTTATTGGCATTGACTATTTTTCTATGATACCAACTGAACTGCCCCATAAAAGGAAGCAACCTTTCAAACAATAATTGAATTGCCCTGAGCCAAGCACCTTCTATGTACTTATCTTTCTCAACCCCTTTTCCAGATGCATAACCTTGTTCAATTTCCGCTTTCAGCTTCTGAATATTTTCATCGGTAAACTTACCAAGTGCATCTAAAACGGTTTTATTGTTTGAAAAAGCAAGACTAAAGTTTTTATCGTTTAAGTTGTGATAGTCTAATTTGGTTTTTCCATTTTTTTTATACACCTCTACCATTTCAAAACATGCCTTCTGCTTATCAATCCCGGAAGGATCAAATAGTAATTTTGTTTCGAGATAAATTCCTTTTTCTGTTTTTCTTTCCATAAACAAGTTTTCAAAATAAGTGGGAATTTCATGGAATACCTAATAATATCATCAGCCTTTAACTAATTCACTAAGACTTCTAAAAGCCTTGCACTTCATTTGATACGCAAAAAAAGCCCCTGAAATTTTTCTTCAGGGGCTTTTTTACATTATCTAATTTGAAAATGACTTACAAAGTCTTTAACACATCATTCATGCTTCTTACAGCATCTGCACTTTTGTTAAATGCAGCTTGTTCTGTTTCATTCAATTTGTAATCGATGATTTTTTCAACACCGTTTTTACCGATGATTACAGGAACACCTAAGCAAATATCATGTTGGCCATATTCGCCATCCAATGCCACACAGCAAGAGAATAATTTTTTCTCATCGCGTACAATGGCTTCTACCAAAGCAGCACCTGCCGCACCTGGTGCATACCAAGCTGAAGTGCCGATTAATTTAGTCAAAGTTGCACCGCCTACCATGGTATCTGCAACCACTTTGGCTTGTTGTTCCTCAGTTAAAAAATCTGTAACTGGTGCGCTATTCCAAGTAGCATAACGAATCAAAGGAATCATAGTAGTATCACCATGTCCACCAACCACAATAGCATTTAAATCAGTAGGATTGCTTCCCAATGCTAAACTTAAGTATGTTTTGAATCTTGCACTATCCAAGATACCGCCCATACCAATGATTTTGTTTTTAGGCAAACCAGTGCTTTGTAGGGCTAAGTAAGTCATGGTATCCATTGGATTGGAAATAACCACGATAATGGCATCAGGAGAAAATTTAAGGATATTTTCTGCTACGCTTTTTACAATATTGGCATTGGTCCCGATTAATTCTTCCCGGGTCATGCCTGGTTTGCGGGGTAAGCCAGAAGTAATAACCACTACATCGCTACCTGCTGTTTTGCTGTAATCATTTGTGCTACCAACTACTTTGGTATCAAAACCTAGCAAAGCGGCAGTTTGGGTAATGTCTAATGCTTTGCCCTCTGCAAAACCTTCTCTAATATCTAATAATACTAACTCCGTTGCCAATTCTTTACGGGCAATGTTGTCTGCGCAAGTTGCTCCTACCGCACCTGCACCTACTACTGTAATTTTCATAACTAATAAATTAAAAATAAACGTTTAAAAATGTGTGGCAAAAGTAGCCTTCAATTAATTGGAATCCTGCTTTTTTTTCGATTTTTTATCGGGTACGATTTCTGCTGGCGAAGCATTTACAATGCTGATCAATTCTGCCATGTTTGCACCTTGTTCATAAGCTTTCACAAACTGGTGATTGGCATCGTATACTGCTATATAAGGGTAAAATTTTATTTTGTAATACACCGGAAAGAAAAATTTCTCATCCCTGCCCAATACTAAATTATTGTGAGGCGCAGTTGCATATTTTACTGCAAAACTTTTTATTGAGTCAAGCAGAAAATAGCTTCCCATTACTATCATTGCTTTTTTAAGACTATCAATGTTTTTCATTATTTCACGCATTTCGTGCTGGCAATGCCCACATTCTGGACTGAAATAAATGATAATGGCAGGTCTTTTTGCAGGTATATCATCACTGGAAAACCAAATACTGTCTTTACTAGCAATGGCCTTTAGGGCTTTCTTATTTTTTTTGGTATCTGTTTTTAAAGTGTCGAGTCCTTTTACATCTAGCAACAGAGAAAAATGAGGAATATTCTTGTCTTTGATGTAGGCTGGAATCGTATCAGGTATGTTGCTATCAGCTTTGGGGGCAGTGGACTCTTTTTTGTGTTGGGCAGATGCAAAAAGAGTAGTTACTAAAATAGAAGCGGCAATAAATATCTTTTTCATGCGGCTAAAAGTAGCCCATTTGATGAAATACCATAGGATTGTAAGCCGATTGGGTGCATAAAAGTTTTTCACCGCCTTCTCAAACCATAAGGGGATTTGAAACCCTTTAAGGGTAGAAAAGATGCTTCAACTCGAAAAACTTTAATGCACCCTATGCAATTTAGGGGGGGGGTAATAATGCAAAAATCATTAAAATAGCTCATTTTAAAATACGTAGGTTCGCATCGCTGTAAAATAGGTGGTAACAGTTCTGCATTATTTGACAAGTTGCACAATAAACTAGAGCAATTTCCGCTCTATTTATAGTATGGATAAAGCCTATGCCCTTTTATCACAAGAAATTAAATTCCTAAAACACATTGCAGCAGTTTTCGGAGGCTAAGGTAAATTGTATGTTTTTGGTGATTTTTCGAGCATTTTTGGTCATAAAAACGAGTAATTACGGGTGAAAGTGATTTTCAGTTCCCCCAAACCATTTGGTTTATATCAGCACTCATTTCAAACCCGCAAACACATGACTGGCATTGATTTACAATTAATTAGCTGCAATTCGGGTTAAAATTATAGAATCGTAGTTTAGGGCTAAACGAATGTCGTTTGGGGCTAAACCAATGTCGTTTGGGGCTAAACCAATGTCGTTTGGGGCTAAACCAATGTCGTTTGGGGCTAAACCAATGTGGTTTGGGTCTAAACCAATGTGGTTTGGGTCTAAACCAATGTGGTTTAGGGCTAAACTAATGTGGTTTAGGGTTAAAGGAAAGTAGTTTGGGTCTAAAGGAAAGTTGTTTAGGGCTAAACCAATGTTGTTTAGGGCTAAACCAATGTCGTTTAGGGTTAAACCAATGTCGTTTAGGGTTAAACCAATGTCGTTTAGGGCTAAAGGAAAGTGGTTTGGGGCTAAACCAATGTCGTTTAGGGCTAAACCAATGTCAGTTGGATATAAAGGAAAGCAATGTTTAGATATAAAGGTGTTTTATTGCGATGCGCAAATTTGCATTGCAATTGGAGCGTTTTTTTGGGTGCATAAAAGTTTTTCGATTTGCCCTCCTCGCTTTTGGAGAGGGGTTAGGGCGAGGTTTAACTAATTACTGCGAAAAAATTTTATGCACTCCACCCATTAACCATTTTTTAGGGTGCTCATCAAGCCTAATCTGTATCCCTTAATGATTTACATGAAGGGTATATCCTTACTAATAGCGCAACTACTTCATTTGCGCAGCAAAAAAATCAGTCATCATTTTTTCCATTTTTTCCCGCACTTTTTTGTATTTGCCCACCTGTAAAAAGTTGGTGGTTTCGTTTGGATCTTTTTGGTAATCATATAGTTCTGCAGCCATAACCAATTCTTGTTTAAATGGCTGGTTACTTCTGTAATTCTCAGGCATCCACACGGTGTATCGGTATCTTTTATCTCTTATCGAATATCCCATGTATTTGGTAGCTGAAAACCCTAAACGTTCCTTTTCTACCCCCTTACTACTTCTTGGGTATTGGCTAACAGCATACTCTTTTACGGAATGTTTTGCATTTTCCAAGACAGGGGCTAAACTTTTTCCATCAATGTCGGCTGGCACTGGTACGCCCGATAATTGGCAAACCGTAGGGAAAATATCTACGTGTTCCGACATTGATGATGTTGTTCCAGCTTTAAAATCTGGTGCAGAAATAATTAAAGGAGAACGGGTAGCTTGTTCGAAATTGGTGTGTTTGCACCATAAGTTATGGTCACCCAAATGCCACCCATGGTCGCCCCAAAGTACAATTATGGTATTTTTTGACAAGCCTAGAGAATCTAGTGCATGTATTAACAAGCCTACCTGTGCGTCCATATAACTTACCGCCGCATAATAGCCTTGAATTAATTCTTGCTGCTTTTCTCTAGGAATTGAAATGCCATAATCTTTTTGGTCTGTAAATGATAATAAATCTGGAATATCAGAATAAAGACGCATTTCCGAAGCATTGTGATAGGCCATATCTACCCCGTCTTTCACCTTTTCTTGATACGGAGCCAGTGGCATTTGGTCTCTTTTATACAAATCCCAATACTTTTTAGGTGCAACAAAAGGCAAGTGTGGCCTCACAAAACCTACTCCAAAAAAGAAAGGTTTTTGTTGCTTAGCAAATTCTGCTAAAATATCTTTTGCTTTTAAAGCAATAGCACCGTCCACATAGGCATTGTCGGCCACATTTAAACATTCGGTGGTTGGTCTTACTTTTTCTTGTGCAAACAGCCTTGCTTCTTTTCCTGAAAGTCCTTTTGCTGTAGCTTCTTTCATTTTTTCTGCAGCAGCCTGCTTTGTAGCAGCTAGCTGGTATTGCCCAAGAGCAGGTACGCCAAGGATGGAGTCGTAATATTTGGGTTCGGTTTCATAAAATGGAATACTCCAAGAAAGCTTATCAGCAGATTTATCCACCGTTCTAGAATCAAATATTTTTCCGATACCAGCAGTAGTAAACCCCATTGAATGAAGGTATTGTGGAAGGGTTACAATGGTTGGATTAACATCCCTAATCAATGTCTTAAGGTCATAGACTTTGGTATAATCTGGGCGCTTGCCTGTTAAAAGGCTGGCTCGTGTGGGGCCACAGACTGCTTGCTGACAATAATTATTTAAAAAAACAGTTCCCCTCCTGGCTAGTGCATCAATATTTGGGGAAATGACTGATTTATCACCATAGCATCCAAGGGTGGGTTTCAAGTCATCCACTGCTATAAACAAAACATTCTTTTTTACTTGCTGCCCTTTTGCTTGGTCACCAATAGATAGGATGATAAGTATGCCACATGCAAGTAATAAACGAAGTGTAGCGGATGGTATTATACTTTGCAATTGTGCAGGAAAACGGCTAACCTTTTGTTTTTTACCGCTTATTATTGGAGGGGTTGAGGGCAACTTAATCATCATCATGTGTGGCAATTTTTTTCATCAGTAAACAATAGAAACTTCACCCACTACAAGTTAGAAGAAACGAGAAAAGGGATAGTAACAAGCTGGCAATCGAACAGCAAACTAAGGTGAAATTGGAATAGAAAATTAGAAATACTACGATAACATTATCGATATATGGATAAGCTAATGGGCTAATTATTGCGCACTTGACGCTTTTATGGAACAGGCTAATGGTGCGCAAACTGATTGCTTCTTTTTTTGCAATAGTTGATTCACACTTTCCATTTCAGGCCTCTAAAATGTTTGAAATAGTGGGAAAATGAGTGTTGACTACTAACTGAACGTTCGAATTAATCAGTATCAATTGATGCAAGCGGAACGTAGTATTCAATGGCTAAAAATCCGGCCTTTGAATTTCAATAAAACCCAATATACTATCCCCTTTATAAATAATCGCAATAATCATAGTTAACCATAATCCCCCAACTTTCAAATACTCTTTGTGGACTCATGTCGGTATTATAGTGAATGCCGTGAATTTTTGCGCCATTGGATAAATGAAATTTGGCTACTGCATTGCTGCCCTCGTTCAGGTACTTTTTGATGGCTCTTTCTGCGGGTATGTATTTAAAATCTTTCCGCAAACTAGGAATGGGGCTGAGGGTGAAAAAACGTTTGATGCCATTGTTGCGATAATATTGTTTGGCCTCTTTGATGGTTATAGCACCAGCACCTTTCAAGCTAGAATGTTCTAGCCTAAAGATGGAATAGAAAATCGCAAACATGTAATTATCATCCACTACCTCTGTGGCGTCATCATCGCTCATGATAAACTCCATATTCTGGGGTAGTTTGTCGCCTAGCTTTATGCACACCATCGCCTGTGGTTCTGCACCCAATGTTTCCACATAAGCCAAAATGGTTCTTGTTCCTTTGATTCTATCCTCCAGACGTATGGCAGGATGCACGGGGTCTTGCTCTACGTAATCTAACCATTCTTTTTTAAAATCGGGTGTGCCGTATTCGATAACCATAAATAAAAATGTATGTTGATTTGGGGTTTCTAAGGTCTGGCATTAATGGCGATAAAATGAATGCTGTTAGTGGTTCTTTTTACCATGAATTACCATCCAACTAACGGGTCAAAACTTACCCCATTCTAAAAAGTTAGGGCAATACTTCGCCAAGTTGTAGGTTACGCATCTATTGACCTTACAACAACAAAAATATATCGATAAAAAACCAGTAATAATTACTTCAAGCCTTTTTCTTGATGCCAAAGGAGGCCACCATTGCCAACATAGCAAACACCGCAATTGAAATGAACGAAGAAGAGAAATTACCCGTCCATTCAGCAATGCGCCCCACTAAAGGCGCACCTGCTAATATCATAACAATCCCCAACATATTTACTAACCCCGTTTTCATCCACCAAACGAATATTAACCCCTGGCAATGCCATACCCTCGTGCCCTGGTTTGCGTAAACCGTGGTAAGGGTTGCTAATCGCCATCCCGATTTCGGTCATGCCATAACGTTCTAAGAGTACTTGGCCACTAATGCTTTCCCATTTTTCCATCACAGTAACGGGCAATGCTGCCGAACCACACACCATCAACCTGAAATGGCGCATACAAGCCTTAAGTCCTACTTTCACAAGTATTGATTGTGCTTCCCAATAAGCAATTAACTTAAAGTAGATGGTTGGCACGGCCATAAATACATTGAGCTTGCCTTCTAAAAACAAATGAAAAATTGCATCCGCAGAAAAAGAGGGTAAGAACTCACAAATGGCACCACTTGCCAAGGAACAAGACACCACATTTACGATCCCATGCACATGATGCAAGGGTATTACGCAAAGAACATGGTCGGTGGGCGTCCACTCCCATGCCTTGATAAGGGTAGTTACCTGTGCTTCTAAGTTTTTATGGGTGGTAACAACACCCTTGGGTTTATTGGTGATACCGCTGGTATATAAAATCAACGCCTGGCGCGCCACATCAATAGTAGGTAATGGAGTGGCTATTGCGTAATCCCATTGTTCCCCTAACACGATTAAGCGAATTCCACGGTCATGGCATAGTTTTTCTAGCAAGCTGGCATATTCAGGGGAAACCACCAATATGGTAGCGTTGGTATCTTCTATTACATATTCTAATGAAGGCAACGGGTGAGTTAAACACAATGGCATTGCTATGCCCCCTGCCTGCCAAATGGCCCATTGTTCGACTACATAATCAAACCCTGGATTGACCATAAACCCTACCCTAGCTTCTAGCAGGTCGCCTGCATCTTGCAATAATGCTCCCGCAAATGAAGCTGAACCAGCTAAAAGCTGCTGGTAAGTATATTGTTTATATTGAAGGATGGTGGCAGTTTTTTTGCAAATTGATTCGCCCGTTGAATGAGTGATACCATAATTTCTGTGTTAAATGAAAAAAATTATGAATCGAAGTGTGCTCTTTTCTGCTTGGTATTCAGACCTGACAGGTTTTAAAAACCTGTCAGGTCTATTTTAATACCTTATTCTGGCATTCTAACGGTACATCATTTGGCTAATACCCATTTCCAAACCTCTCAATTCGGCCAATCCCCTCAACCGACCAATGGCAGAATATCCTGGGTTAGTTTTCTTTTTAAGATCGTCCAGCATTTGGTGGCCGTGGTCAGGGCGCATGGGGATACTTGTTTCCCGAGCATTCATTACTAGTAGTAATTCTTTTACTACCGAAAACATATCTACATCACCTTCTAAATGGTTGTCTTCGTAAAAATCACCGTTGTCATTTCTTTTGGTGCTGCGCAAATGAATAAAGTTGATGCGGTTGCCAAATTGCTGTACCATCTCAGCCAAGTTATTATCAGGCCGTACACCAAAAGACCCCGTACAAAAACAAAGTCCATTATTTAGTGAAGGCACTGCTTCAAATATTTGTTGGAGCTGTTCCGCTGTACTTACAATTCTTGGTAAGCCTAAAATACTAAACGGCGGATCGTCTGGATGTATCACCATTTTTACACCAGCAGCCTCAGCTACTGGAATAATTTCTTTCAAAAAATAAATTAAATGCTCCCTTAGTTTGGTTTCGTCTATTTGCTTATAGGTGCTTAACGCATCCCGAAACTGATCTAGGGAAAATTTCTCCTCACTACCTGGCAATCCTGCAATGATGTTTTGCTGGAGTAATAATCTTTCTTCCAAGGTAATGGCAGCATATCGATAACCAGCCTTTTCCAGCTCTTCTGGCGTATAATCTTTAGTTGCCCCTTTCCGTTTTAAAATATGTACATCAAAAGCGATAAAGGCAGCTTTTTCAAAGCGCAAAGCTTTACTACCATCTGCAACGGTATAGGCAAGATCGGTACGAGTCCAGTCGAGTATAGGCATGAAATTGTAGGTAACAACAGTTACACCGCAAGCACCTAGGTTTTTTATGGTTTGTTTGTAATTTTCAATGTATTGTTGAAAATCACCCGTTTGTGTTTTGATGGCTTCATGCACAGGAACACTTTCTACTACGTTCCACACCAAGCCAACTTTTGTAATGGCCCTTTTCCTTTCGTAAATTTCTTCTATAGACCATACCTCTCCGTTGGGTATATGGTGCAATGCCGTTACTACGCCCGTACAACCTGCTTGACGTATATCCGATAAACTCACTGGGTCAGTTGGCCCAAACCAACGCATGGTTTGTACCATGTGATAACTTCTTTTGTTACGATTCATACAATTGCTCCTCTTCTTTCTACGTTTCTTTAACTAATACAATTTTTACCCCCTGCCTTTAAGTATTTTTAAAAAGGCAGGTGAATTGCTAACCAATTAATCTAAATGAAAGCGTTGTTTCAACCTAATGTCTTCACTAGAGTTACCCAGTAATACTTGAAAATCACCAGACTCTATTGTACGCTTTCCTTTACTGTCGGCCACGGACAAATCTATTGGTGTTAAGTTAAATTGTACGTTTTTTGATTCGCCAAGTTGCAAGTGAATTGGGTGCATAAATAAATCTTGGGTTGACAACAAGGGGCTAAACGTTGTAAGCACTGCTTCAAACAATGATTGTTTTTGGAAAGACATTGGGTTGCATTCGAAAATATGAATCAAGTGTTTTTCGCCATAGCTGCTTTCTTAGCAAGATCACTGAAAGTTTATTCTTTTTGGTAGAGATAAGTAGTATATTAAAGGTTTGAGCGGAAAAAAACGCATAAAGAACCCCTCAAAGTTTCCAAGGATAGGCACATATAAAACAAAGTATGACTCTTAGCTTTCTAAGATAGGCACATCAAAACCTAAGGATGACTCTTAGCTTTCTAAGACAGGCACATCAAAACCTAAGGATGTCTCTTAGTTTTCTAAGACAGGCACATAAAACCTAAGGATGTCTCTTAGTTTTCAAAGACAGGCACATCAAAACCTAAGGATGACTCTTAGCTTTCTAAGACAGGCACATAAAACCTAAGGATGTCTCTTAGTTTTCTAAGACAGGCACATCAAAACCTAAAGATGACTCTTAGCATTCTAAGTTAGGCACATCAAAACCTAAGGATAACTCTTAGCTTTCTAAGATAGGCACATCAAAACCTAAGGATGACTCTTAGCATTCTAAGATAGGCACATCAAAACCTAAGGATGACTCTTAGCATTCTGGGATACGCACGTGAATCACAGCGGATGCCTCCCAACTTTCTGGGATAGGCTCGGAAATCACAGCGGATGCCTCCCAACTTTTCGGGATAGGCTCGGAAATTACAGCGGATGTCTCCCAACTTTCTGGGATAGGCACATCAAAATCGACAGATGCTTCCTAAGTTTTTGGAAATACTTACCAGTAAAGCCATCTCAATGAAAGAATGCTTACGAAAAGTTGATGCAGGATTGTATCACAGATTAAGAATACCTACCTAAAAAGCAAATAAGAAATGATCAATGAAATAAAGATACTGAAGGTTTGGGCAATGAGGAAGGCATACAATGGTTTCCTATTTTCTTGCTTGAATAAATCGCTAAACTTGGTTTTTAAGCCAATGCATGCCACAAACTTTAGATTCCACCGAAAATATTGGTGCGCTAGAAAGCAGGGGGTTTTTCTTAACTAACAAAGTTTCAACTAAAACTACTCACCAAAAGCTTCCGGTAGCTAATATTTCACTTGCAGATGCTCATTTGCGCTTACTTGTTGCAATCCATCGTTTGGGAAGGTCAAAGTATCGGCTATTACAACAAGTAATATGCAGGGCAGCTATTTTTACCCGAACAACGCTTGAAGAAGTTACGATTGACTGCCTATTTCAAGCTACCCATAAATACCATTTGATGAAATATTGTCTATTGCTTTGTTGCTTATTTGCTGCCCATTTGTTAAATGGTCAAATGCCTTCCTTACAAAAAAATGAATACGGTGCTACCCAATTAGTGGTGGATGGCCAACCTTTTTTAATGCTTGCCGGGGAAGTGTATAATTCTTCTGGCTCTAATATGGCGTATATGGATGCCACCATGCAGGCGATGAAAAATGGACATTTTAATTCGGTATTCGTTCCCCTTTCTTGGGAATTGATAGAACCCAAGGAAAACCAATTTGATTATTCCAGCATCGACCAATTGGTGGCATTGGGTAGAAAACACGAATTGAAGTTGGTGTTTTTGTGGTTGGCTACTTGGAAGAATGGTATATCGCCCTATGCGCCAATGTGGGTGATGCAACAGACCGATCGTTTCTGGCGGGTAAAAGATTCATTGGGGCATAATACGCAAACCCTTTCTGCCTTTTGCCAACCAACCCTTGCGGCGGACAAAAAAGCTTATTTGGCTGTGATGAAACACATTGCCCAGATAGATGCTACAAAACATACGGTAGTGGCCATGCAGGTGGAAAACGAAGTGGGGGTTTTTGCACAAACCCGCGATTGGAGTAAACAAGCCAATGCCGCATTTGAACAAGCCGTACCTGCTGCCTTGTTGCAGTACCTGCAAACCCATGAATCGAGCCTAGAGATTGAATTGAAAACAGCTTGGACAACCAATGGCGCGAAAAAAAGTGGCAGTTGGGCCAGTGTATTTGGCAAGAATGACTTTACCGACCTCATTTTTATGGCTTGGCACTATGGCGTGTTCATTAATGATATTGCGCAAGCGGGTAAAAAAATCTTTCCGTTACCCACTTACGTTAACTGTTGGATGCCCGCCACACCCACCCCCAACCCACGCCCCAACTATACCAAACCGGGTACTTTCCCCAGTGGAGGGCCAGTGATAATGGTGGCTGATGTGTGGAAAGCGGCTGCACCAGCCATCGACATCTTAGCTCCCGACCTATACGGCAGCGATTTTGACCTTCAGGCTGGTTTTTTCCATCGTGGGGATAATCCCTTATTTATTCCAGAAACCACCCCAATTGCAGGGAGGGCTTGTTACTCCTTTGCAAATCTGAATGCTATTTGTTTTTCGCCATTTGGTATTGACAATCTCATCGATTCGATGAAAGAGGAGTATGCCATTTTACAGCAATTGAGTCCCCTAATATTGAAATACCAAGGTTCGGGCAAGATGAAAGCATTTTATAGAAACCCTCTAGATACCCTTGGGGGTAGTTTTAACTTGGGTAATGAAGTGTCCATTAATATCCATTTAACCAGACCCTATAATAAAAGAGGAGAGCCGCTTCCACCAAACGATGCCTACCCTACCACCTATGGCCTCATCATCCAAACAGGTGAAAACGAGTGCATAGTAGCTGGGAAAAATATTTATGTGAGTGCCAAAAGCTTAAACGCAGATCAAACGGTATGGTTGAGGGACGTATGGGAAGGCATGATGGAGCAAGGCATTTTTAAGCCCCGCACCCTAATGAATGGCGACGAGGCTGGATTTTTATGGAGCAAAAAAACACCTGTTTATCGGGTGAAATCCAATCCCACCATTCATCCGCCTTTACCAACTCCTCCTGCTATTTTTCGGATGAAAGCCCTAGTGTACCCGCTTTAGTTGCGCCAATAGTTGTTTACCTTGGTTGGGTAATTTCATGCAAAGTGCATAAAAACGGGAAGTATAAAAGCGTATTTTCTTAACGTTGCCCAAGTACTTATTTGGTGCATTCCTTAATGCATGTTGGAAATTTATTTCTGGGGAATGGGTTTATTGTGAAAATGCAATGGCTTTTTCAGCTTTGGCAGGTACTTTCCCAATAGTGGCGAATGTATTTCCAACATTGGCGAACACCTAGCCAACACTGGCGAACACCTCGCCAGCATTGGCGAATACCTCGCCAGCATTGGCGAACACCTCGCCAGCATTGGCGAACAGCTCGCCAGCATTGGCGAACACCTCGCCAGCATTGGCGAATCCCTCGGCCAGCATTGGCGAACACCTCGCCAGCATTGGCGAACACCTCGCCAACATTGGCGAACACCTCGCCAACATTGGCGAACACCTCGCCAGCATTGGCGAATGCCTCGGCCAGCATTGGCGAACACCTCGCCAGCATTGGCGAATACCTCGCCAGCATTGGCGAACACCTCGCCAGCAGTGGCGGGCGGCTTTCCAACATTGGCTAGGAATTTATTTTAACCAGCGGAGACTTCATTTTCTTTTGCGAGCATCTCCGATTCTTTCTCATACAAGACATGGAGCAGCACTATCTATCTTTGAAAGTAAAACCGAATTGTTTGTTTTATAATTTCACAGCTATTTTTATTAAATAGCAATTATGCCATACAAAAGCAATTAATAAAATAAACGTTTTGCTTTAGATTACACGGTCAATGCATAATTATTAGCAAATTGAGCTTAACAAATGCTTTTGAACAATGAAAAAAATAGCACTTGATGCTAAAATGTTTACTTAAAACATGAAGATGAAAAGCAATCTTAAACTATTATGGATCCAATTAGCTATTGTCATTCTGCTAATTGTGGGATTTTTGCGACATTTTGATTATCGGATACCACAACGAGATAAGCATCCCGATTGGCCTTTGCTATCAATAATCGAAATTCATAATCACAATTTAAAATTCAAGACAAATGGGGATATTGTCATTGAAAGTATATCACATGATTATTCTACTGATAGTATTTTGAATAAAATAGGCTTCGATACCAGTCAATTCAGCCTGCCAGATTCTCAACAAGCATTCCGTAACTTCATACCAAACATTTCATTAGCCGACTCCTCGGTAGTTTTAACAAACGCTTTTGAATTAGGTGAAGAATGGGGGCATTTTTTTTCAAATACTGGAGGAGGAGCAGTTTTAACAAATTATGATCCAAGGAGAACAAGATTTGCACATAAAACTATGGATTATTACGAAATAAAAATTGGAGACAAAAAAGGGTACTTTAAATGTCAGGACAAGGAATTAACTAACATATTCCAATGCAACTTGCCAAAAACAAATAAAGATTCTATTTATATATATAAGCCAGTCAACTCATTATTTTTTGCCTACATAAAACATAGTTAAAAATAAAACTAAAAAGAGACCACGACTATGGTTCAAATATTCTCTTTGTAAACCGCCCAGTAGAAGAAGGTGTAAGGGTGATAATGAAACCGGATAAATAATTCTAAATGAAAAATGAAAATTTTCTAAGCAGAAAGTCTATATTACCAGTAATCTACGTGTTATTCATGCTTTCTTTTTATTCTTTGCTCGTTTTTAAATGCGGCTATCGTATTCCACAAAAAGATAAGCATCCTGATTGGCCGCTGCTCGACTTCTATTATGGGAATATTAATAAACTCAAATTACAAACACATGGTAAAATTGTAATCGAAGGGATTATTGCCAGAGATTTTCAACAAGAATCAATAGACAGTACAATAACTATTTTTCTTAACAAAAAAGGAATTGATTCTTCCTCGTTTAATTTGCATGATTTAGACGGAAATTACAAAAAAAATAAACCCAATATAAAAATAGCAGATTCCAGCGTAATTCTAGATAACCAATTCTCTGCGGATAGCAGATGGGGTTGCAATATGGGACCTGGAAGCGGAAGGATTTCCGGAAAGGAAAACGAAGAAAATGACAAAAACAGCATTTGGGGAATGAAATTCGATCACAAATCAATTCATTACTTTCAGGTAACCATTGGATCCGAAATAGGTTTTTTCAAAGAATGTAGCCAAAATAGCTCAACAGAAGCATACAACAAAATATTTCAATGCAACACAGTACGAACCAATTATGACACCCTATTCTTTTTTGAAAGCGATTGTTTATTTAAGGCTTACGTATCTAGAGATAAATTAAGAACCAACTAATCGCTAATAAATGCCCATCGTCGGGGATGAATTTTCAATCTGTCTAATTGAAAAATCCAAAAAACCAGATCTATTAATCATTAATTATGGAGACATCATTACTTCTAAATCTCCTACTCAACAAAATAATTCTATACCGGATGTTATCGTAAATCAAGCCAAAAGCAAGTATGATGGCGGCGACGAAAAGGGTTTTTAGGGAGAACTGAACAAATAATACACCCCCAATAACGCCTCCAATAAAAAAACAACTGATGATGGTTAGCCGGAGTTTGATGGAGGACAAAAGGGCTGCTTTTTGCGCATGGGCTTTGTAGAAAAAGAGCTGCGACAATTCTATGCCTAAATCGGTAAATAAACCCGTGAGGTGGGTGGTTCGTACGCTGGCATTGGATAACGTGGTGACCAAAGAATTTTGTAACCCCATGGCAAATAGCAGGGAACAGGCAATGATATCGGGATGTTGAACCGCCATTTTGTGATTTGCACACCCCAGTACAATCAACAATATCAATTCAAAAGAAGCAGGAAAACTGTAGATGTAACGATCATTTTTACTGGAAATGAACTCGATTAAAAAATTAGAGACAAAAGAGCCGAAGCAGAAACAGAAGGTGTACAAAAAATAAGTGAATGCTTGCCAAAAATGGAGCTTAGACACTTCATCTACAAAATACGCAAAATGACCCGTAACATTGGTCGTTAGTCGATTGACGGCAAAAAAGCCAGTTACATTCACCATGCCGGCAACTAAAGAAAGCAATGATGCTATTTGCAAATTATGGCTAAGGGTACGGGTTTTTCCTTGGTGTCTAAACATACTTTAGAGCATTTGATGAGCGATTGAAGATACATTCAGTTGGAGATATGTTTCAAGCTGGATAATTGATACAATCCCAACTATATAACTTCTTTGCAAAAAAGTCGGTTTCTAGATACTCGGTGGTAATTCCCCTCTTGAGGGGTGGCGGAAAGCCGGGGTGGTATTTCCGCTCTCGAGGGGTGGCGGAACGCCGGGGTGGTAATTCCGCACATGTTATACAACTAGGAAACATTGGCTCCCAATCTCTTACGCTGTTTTCTTTGAGCAACAATAAAATCCTAGCGAACCCTGCTGGTTTACGTTTGAAATAAAAAACGGCCCCTAAGTAATGGTTTACCTAGAGGCCATTTTTAATCCGTTGGTTTATCTGTTTGCAAGAAAGGGTAACTCATCCTGTGCGTTATTTCAGGAATCAACCAGAGCATTCTCTCACATAAGATAGCCTAATTGTAATTTCTTGACAAAAG
Organism: Chitinophagaceae bacterium; assembly: GCA_027486835.1. Classification (GTDB taxonomy): domain Bacteria; phylum Bacteroidota; class Bacteroidia; order Chitinophagales; family Chitinophagaceae; genus Parasediminibacterium. Next base: position 74,096 of record JAIXOJ010000134.1, read on the forward strand.
CTTATTTAGAATAAGCCTTAGCAGTTTGTGTAGAAGTACCCAAACCATCAATACCTAAGGCAACTACATCACCCGCTTTAAGGTAAATAGGGTTTGGTTTTTGACCAAGACCTACTCCCGCAGGTGTACCTGTAGAAATAATATCGCCTGGAAGCAAAGTCATAAACTGACTCAAGTAAGCGATAATGTAAGGCACATTAAAAATGAGGTTTTTGGTATTGCCATCTTGATAGGTTTTTCCGTTTACGGTTAACCAAAGACGAAGATTATTGATGTCTTCAAACTCATCAGTTGTAGCCAACCATGGGCCTAGCGGCGCAAATGTGTCGCAGCTTTTTCCTTTTACCCATTGTCCACCTCTTTCTAATTGGTAGGCACGTTCGCTATAATCGTTGTGTAAACAAAATCCTGCAACATAATCAAGTGCCTCTTCTTGGTTAATATAGCTGGCTTTTTTGCCTATGATAACAGCCAATTCCACTTCCCAATCTGTTTTTTCACTGCCAGGAGGTATGATTAAATCGTCGTTACAACCCACAATTGCGGTTGTTGATTTGAAGAATACTACCGGTTCTGTAGGTACAATCATGTTGCTTTCCGCAGCATGATCTGCATAGTTAAGCCCGATGCAAATAATTTTTGAAGGACGGGTTATTACAGGTGCCCATCTTTCCGCATCTCCCACCACGGGCAGAGTCGCTTGATTGGTTTCAAACCAGGCTTTCAAACGGCTTAGGCCGTCCGTGGCAAAAAAATCTTCGGTGTAATCTTCACCAAAACCGCTTACATCGTAGCGGGTTCCATCAAGGTAAATGGCAGGTGACTCTGCACCGGGTTGACCAAATCTTGTTATTTTCATTCTTTGTAAAATTTATTGTTTTAATTATTTAATGTAGTAAAGCCCCCATCAATTGGATAATCACATCCTGTAATAAACCCAGCCTCGCTACTGGCTAAATACAAGGCTAAAGCCGCTATTTCAGACGGCTCTGCCATGCGACCTATCGGTTGCGATTTGGATAATTTTTCAAACATTTCTGCCTCTTTCCCTGCGTAGTTATTTTTTAGAAATCCATCTACAAACGGGGTGTGTACCCTTGCTGGGGAAATAGAATTACAACGAATGCCATCGTGGATATAATCTCTAGCAACACTCATGGTCATGGCTTTGATGGCCCCTTTGCTCGTGCTGTACACAAATCGGTCTGCAATACCTACGTTGGAACCAATGGATGCCATGTTGATAATCACACCGCCCTTTCCTTTCATTTTGGGCACAGTAGCAAAAATGCAGTTGTATGCACCTTTTACGTTTACGGCCATCACTTTATCGAAGTCTGCTTCTGAAGTGGTATCGGCTTTTCCAATGTTGGCAATGCCAGCATTGTTCACCAAAATGTCCACTTGCTCAAGGGCGCTAATGGTGGCTACCACCTGCGCTTGATTGGCCACATTACAGCTATGTGCAAAGGCTTTGCCGCCTGCTGCTTCAATTTCTGTTATGGTTTGACTTGCATTTTCTTCACTCAACTCTATGATGTGAATGGTGGCGCCTTGCTTGGCAAATAACAACGAAATGGCCCTTCCTATGCCGCTTCCACCGCCTGTAATAACGGCGGTTTTATTGTCTAATCTAAACATCTGAATCTTTTTTTACCAACTCCTTTGGTAGAAATTGGCTGGTTATGTAAATGGGTTTTATTCTTTAATCCCTACACTATTATGGCAAATACAGGCGCTCGGGATAATTCACACTAATTATTCTGGGTGCATAAAAGTTCTTCGTTTTACCCCTCGCCTTTCGGAGAGAGCGTTGGGGTGATGTTTTCCGAATAACTGCGAAATACTTTTATGCGTCCATTATTTGTATCACATGAATCGTTTGCAAATAAGGCAAAACAATTCAATAATCCCTATTTTCAATTATAGGCTAACACCTCGTTTCCATGGGATGAAATCATCTTGATGCAACAACACTGCCTTTGGTATCACTTCACCACTAGCTGCTTTGATGCAATATTCCAGTATTTCCTCACCCATTTGTTCGATGGTCTTTTTTCCTTCGATGATATCTCCCGCATTAATGTCGATTATATCACTCATCCGAGTGGCCAATTTGGTATTGCTGGCTACTTTAATTACTGGGCAAACGGGGTTGCCTGTGGGGGTACCCAAGCCTGTAGTAAATAGAATTAAGGTGGCACCACTGGCTGCTTTACCTGTCGTCGCTTCCACATCGTTTCCTGGGGTACATACCAAGTTTAAGCCTGGTTTGGTTACGGGTTCTGTATAGTCTAACACATCCGTAACGGGTGCAGTACCGCCTTTCTTGCATGCACCAGCACTTTTGATGGCGTCAGTTATCAAACCATCCTTGATGTTGCCTGGTGATGGATTCATGTGAAAACCTGAACCTACTGCATGGGCTAGGGCATCGTAATCTTTCATCAAATGGATAAACTTTTGCGCCACGGGTTCTGCAATGCTTCTATCAATTAATTCTTGCTCCACTCCGCACAATTCTGGAAACTCAGCCAATAATATTTTTCCACCCAAAGCCACCACTAAATCGGCACAGTAACCAACTGCGGGATTAGCAGAAATACCACTAAAACCATCACTTCCACCGCATTTCACCCCAATGGTCAAGGCACTTAGCGGTGCGGGTTGACGCTCAATTTTGTTGGCTTCGATTAACTGAATAAAGGTTTGCTGAATGGCATCTTTTAGTAGTTGCTCTTCACTTACCGATTGTTGCTGTTCAAAAATTAATACTGGCTTGTCAAATTGAGGATTTCTTGCCTTCACATCGGCCAAGAAATCAGCAGATTGCAAATGCTGACAGCCTAGACTTAACACCGTAATGCCCGCCACATTGGGATGGTCGGCGTATGCGGCCAATAATTTACTCAAGGTTGCAGAATCCTGACGTGTACCGCCACAGCCTCCTTGGTGATTGAGGAATTTAATGCCATCTATGTTCTTAAACAAGCGCTTGCCCGACTGACTATCTAATGCAGAAAGATTGGCAGTAGTGATGTCCTCCCCTTTTTCATACGCTTCTACCAAATGATGGGTAAAGCTTTTGTACTTATGTGTGATGGCATACCCCAATTCATGGTGTAAGGATTCTTTTATTACATCAAGATTTCTGTTTTCGCAAAATACCGTTGGGATAAATAACCAATAATTGGCCGTACCCACTTTACCATCACTTCTTAGGTATCCTTGAAATGTTCTATTGGCATATTTGCTTACATCTGGGGGTGTCCAACTGTAATTGCTCGGACGATAGAAATAAGGGTCTGCTGCATGTTTGGTATTGTCCACGGTCATTCTTGCACCTTTCAACACATCGTATTGCACCTTTCCTACCAATACGCCATACATGTAGAGTTCCTCTCCTGCAGCATAATCTGTCATAAAAAATTTGTGCTTAGCGGGAATATCCTCCGTCAAGATATAAACCTCTTGACCAAACACAATTTCCTGCCCTTTTTTTAAATCCGTTAAGGCCACTAATACATTGTCCTTGGGATGGATTTGTAACACCAAATGTGGTTCCATATTATTTCAGTTTTGTTGATTTATTTATTTGAAGGTTGACAATAATCGAATGTCCAATGCTGCCGATGCCTGATGCCAATTTTTTGGGGCAAAGAAACAATGGGTATTTTGGCAAATAAAAGAAGCAATCGCGCGCATATCGTTTTTAGCTTTGAAGCCGAAGCAAAAGTAATTGCTAAGAACTAGTTGAATTTATGTTGACTTAACCACTATCCGCATTATTTTACCAATTTATAGTGTAAGTTCGCCTCTTTGTTGCACAAATAATACATGATTGCCCCATGAGGCCCAAGATTCTCAAGATTTCTACCGGACCAGAACTTTCGTTTAGTTGCCGTTATGAAAAGGTTCCTTTTTTCTATAGCGAATGGCATTGTCACCCCGAAATTGAGTTGGTTTACATAGAATCTGGCACAGGCACCCAATTTATTGGCAACAATATCCATCACTTTAATGAAGGTAATATGGTGATGGTAGGCAGCGGTTTACCCCATTTATGGAAATGCGACGAAGCTTATTTTGAAAAAGGTTCTACTCTATCAGCCGCATCTTATGTAGTCCATTTTTTACCAGATGTATTTGGGAATGATTTTTTTCGTTTGCCAGAAAACAGGGCCACCATTGAACTCTTTGAACATGCCAAGTTGGGAATCCAAATAATTGGGGATACAAAAATGAAGGTTCTTGAACTGATGTGCCAACTGATTCCCGCCAAAGCCATTGACCGAACTATTTTGCTGTTGCAGATACTCCAAGCCATTATTCAAAGCAATGAATGGCATTTGATAACAAAAGTTAACCAAATACAACCCTACTCTGTAAAAGAAAGCGAACGAATGAATAGCATTTACCAGTATGTTATTGAACATTTTACCAGAGAAATTAGTCTTGATGTTATTGCTAAAGAAGCCCACTTGACGCCCAATGCTTTTTGCAGATTTTTTAAGGGCAGAACAAAAAAAACATTCACCCGATTCCTGCTGGAAATGAGAATCAACCACTCCTGTAAATTACTGGCTGAATCCGATAAAAACATAGAAGAAGTACTTAATTTATCTGGCTTTAATAGTTCCTCCCACTACAACCGCTACTTTAAACAGCTTATGGGCGTTACCCCATATGAATACCGTAAACAACAGCAATTAAAGAATTCATAAGCAGGGGGGAAACATTTTGCTTGAGGCAATTTTTCGTTAAAGGTAATGGGGGGGGGAGGCAAGCTTTGAAACATATAGTAGCGTGTAGAAGGAGTTTATTCGGGTAGTGTGTTTGATGATGCCTCGCTATTAGTCTTGATTGAAAATTTCTAAGGCTTTATCAACGCTATAGTCTTTATACATTAAACCGACAATAGCAGGAAGACTTTTATCCATGGTGATAATATTAGACATCACTAACTCTTCAATAAATTTCTCATTCAGCTCAATGTGTTTAAATGAGATACTTGTCCTTAATCTTATCTCGCCTTCTTGTAAGTCCATTTCAAAGTTTCCAAAAAATAGCCGGTAGTTTAATCCATTAATAAGTTGAAGCATTGCTTGACTTTTATTGGCTGGAGTATTTGCTGCACAAACCGAATAGAAATCTAACCTTTTGTCCGCTTCCATTAAATCTACAATACACTGAAAACTTCCATTCGTTCCCCCTATTCCAAAAATCAAGATATTCTTTCCTTCAACTTGAGTAAACTGCCAGTCTTGACTTTTTAAAAAATCTTTAACCCACATTGCAGCAATTTTCTGGGTAAAAGTTAACCTTTCTGTTATTTTCTGTTAAACTTTCCTGTTTTTGGATGGTTTTTGGGGCATTTTTGGCCTAAAATACGGGTAAATGC
>JAIXOJ010000095.1 GCA_027486835.1 Chitinophagaceae bacterium
CCCTATTTCTAGGGCTTTTTTTGTATCATCAATATCGCTTACTTTATATTTTTTGTCTACCTCTAATTTATGTACGGTTTGCTATAATTTTATGCTCGAATTGTTTTTGCGTTTTTAAAAGGAGTAGGCCAATCAATCGAGTATCATCGTAATCAAAAAAATCAAGAGAATCATGGTTCAGACAAATGGCAATGTAGTAACAGGTAAGTTTTAAAAGGGTAGCTAGTTGGTAGTGTATCAACTAATCTTGTACCCTTAAAAGCGTTTTTAAAAAGAGAAAATAGTGTTAAGTAAAGTTCAGTAGAGTACTATGATTCTTTTCCTTTGGAGGTTCGTACGAGATGTTTGTTCAATCAGCCAAACCCCATCAATTTCCGGTATTCATTTGGTTGCATACCTTTTAGCGATTTGAATTGCTTATTGAAGTTGGTAAAAGAGCTGAAACCACATTGGTAACATATCTCTTTAATGCTGAGCCGCCTTTCAGCTAATAATTTACAAGCATATCCCACCCTAATTTCAATTATAAAAACGGAAAAACTTTTTCTTGTCCTTAATTTAAAATACCTACAAAATGAATTGGTTGCCAAATTGGCTACAGCAGCTACATCTTTTAGGTATATCTTCTGTTTAAAATGGGTAAGCGCATAGTTATAGATGTTATTGATGCGCTCATTTTCCGAAGCATCCAGTTCGAAGGAGCTTGAGAAAGAAATATAATGAGGATTGGTATCCCTTGATAATACAGTAAGCAACTCAATAAGAAACAAGATTCTTTCAGTGCCTTTTGCATGTATCAATTTATGTAAAGATTCTTTCGCCGTTATCGATGCCTCTTTAGATGGTACTAAGCCTCTTTTCGCTTTTTCAAAGAGTGCTCTTATTTGTTGGTTTTCGGGCAATGCCAAGAATTCTTTACCCCAAAAATCATCGCAGAACTGTGTCAATTCAATAAAAGATGGTAGGGGGTTTTCTTGGGAATAAACCTCATCAAATCGCCAATAATGTGGTAACTGTGAGCCAATTAATATCAAATCTCCTGCATTAAACCGAATAGTACTATCTCCTGCGAATAGGGTTCCTTCTCCTTGAATTACATGAATCAATTCAATTTCAGGATGATAGTGCCAATTATTATTCAAGTAAGGTTTTGAATCAGCTCTAGCACTAAATGAAATAGAAGGCCCAGGTGATATTTTTAAAAGCTGTGGTCGCATAATTACAATCGTTTCAACACGAATTAGCCACTTGAACTTATTATCGATGAATTTATCTAGCAAACTCCATGTGAAAATAGTGTAAGTATTGGTTAATAAGTACAAATAGTTGCCTCAAATTAAGCCATTCTTTTGCAGCAGTGTAAGTAATTACACTATTTTAACTGATTGCTTAAATATTGTTTGCCATGTTGTTACATAATAAAGTTATCTTTCTTACAGGAGGATCTAAAGGAATTGGTGCTGAATGTTCAAAAGCCTATGCCAATGAAGGGGCTTTATTAGCCATAGCAGCGTTACACAAACATGAAATTGATAACCTCCTTGCCGAAATAGGTGGCAACCATTTGTCATTGACTTGCGATGTATCGAATGAACAACAGGTAAAAGATGCTATTGAAAAGACAATCGCTCATTTCGGAAGAATCGATGCAATCCATAACAATGCAGGTATCGCCAATCCTTCCAAGGCCCTGCACGAAACCACCACAGAGGAATGGGAGAATCTTATAAACATCAACCTGAAAAGTGTTTACCTCACTACCAAATATGGCTTTGAAGCTTTGAAAGCCACTAAAGGGTGCGTCTTAAATACCAGCAGTATGGTGGGTTCAATTGGGCAAGAAATACATGCTGCTTACAGTGCCACAAAGGGAGGAATGAATGCCCTAACTAAATCAATGGCTTTAGATTATGCCAAGTACAGCATTCGTGTAAACGCAGTTTCACCCGCAGGTGTATGGACACCAATGCTGAGAGATTGGGCGAAAGAACAACCCAACACTACGGAAATTGAAAACTATTTGGATAAAATACACCCTCTTGGCTATTGTCCAAATGGGGATGTGATTGCTGATGCTTGTGTATTTCTTTTATCAGAAAAAGCAAGGTTCATTTCTGGGTGTATTTTACCAGTAAGCGGTGGGGCAGAGTTGGGGTATAAACTGTAGAAACCTGACAGGTTTTTGAAACCTGTCAGGTCTATCAAAATTGAAAATTCAAATAGATAATGATACATAAAATTATAACTGAAGACAGACGTTTTCCATTGGGTAGTGGGGCAGGTAGTGATGCCATTCACAGAGATCCAGTGTATTCTTATGCAGTCACCAAATTAGTAGACGATAGTGGATTGGTGGGTACTGGTTTTGCTTTTACTGTTGGCGAAGGCAACGATTTGGTTTGTAAGGCAGCCGCTTTTTATGCAGAAACACTAAAGGGAAAGGACATTGAAGAAGTAATGGCAAATTTTGGTAGTCTCTTCAATGCCTTATCAAACGAACAACAATTCCGTTGGCTGGGACCACACAAAGGGGTGGTTCATTTAGGTTTGGCTTCTGTAACCAATGCATGTTTTGATTTATGGGCAAAGAAAAGAGGTGTGCCACTCTGGAAATTATTGATTGATTTAAGCCCTGAACAGCTAGTAAACACCCTAGACTTGAGCTATCTGGAAGATGAACTGACACGAGACCAAGCAATTGACTTAATCGTATCGCAAAAAGACAGCATTGAAAGCAGAAAGGGCGTATTGACAACAGGCTATCCCGGTTATGACACTTCAATTGGTTGGTTTAATTATAGCGATGAAAAAGTAAGAGAGAATTGCAAGAAAGCTGTTGCAGAAGGCTTCACCGCCATGAAACTAAAAGTGGGTTCCAAGGAATTTGACCCACATTGCAGCAATTTTCTGGGTAAAAGTTAAACTTTCTGTTATTTTCTGTTAAAATTTCCTGTTTTTGGGTGGTTTTTGGGGCATTTTTGGCCTAAAATACGGGTAAATGCGCGCGAAAGTGATTTGTAGTCCCCCCAAGCCATTTGGGTTGTATCAGAACTCATTTCACCTTTGCCGCTTGTTTTTGAAAATCATATATAAGTCTGTCAAGGGTCAAATTGACCGCCTCGCCCACTATCGTTTGTGCGAGAGCTACCGGCATGTAGATGGTGTTCGACAAAAGGTCATTTTGCACTTGGGGGCATTAGACGAATTGCCCTCTATTGAGCAAAAACAAGCTTTTGTTCATCGCATCAATGAATTGGTTCGACAGTATCAAACCGCTGCCTTTACCCTATTTGAACCCTCTGATGATATTGTTGAGCAAGTGGCTCAAAAATGCTTGCGGGAGATTGTTCAAAAGCAACGTATTGATTTTAAAACTTCACCCCACCAAGATTTACAGGTGATAAACTTGGATAGTTTGCAACATGAGGAGGTGAAGGAAATCGGTGCGGAATGGCTATGTATGCAAGCTATCGAGCAATTGAACATCAAGCCTTTTTTGGAGCAGGCGGGCTGGACTACCGCTGACATTCAATTAGCCCTTACCCATATCGCTAGCAGGGCTATTTATCCTGCCTCGGAGTTGAAAACCAGTAAATGGATCCGCGACAACTCGGCTATTTGTGAGTTAACCGGCTATCCTGTTCACGCTATTACCAAGGACAAACTGTATGCGACCAGTCTAAAGCTGTACGAACAAAAAGCCGCACTGGAAAAGCATTTGAGCAAGCGTACCAATGAATTATTTGATTTGCAAGACAAGATTATCTTGTACGACCTGACCAACACTTATTTTGAAGGGAGGATGCAACAAAGCGAGCTGGCAGCCTTTGGCAGAAGCAAAGAGAAGCGTTCAGATGCCAAATTGGTCGTGTTGGCAGCAGTGGTGAACGTAGAGGGCTTTTTAAAATACTCTGGCATTTTCGAGGGCAATCTATCAGATGCAGCCTCACTAGAAAAAATTATCGATGAGCTGTCCAGTCGTACGCTCTCAGCCGATAACAAGCCTACAGTGGTGCTGGACGCAGGTATAGCCTCGGAAGGAAATTTGAAGATGCTGCGTGAAAAAGGATTTCATTACTTATGTGTGGCTCGATCAGGTATGAACAAATA
>JAIXOJ010000118.1 GCA_027486835.1 Chitinophagaceae bacterium
GTCGCTCGTACCCTTCGCTTAGTTCTTCTCGGTTGGCCTAGATGTGTTCCTACGCTCATTTTGCCTATACCGTCAAATAGAATCCCTAAATCCCATTTCCTAGCATTTTGGTTCAACAGTTAAATTTGGCTTATGAATAAAACATCAGCAATATTGCAATCATGGGGCTTCGGTATGAGCAGACGAAATGCTAATTCCCCACCATTGACAATACGTAAACCGTTAGAAGTAATTTTCGTTTCTATTTACACATTAGCAAAGAAATTTTATTTTGCCTATTTTTGACAATCATGACGACAAAGGATAACATATTATCAATCTTAAAGAAACACAAATCAGAATTATCAAAATTTGGTGTTACTAATGTTGGACTTTTTGGATCTTACTTGAATGACAAACAGACTATTGAAAGTGATATAGACTTGCTAATAGACTTTGACCCTGAAAAAGAAAGTTTTGACAACTACATGGCAGTGTATGACATTTTTGAAAATATTTTTAAGAATGAAAGAGTGGAAATTGTGACAAAAAACGGACTAAGCAAACACATTGGACCAATGATATTAAGCCAAATAATTTATGTCTAAAGAGCCAATTCAATTTTTAAAACACATTGCTGACGAGTGTAATTATTTACTTTCGATAAGAACAAATCTAACAAAGGACGAATTTCTTGATGACGAGACGCTAAAAAGAGCAGTTGTTAGGAGTTTAGAAATAATTGGAGAAGCAACAAAAAAGATTCCTGCTGATTTTAAAGTAAAATGGAATACAATACAATGGAAAAATATGGCAGGCATGAGAGACAGACTTATACATGACTACATGGGCGTAAATTATTCTATTGTATGGGACGTTTTTAAGAATAAAATTCCAGAATTGACACATCAAATTCAAGAAGTTTTAGAACACAATCATTAAAAACTACAGAAAGTAGGAGCTTTCGCATTCTGGGGCTTGATTAGTATCGCCTCAAAATTTGTTCTTTATTGGGCTTCAGTTCGGGTAGGACGTTATAAATTTGGCTTGATAAATAAAACATCAGCAATATTGCAATCTTTGGGCTTTGATTATGAGCAGATGGAATGCTAATTCCTCACCATTGACATGCCTTTTCGCTCCTCGCCATCATACATGAACCTTAGATTAATAACAATTATTGTAATTCTGATAGTTTCCTGTAAGACAAAGACTGCCGACTGGCAGTCGCTTGACTTTGGAGACTTTAAAATTAAAGCACCCAACGACTGGAGAAAGTTCAATAAGCATGGTATTGACGCTTACATTGGGGGGCTGACTAATGGAAAAGATAGTTTGTGGTTTTACTTTGGTTCGTTTGTTTCAGGATTTCAAGGCAACAATGAAAATTATCTTTTTGCTCAAGACACTATAAACGGAAAAATTGCAGCCATCAAAATTCCAAAAAAAGACAGTGCTGGTGCAATAGAGATGTTTATTAATAATGCCCAAGACCAAACCAAATTTGTTTTAGCAGGTTCCAGTGCAAATAGGCATTTGGTTCTCAAAATCTTTAAGTCTGTAGTGTTTCAAAGTAGCGATACTACCAAAAATGGAACTTTAAATACTTCAAAATTTAAAGAATATCCTTTAGGTTCTGGAACTACAATTTATAATTGGAATTGTAAATCCTGTCATTCACTCAATAAAATGTTGGTTGGACCGGCTTTAACTACGGAACTTATCAATTCACGAACAAAAGAATGGCTTTATACTTTTTTCAAAGACAGAAAGAACTTAAAGCAAGACAGTCTTAATTTAGAAAGGAAGAAGGAATTTGGCGAGACTAATTGTATTGAATTAACAGACTATTCAAAAGAGGACGTTGAGCAATTAATAAGTTATCTAAAAGGTCAATAACTACGGTGTGCAACATGAGTATTGGCAATAGTTTGGCATGATGAATTATCAATCGTCTGCAGTTCACTATCCCGCTGGGCTAGATGTAAGCGCAGCGCATCTCGCCTAAACAGATATTTGGGATTTCCAAATCCCTTTTCCAAATCGGCACTAACCCGCAACTTTTGCAAACGTTCCAACTTTGTGTAATCTCGTTCGGAATAAAAAAGTAGGAACTTCTGCTAAGTTCAGTCGGTTAGAAGTAATTTAGACAAATACACATATTTTTGAAGCGTAAATGGAAGAAAAAGGACACATAGCAGTTCGTTTCGATGGTATCATTAATGGGAGAAAAATTTCTCCATTAGATGTAGATATATCAGAAATCAAAGAAATAATTACTGGTGTAGAATCATTTTTATATCCAACCAGGAATGAAAAAAATGATAGACCACACATTGCTTACAAAATTGAAGAAGGTTCCACTTTGCATAAATTTATTTTGCCAATAACGGGAGTAATACTTTTTAATGGACTTATTGGTGAAATAGCAAACAGAAAATCTATAGAGTTTTTAGATTACAAAAGAGCCGAGATAATTGAAAAATTTCAACGCATTGCTAGGGAGAAAAATCTTGAAATAACCTTTTACACTTCATCGTCAGACAGCAAGGAGTTAAAAATTACAAAAGAAACAAACTATTTTAATGTTGCCCCAAGTTTCATCAATACAGAATTTATATTGTATGGAGAAGTTTACCAAGAAGGTGGAATTACACCAAACTTCCACATTGATACAAAAGAGTTCGGCAAACTGACTGTATCTGCTACAAAAGAGCAAATTTTAGAGGGCGAAAAAAGAGTTTATAAAATCTATGGTTTAAAGGCATCAGGAAAGCAAAGCATTGAAACTCAAAAGCCTTTTGACCTAAAATTGGAGAATTTTATTGACTATAACCCCGTTTTCGACAAAGCACAGCTTGATTTATTAATTGCAAAAGCAACCCCAAATTTGTCAAAAATTAAGAATGTAGATTCTTGGCTAGAAACTATAAGAGAAGGAGGATTGTATGAATAGCATTCTACTAGACACTTCCTTTTGCATTAGACTTTTAAAGCAAGACGACCCTTTACACCAAAATGCCTATCAATACTTCCAGTATTTCTTAGAGAATAAAATTGAAATGTATTTGTCTACAATTGTGGTATCTGAATATAGTGTAAGGGACGACATTAATAATTTGCCATTGCAGACGCTAAAAATTATTCCTTTTGACTTTTTTGATGGAAAAGTTGCAGGAAAGTTTTACTCAATTTTAAACGATAATAAAGAACATACTAAGGGAATTGAAAGACTTGTAATAAAAGACGATTGTAAACTAATTGCCCAGATATACAACAGAAAGATTGACGCCTATATTACGAAAGACAGAAAGTCATTTAACCAATTTTTCAATCCGTTACAAAAAGAAATGAAATTTTCTATCAAACTTCTTGATCTTTCCCTTTCACTAAAAGAATACAAAAACGAGTTATTTTAGATGACCTATAGCCAAATAACTAGGTTCTCGTTGCGTCCCATGGACTCGCAATGAAAACCTAGTTAAACAAAACCTATTCTACAAGGCAATCAAATATTTTATGGGGTTATCACTTTTTTTATTTTGTTTGTAGCGAGTTGTTGTTGTGGTGTTTGTTGAGGTATTTCAAAAACCTATACTGTTTTTAAAACCTGATAGGATTAAACGTTTTATGAAGATGCGTTAATGCGCCTACATTTGGATGTATTGACGCGATTGAGTTATGTATATTTAAGACTTGACTGCAAGCTTATCGTGAGAAAATCTGAATTTTTAAAATGGACTATAAATTAGAAAAGCAAGTTTGGACAGACAAAGACTTTGAACAAATGGGTTGGCACGACTGCAACGTTTATAAAATCCGTTTGGCAGACGATTTAGAACTTGATATTGATTATATCCTTCAATGGAACAAGCCAGACTTAGAAGGTCTACCATTTACATTTTGGGTTGCACCAGCGACACTTGTTTTTAAATCAGTTCAAAACTTGACTTTTGACTTTGACATTGGTTTTGAAAATGCCTTTGAAATTGAAGACATTGAAAGCGAAGGCGAAAACTGTTGGACTATTATCACACAGCAAGGCGAAATTCAGTTCGCATCTAAAGGATACGAGCAGCATATAAGGCAACAACCTTTTTTTGAGTTTGGTCAAACAATTTCATTCATTGAACGCAATGGTCATTCCCTTGATAGAACGACCAAACAAGAAAACCAGAACAGAAATCGTAAAGACATTGTGCAACAGCGTCAGAAAGATTTAGAAGATTACGAGAATGTCAAAAAGCGACATCTTAAAAAACAAGAATTGGAACAGCTTTCCAAAGCCAGAGCAAATAACGTGCTTGACACAAAGCAATACCTCTTGAAGAAAAAGGAAATTAACGACCAGCTTTTTTCTTACGACTATTTACTTAAAGGAACAAAGTTTGAGAGTTGGTAACAGTTTTCAGTGGACACAGAACGCTCTCCTAGTCGCAGTTTCCTAACTAATTCCGTGCATCTGCCAAACTCCCTTTTTGGCTTATTGTTTATAGTTACTTAAAAGCCATCAATTGTTCCGCCAACACCTTAACGCCTTCACTAGCGGGCAGTTCTATTTTAGTCAAATTAGGGTAAGCATTGGTAGTGGGTATTTTTTTATCTACAATAAATTTCGGGCATTGCCTTGGCGCATACTGCAACAACCCGGCTGCAGGATACACTTGCAGCGAAGTACCGATTACCACAAAAATATCCGCTTCGCTCACGAGTGCAGCAGCAGGTTCAATCATGGGTACTTCTTCTTCAAACCACACAATATAGGGTCGCAACTGGCTGCCATCCTCGGCCAAATCACCCACATTTATATCACCAAGAATAGGGTAGGACTTCAATGGGTTTTTCACACTACGCATTTTAAAAATCTCCCCATGCAAATGCAAAACATTAGTACTTCCCGCCCTTTCGTGTAAGTCATCAATATTCTGGGTAATTATTTGCACATCAAAATGTTCCACTAATGCTGCCAAACCTACATGTGCCGCATTAGGCAATACGGCAGCCACATCTTTCCTACGTTGATTATAAAAATCAAGTACTAAACCCGGGTTTGCAGTAAAGCCTCGTGGAGTGGCCACTTCATATACATTATATCCCTCCCAAAGTCCATCACTATCCCGAAAAGTTTTTAATCCACTTTCTGCACTAATTCCCGCACCAGTTAATACGACTAAATTTTTCATTGCATTAATATTTATGGAAAATCAAAAATAGAAACGAACCAAGCTTCCGCAACACAACCTACTGATACCAACAACCTTTCCTATATGATGAAAAAAATTACCAACGGGTTATCATCACTTTTTTCATGGCTTCGGCATTTTCGGTTTTTACTTTCAGCACATAAGGCCCTGACAAAATATCTTTTACCATAACCACATGCTTTAGTGTCTCCACACGTTTTGTGGGCGTGCTGTTATGTTTGTACATTAATTTTCCATCAAGGGAATAAAGTTGTATGTCGGCACTTGAAAAAGAAGTTTTGGTTTGAACATTCACTTCAAAAGCCCAGCTTTTAAGGTTGAAAAATTGAATGTCCATCGTGGTGTCCTTGCCAATTTCAAACGGTAAAATGCGCGAATAGCTCAGGTGTCCATCGTTGTCCAGCATTTTAATTCTGTAAAACTGAATAGGCAGTCTAGCATTGGTATCAAGCAAGTGGTAATCCATTTTATGGTTGGCATTGCCGGCCCCAGCCAGTTCGCCTAGGGAGGTATATTCCTTTAGGTTAGTGCTGCGCTCTAGTTCAAATGACTTGGTATTTACCTCTCTGGCAGTTTCCCAAGTAAGTGTAATTCCATTTTTCTTCTCTGCTTTGGCAGCAAAGGAAATGAGGTCAATGGGTAGGGTAGTGGTTATAGCCAAACTATTCCACAATGGATTGGCTTCCATAGCTGCTTTTTCGGGAAATGAAGCCAAAAAATTGTCTTTCACCGTGTTCATGGCATTGTAGTTTCTATTGGTTTTGCCACTGGTTTCATACCCGCCCATACCATATTCGTTGTTGTGGGTGCAGGTGTTGTTAAATAATAGATTATCTGTGGTAGCTTTATTGGCTTCTAACGCACTGATATATATTCCAGAATTGTTCCAATTACATTGGTTGGCCGCCAGCAGATTATAAGAAGTGTGGTAGTTTTTACTATTTTGGTTGTCCAATGCAATGCCTGCTTGATTACTATCAGCAACATTGCCAATAACCGTATGCGCAAAAGCACCTTCCTGAATACCAATACCATACCGCTTATTATTGCAACTATAATTGTGCATTAGCACTGTTTGGGTGGTAAAAGCATCAAGGTTAATGCCATCAGCATTGCAGCGCGTGATGCGGTTATCAAATGCAAACAGCTTATCTGCCTCCGACAACCAAAGACCCTTGCCCTGGCAGTTAGAAACGGAGCAAGCCCGCACAAAACTGGGGAGGCTGCTGTATTGCTTACTAATGCCACCGCCCATGGCATGAAGTATTTCCACGCTATCCAACACCACCAGTGCATCCCCAGTTATGTGCACCAAACTGTTGGTACCATTGGTGGTATCCCCGTCAATACTACCCCCAGAAAAAGAAGTGGTAGTGTTCCCTTTAAAACAAATCAATCGTTCCGTTTTTGCTTTGCCATGAATCCGGCCATTCATCAAAAAACACTCATCCTCTCGCACGGTTAATGAATCATACTGTTCGGCTAAAAAATCGCCTTCTAGGTGAATTACAATTACATCATGTGGATGCGAAGCATGTGCTTGGTTGATAAGTACCCGAAGTTTACGAAAAGGAACACCAGTGAGGGTAATATCAGAACGTCCTTTGCCAATTTTGATTAAATCGTTGTGCGGATAACCTACCGTTGGTGGGTTAAAATATAGACAACCCTCTACCTCACCCTCTACTGTAGTGATACCCCTATTAGCAAATAATAAATGGCCTACACCTTTGCCAACAATTTCAATGGCGTTATTACAGCGATTATTGTACAACTTAGCTTTTGCCCCATTCAACTGAAAACCCAATTTGTTTTCCACTACTTTGTTATTGGCCAAGAGGGTTTCCGCATTCGTTTCTGACAAAACAATGCCCGTGCCGCAATTGCTAATGTTGTTATAAGCGATGGTTTCAAATTGCGAAAAGATTTCTAATCCCGACGCACAGTTCATGATACTGTTGTGGGTAATGGCAGCATAATGCGCATTTAAGCGCAAGCCCACCACCGCTTCAAATACTTGGTTGTCGGTAAAGATAAAATGCGTGGCATCGGCAATGGACACGGCAATATCGCCACAGTTCTGGATGTTGCAACGGGTAATGGATCCAGCGTCGGCATACACTTTAGCGCCTTTACCAAGGTAATCGATACCCGATTTTTTGCAGTTGATAATTTTCAAATTGTCCAAATGCACTTTACCGCATTTAACAATACTGATGCCTTTGGCATATTTGCCACCACCATCAATCAATCCCTCGCCCCCAATGGCGGCGATGGACACATAGGAAGCATTTTCAAGGCTAATGAGCGAAAGGCTGGTCATGTTGCTGGCCGCTTTTATTGCGCCATTGTTCAACACCAAAATCATACGATCGTATAACACAAGGGGTTTGGTACTGATGTATAAATTGCCCGAAAGGGTGATACGCACAATGTTTTTATCCCGCCCAGATTTGGCGCGGTCTATTGCTGATTGCACATCCTCCAGCAAGGGATTGGAGAAATTGAAATCCGTAATGCTTTCCTCTGGGTGGTGGTTATAGGCCATTGAAGGTGTTTGATATACGGTAGGTTGGCCAACAACTGCCAAACCCATCCAGCAAAAACAGAAGGCAAGTATTTTTCTTATCATGGAGGTAATTTTTTATTTCTTTATTCATCATGCATAGTTCAACCTTCAATCTATGCAATTAGGTAAGCAATAATAAGATTACCGAGTTCTTAAAGAAAAAAGCGGGTAGGATGTGATTAAATTCTTTGCTGGGGTGATTACTTCCACATTTTTATTGGGTGGGGAAGATTTTGCGATTGGTGCGAAGAACTAAGCGAATGGTACAAGCGCTAAGCTTGCGATTGCCGGAGTTTGCTATAAATTAATATTATTTACTTTTTTGTTTTATCCTAATTTCTCCAAGGCTTCGGTAATATTCATTTACAGGGTCCAACATAGTTAATTTTTCGCCACAAGGGGTTTCTTTAAACACTCTTCGTTCAATTCCATTCAAATAGTCTCTAGTAAGGTCATTTTCATTTTCGGCAGTGCTTTTTGCGCCACAACCAATTTTGTCGAAATCTAAATTGACTTTGGAAATTTTTGTAACACTAGATACTCCTTTGTAATTTAAATAGGTAAAATCAAACAGCAATATGCATTCACTTCCAAAACCATCAGGAATCTTTCTACCAAAAAGACTATCGTTTTTCATAAAAATAATACCATACCAAAGACCACCTTCATCTTCTGATATATCACAAACTATCCCCTTATATTGAGTATTATTTACCTGAACTATATCTCCAAACGCTAGGTCTAGTTTTCTATTCTTGTATTTTCCATAGTTTATTTTTAATGTTTCTGGAATTAACTGGGGAGATGTAGAATTACCGCAACCGAATAGTAAAAATGATAAAAGGAGCGAAAAACTAATTTTCATTGTTAAGCTATTTTAATGCCGTCCAAGGATATGCTGGACTTTGGTGAGGATTTCGATTGACATAAAGTGGTCTCATGAAATGGGCTGTTTCCTTGCGTACAAAATGCAGTTCTCGAGTCTACATTCAGGTTAGCTTACCATTTCTTAAATTGTAATTTCCTATTAACCTCTATTCCAATTAACACTACCATTGCAATAATAAATACGAAAGCAATTAAAATACAATTCTGAAATGCTTTATCCTTTGCTAATTCATTTCTCTTTTTTAAATCCAAAAAGGGCTGCCCATTTTTTGCGACGTTGGATATAGTAATGTAATCACTACCGTATCCAATTTCGTTGATAAAAGCAATAATTGTATCGCCTTTGTGTAATTCAACATTTGGCCATAAATTCTTGTGAAAGGCATAATAATGTGCTGATTCGTACCACCTAAAAGGATAATCGTAATATTCAACCGAAAATTCATAATAATAAGTAGGGTGTTTACCGCCTGTTCTCGATTCTATACAATCACTATTAAGTACTAAATCTCTTCTCACTTCTCCATTTCTTGTGTTAATTAAGTAAGATTGATTCAGAAATTGATATTGTAAATACACTAACAAGATGCCTAAAGTAATTACATATGGTAATGCCTTATTGGAAATCCAAGCAAATCTTTTGCTATTTCTAAAGCGTTCTTGCAAGAGTTTAACTATATAATTTATCAATCCAAAGGCAGCTAGTACATAGAGCAAGCCATGAAAGGCGAATGGATTCGGACTCCCCGGGTCAACAAAACCTGCCAATAAAAAGAAGCCCCCAATTATTGCATAGCAAACCACCGTAAACATTTGCTCTTTGATGATTCTTGCAACAATATTTTTATAGTCATCAGTTTGTTTAAATGACTCTAGCAATGCGATGGCCTCTTTATGTGATATATCGTACATCTTTAACAACTCAGGAATTGCCGACTCGTCTAGCTTACCTTCTTGCTTAAGCATCTTTAAATAACCTGACGCCTTTTGTATTTCGGTTGATTCTTTGTCCATAAATATTCGATAGTCACTAAAAAATTAATAGCCCCAAATGTGCAAGGTTTGGGGCTATTAATTTTCAAAAGCGAAAGGTTTAGCAAAACAACTATCGGCGGGTCAATTGCTTTATCGTGTTATATTTTACAATTAGTGGCTAAAATATCTAGTCAGATTCAATTCCTTTTATACGAAGTGGCCTATAAAAAAAGAAACCAAAGTGATAGCTACGAAGATTTAAGCGAATGGTACTAGCGGGTTGCCTGCGCAAGCAGGGGAGGGATTGGATTTCGAAATTCCAATTATTTGTTCAGGCGACATGTTCTAAGGAACATATTGTCGAGTTGAACATACACTTCGGTGGATTTTGTGAAGCAGACTGCAAAAACGACAAACTAGAGTTTGGCAAACATAAAGACATAGTTACGAAACTACGCCCAGCCGGGATTTTGGCAGACAATCTTGCTTAGGTACTAAACTACCCCTAGCTGAGCAGTTTAATTTAGTCGTTTAATCTATTTTGCAAGTCCATTCTTTCGTGCAAAATTCTTGTTATTTCAATAGGTTTATCAGTAAATTTTCTATAGAAAATAATATGGCGATTAGTTTTTAGTCCAAACAATTCAGGTTTAACTCCAAAATAGTTTTTTCCTATACTTGAATTTTCTCCAATTATGTTGCAACATTCAATTAATAATGCATAATATTTGTCTGCCTGTTGCTCTGACCATTTTTCAAATGTATAATCCCAAATTTTTTCCAAATCTTCAACAGCTTTGTTAGTTAGTTTATAATGTACCATTGATTTTTCTTTTGGCTTTTAATTCTTTAAGGTGTTTGTCAGGATTAAAGTCTTCTACTACACCACTATCAATTCCTTCTTGAATTGCTTGTCTTAATGCAATCATTTTACTTTCTTCATCTTCTAAAAGTCGAAGTCCTGCTCTAATAACTTCACTAACATTTTTATATCGTCCTAAAGAAACTTGGCTACTTACAAAATTGTCAAAATAATTACCAAGTGAAATTGATGTATTTTTCATTTTATAAAACTTTCCTCAAAAATACCAAATATTGGTAAATGTCAAGATGAAATTTACTTTAGTTAGCGTGTTTCAGAAAAATAGCCCACAACGTTTTGCGGCTTGGCGTTTGTTAAGGAATGCGTATTCCTACAGACCATAACGAAGATCAATAATTGAAATATGTATGATGTTTTATTCATAAGCTAAATGTATTGCTTCATTACAACTTGCAGATAACTAGGATTTCACAATCCCAGTTATCTGTTTAGACGATTTGCAATTCGGAAAATATCACACAGTTGTAGAAGTTAGCGAAGACCTAAGCGAACGGTACGAGCGGCAAGCTCGCACCAGCGAGGGGAATTATAAATTGTAAGTCAGCAATACTCCTGTTAGCATTTCCTTTTAACCAATTTAGTAGTTTCAAAACTAAATTTCTTTCTTCCATAAAAATAGCGAATAGAATAATTGATTCGAAATTAATATATATATAATTTGGGTAATTGTAATCTCAATAAGTTTTTAAATAGCTTAATTAAAACTGAAAATATAGTACATAAGATAAGCATACACCAAAAAGGGCTTGTAACTATGACTTAGAAAACCATATCTCAAAATGTCCTGGCCTAGTTCCACGACCATTTCCAGGTACTTTTTGAGGAACTTCATTTATTGGTAATTTAGAGTATTGACTTTTGATAATTGAAATCAATCTTAATGCATCAGTTAGTTCTTCCTCTCTGTAGTATCGTACTTCAATTTTGGATGGAAAATCCAACCTATTAGCTGAGATATTAGGCGTAGCAACTAAAAAATTTTCGCTTAATAAAGCGGATTGGATATCCTTAGCTATTTCCATTTGTTTCCCATCGCTAATTTGAATGTAAACTCTTGGCTTTAAATTATTATATGAAGAAACTAAAGGACTCTCTTTCAAGTCTATTTGATTAGTTATTTTTTCTTTTTCGTTTATCTGTTTTTCTGTAGGATTTTTTATTGTGTCAAGTTTTTCCTTTTCTTTTTTTAATTTAATATACTCTTGATATTCAATCTTAAGTGTATCATGATAATCTTTCCAAGATTTTTTTAAGTCCCCACTTGGTGCCACAATTGAGAGGTATTTTGACAATTGAAATCTTTCTTGTATTCCGTCAACCTTTTTAACATCTTGAACATACTTATCAAAATATTCAAGTTCTTTCACATCTTGCTCTCGTTCTCTGAATAAATTGCTGATAATCAACGTAACTGTTGCAATGGCAACAGAAACAATAGTATATTTTGAGAGGTCAATCATTTTATCTAATTTATCTAATGGGATATCTCCTTTTTTTATTGCATAAATTGCAAAAAATAAACCAAGGATTGCAATTAAAATGAAAATACCGTAAAGGATAAATGATATTGTTCCTGTATTAGTTAACATAACTGTCGTTTTTTATTTTATATTTTAAATGGGGAAATAGAATTGTAATATTTTAAAAAATAAACAAAAAATCTACCAATGTAAGAAACAAATGATTGGAATATTGTTTATATTTTGTTCATAAGCCAATTTATCAGTGTAGCAAGGATGATTGCAAATGTGTTTTAGAAATCCTAATTATCTGTTCAAACGAAATGCCCTATTTAACATGTCGCCTAGCGGATTTGGAAATGCCATTTATCTATTTTGTCGTCATGCCCTACATAACATGTCGTCCAATGGAATAACGAAAAGCCCCAACTGTAGTAATTACGAGGTTGTTTTCGGCGATTGTTCTTTAAGTTAGGTTTAGGATTTATCTCTCTTGCATTTATACCAATCTTTCAAAAGTTTAGGTCTTTCCTTTGAACTTGAAAAAGCTAGAGGATGATATTCATTTTTTTGATTAGGAATTATTAAAAGAGATTCGTCCATATTTTTTAAGAAAGAGAATTCTTCGAGTAAAGGTTTAAAATGACTGACTCCATTTTCATGGAGACAATTATAGAAAATGAAGACTAATTCATATGCAGATAAAGAAGCTCTCAGTATTGAAGAGTATTTGAACTTTTGGGTTTCTGAAATTTCGGAATTTTTAATAAACTTCAAAACGTGGTATAAAAATCTAAAATAGTGGTGCAAATCATGCTTGTAGTGATTTTGAAAAAAATCGTATGATTTATTAATATATTCTACAGTCTTGTTGTCAGCAATTACCTTTTTCAAGTCAATATACATAGATCTAAAACACTCATAACCTGTAGCTTTTATAAGGCTAGGATTATTTGCGTCTCTGATGTCCATTGAATCAAGAATTTTCTTGTGGTGATCCAACAGTCGAAAAAAAGTGTCCTCGAATCTTTGTTGCATAATGTACTTTTCTTGAAGTCTATTTGCACGATACTGAATCCAAAATGCTAAAAAGGTTAAAAATGCCGCAAGTAAAGCAATTACTGGGCCTAATGTTCCTCCAAATGTATCCCCAATCGGTCCTGTTACATTCGGACTATTAGTACTTGTAATAGTGGTTGTCAATGTATCGATTTTGGAAATGTTTTTATTGATTTCTGTCGTAGAGAAAGTATTGCTGTAAATATTTGTAAACCATCTCGGAATAAAGCTGACAAACGGTTTAAAAAGAATAATCAGAAGAAACCCAATAATAATTGGTAACCCCCATAGTTTAATGTGTTCCATTATTTTATTATTCATGTAATTATATTTTTATTACTTGGTTAGTTATAAGCTGCCACCTAACAAAAATGCTTTGTACTGTTGTGGAATTAGCATTCCGTCAGCCCATAACTGAATCACAATGATTACTATATTGTTGAAATTTTATTAATACCAAATTTGCAAATAGATTACTTTTATTGAAAACGTGTTTTTGGAAATCCCAATCATCTATTCAGAGGAAACGCCCTTTCGCATTTGTATCCAAAATAATTATTTATTCCAACTCTTTACCTAATACTGATTTCTGTAATTCTTTCATCGGGAATAAAGGTCCAGGATCTATTTTCCTAGACTGGCTAATATCATCATGGCCCACGATAATGTCAATGTTATAATTTGATCTTAACAGTTTGCACAATTGTGTTACGGTTGAAATTTGCTCTGGTGAATAATTATGCCAATATTTTTCTACAGTTTCATTTTTGTGTTTGGCTTTAGTTATCTCATCAGCGGGTATTTCTTTTTTATCAACGACTCCGTAAAATTTATTCTCATTGATTTTATTTACATTAAGTCCATTGACTAATTCTATTCCAATCGAAAAGGAATTTAAATGATTCAGACTTTTGTATTGTGACATACCAGCGTGCCATGCTATATAATTAAATGGAACCAATTGAGTAATATTTCCTTCTCTATCTATAATGATATGACATGAAGCTTTTGCTTTGTCATTTGTTAACCATTTTACACTAGAAGTGATGGACAATGATTGTGTACTGTGAATTACAATGGCTTTTAAATCAGTAATTGATACTTTTCCTGAGGTATTCGGGGATAACTCATATTTTACTTTAGCACCACGTAAAAGATTGTTTTCAATTCTTAAGGGGCCATCAGATGTTTTTGGTAATACGATATCTTTATAAATCTCAGAAATATTAAGAGGTAAATTATTAATTAAATCCTTCTGAGTTTCTTTAGTAAATGGAACACCCGAATATTTATCAATTACTTCGGTTGCCCACTCTCGAATATTTACATTTTCTTTCGTCGGTTGTTGATTTAATATGTTTATTGCTAATTCTACGAATTTACCCTGAATTTCTCTTTCTTTAATTGATTTGGTAAAGTCATTTCCAATATAAGCTACAACTAGGGGTATTGCGAGGATACTTATCATATTGGCAAAAGTTTTTAATTTTTCTATAAAAGTCATAATTTATTAATTTATTAAATCTGCTTTTGAATTTGTGTAAATAAAAAATTTAGAAAATTTAGCAGGGTAGATAAATTAAAATAAATTTATTTTATTTCATAAGATCTAAAATCACCAAAAAATAGGTTTATCATAAACAATCTCACAATTATAAATCTAACCCCACTACACCCCCCCCTTCGGCGGATTCTTACCTTTCCTCGGCTTAGAAGGCGGATCTATCTTTCTTCGAGCAATTAAATACAATTGATAAAAATCAGGATTATTCTCTGCAACATTGCTAAACATCGCTTCGTCTAAGGTTTTCAACTCTTTGGTAAGGGTTCTAAAATAGCTGCCTAAATCTTGCGTTACCTTAATACCAGAAGTGCTGCTTTGCTGCTGGTTGTCTTCTTTTTCGTTTAAGCTGTCAAGCAATGCAGCTAATTCATCGTTTTTGGCGGCGGTTACGCCACAACCGGCTGCTTTAGCATCTTTTTCTAGTAACCTAGACTGGGTCAATACCCAGGTAGCTCGGTCAACAATAGCTTGTTCTCCTCCTTCGTTAAAACTCTTTTTCGTAAAAGAGGCATCTGTAGCCAATTCGGTGTTATTTATTTGATTGGCTAGTAATTTTAATCTTAAGGCGGCTCTATAGCCTTTGTCCTTTAAAGTGCTCAATACTTTATTCTTATCTAGTGTAGCGCCACCTCCCTTGCCGCCTTTTGTTGAGCTGGCCGCTTTCATGTTTTTAGCCAAATTGATTAGGTTATCTATCGTGAGTACAATCACTAAATACATAGACCAAATGGCTTTGGAGTCGGGATTAAAAGTGGTTAAGACGTTGCTTAACATTTTAAATCTGCTAACTTGGTACTTGTTCATAACAAAATATTTTAGATCATTACTTTATTAATGAAACAAAACTATCTATTTTTTTGAATTGGGTAAAACAACGTTTGAAAAATGTGCATTTTTGTTGGAATATTCGGTAGATAGTTTATTTTACTAGGTTAAAAAGCCTGTTATTCGTTAAGTTCCATGCAAAATTGGTATTTGAACCAATAATACCGAGCATTAAAATTAATGTATAACCAGTAATTAATTCAGCCCAAAAAGTTGATTTCATATTTTAGGTATAAAAAATAGGCAGTAGGAGTGATTAATTTTTTGCCTTAGTTTTTGCCTAATCATGCATTCAGTATAATTGATTCCATTGTTGCCTCAGTAGTCTAGTGTTATGCTTTCGTTATCTTTTGGTAACCAACAATTTTTAATTCAATAAACCCTCCATAGTTCTATTTGCAGCGTCAAGGGAAGTAAAGCTTGATTATAGTAGTAAGCAATTGCTGTTTATTACAAGCATTTTTTCTCTTTAAGCGGGGGTGATGTTCTGCTGTTGAATTACACGGAGTGCCACAGAGGTAACACGGAGTTTCACAGAGGTTCGATACTAATTTATCATTTCTTTGCAATCAAGGTTTTTTCTAGATTTTTGGGCTGTAATTCCCATTTTCTGGAGGGATGCTACCCTGTGTATCAATTCCCCTCTCGAGGGGTGCCCATAGGGCGGGGTGGTATTCGCACCAATAATATTAATAAGAAACAAAAGCCCACTTGTTTTAATTTTCTAAACTGGATAAAAAGAAACGCTCATAGTCCTCACCAACTAAACTTTTCGAAAGTTTTAAACTTTCGAGAAATTGATGGCGATTTTATCCCATATTGGTCATAATACTCAGTAAAACTTCTTTGTAAGGGGGGGGGCGTAAGTCTCCGCCTGCAATTCCCCTCTCGAGGGGTGCCCGAAGCGCGGGGTGGTAATTCCGCTCAAATTAAACAACGAGGAAACATTGAATACCAATCTCTCACTTCGTGAAAAAATTCCCACCCAAATCAACTTCCAATGTGATAAACAAAACGATAAAACACATTATAAAGCAATTGAAAAGTCTTTCTGTCAAAATGGCAACCATTATGTTAATGCAATAGCAATTGCAGCACAATTTGCCATTTTGGCGTTTAAATTCAGGATTATGGCTGCTATTTTGGACATATTGACACATTGATTTTATATTTACCCATGCGTAATTAACATTTGCTCACACGAACAGATTTTTTGCCCATGCGTAATTAACATTTGCTCACACGAACGAGATATTTGCTCATGCGTAATGGTCATTTGCTCGCACGAACTTGATATTTTCCCATGCGTATTTAACATTTGCTTGCACGCACATGACATTGTGTCGTTCGTATTTATTATTTTCCCGTGTATAATTAACATTTGCTCGCACGCAGCTAACATTTTGCCGCACGCAATTGGCATTTTCTCCCTCGGAGATGACATTTTCCCACGCGTAGATAGCATTTGCACACACGCATTTAGCATTTGCTAGCACGTTGTTGGCGTTTGCTCATTCACATATGTCATTTGCAGTCACGTTGACATCATTTGCTTGCACACAATAGGCATTTGCTTGCACACAATAGGCATTTGCTCGCTAATAATTGACATTTGCTTGAACGCTGTTTCATTTTTTTGAGAGATTTAAATGTGCTGTGCAATCTCTCTATGTACCAGTTAATCAGTTATTTTAAAATAGCTTGTTTATGACTACTGATTTGTACAAAAAGCCCCAAAGAACAGAAGATAAAAATATCAGGGAAATAAAAACAGTCAAGCATTCCAGTTCCTTCACTATTGGTAATAGGTAGGGGTGAGGTAAAACATAAGCTTCGAAAACCTCTATATCAATTTCTCTACACACCGTATTTATTTGCGCTTGTGTTTATTTTGATTTGCTTTTAACTACTCGTAATTTTTAACTCCTTCGTTATTTTTCATTTCTATTCATTCAGATGCAGCACACTTATTACCTAATACTTAATACCTAACACTTAACAAATAACCACTTACAACTAACCACTCGCAACTAACCACTCGCAACTAACAACTCTCAACTATCCACTCACAACTCTCAACTCTCAACTCTCAACTAACCTACACCGGATCCACATCAATTACAATCCCCACATTTCGATACCTTTTGTCAGACTGTATAGCGGCAATTTGGTGGAGTAGGGTTTGCTTGCAATGCTGGATGGTAGCGGCATCTTTGGGTAGTTTGAGGAGGATTTCCCATAAATATTGATTGCGAATACGATCCACAGGCGGTTGAGAAGGGCCGTTGAGGTAGGGTTTGTAATAGGCACTTAAGCCAGTCATCATTTGTAAGGCGGCTTCTTCGGCCACATAGCTGTCTTTGTGCTTGAACGTGAGCAGGATAATTCTATTGAAGGGCGGGTATTGATAGCCTCTGCGGCCCTCTGTTTCGTATTGGTACAAAAGGGGGTATTGGTGTTGTTGCACAAATGCCAGCACGGGGTGTTTTACGTTGCTCACTTGTATCAGCACATGCCCTTTGCCGTCTTTTCTGCCCGCCCGTCCGCTCACTTGTTCCATCAACTGAAAGGCACGTTCGTTCACCCTAAAGTCGGCAAAATGTAGAATGCCATCACCATCAATGATGCCTACGAGGGTTACATGTTCAAAATCCAAGCCCTTTACCACCATTTGCGTACCCACCAATATGTCGATACGTTGTTGTTCAAATAGTTTGATCAGGTTGTCTTGGTCATTCTTTCCTTTTACGGTGTCATAATCCATTCTAGCAACCCGCGCATTAGGAAAATGGCCAGCCACCATTTCTTCCAGTTTTTCGGTGCCAAAGTTTTTATGGATAAAATTGTGGCTGCCACAGGCGGCGCAGGTATGCAGCACGGGGTAGGTGGTGGCGCAATAGTGGCAGGTGAGTTTGTTTTTAGATTTATGGTAGGTAAGGCTCACGTTGCAATGTTGGCATTGCGGAATCCATCCACAATTGTTGCACAACATATAAGGACTATAGCCCCTGCGGTTTTGAAACAAAATCACCTGCTTTTTTGCCGCCAAAGTCTGCTCAATGGCCGCAAGCATTTGGGGCGATAAGGCAATTTTTGTTTTGTCTTTGGTGGCCAATAGTTTTAAATCAATCAATTCGATGGTGGGCATGGCCACATTGCCATAACGTTCCGTAAGATTTACCAGACCATATTTTCCTTGTAAGGCATTGTAGTAAGACTCCAACGCGGGGGTGGCACTGCCCAGCAACACTTTGGCATCGTACAACGATGCGTAATAAATGGCAGCATCACGGGCATGATAACGAGGGGCGGGGTCTTGTTGTTTGTAGCTGCCGTCGTGCTCTTCATCCACCACAATCAATCCCAGATTCATAAAAGGTAGGAACAAGCTGCTACGTGCACCCAGCACCACCCTTATTTGCCCCGTTTTTACTTTATTCCAAATTTCCACCCGTTCATTAGGGTTAAACTTAGAATGATAGATGGCAATATTTCCCCCAAAATGTTGTTGCAAGCGGCGAATCATTTGCGCAGTGAGGGCAATTTCGGGCAACATGTACAGTACTTGCTTTCCAAGGTTCATCCATTGCTCTATCAATTTCATATAGACCAAGGTTTTGCCGCTCGCCGTAACTCCATGCAGCAGACACACCGGCTTTTGTAGCAATGCTTGGTTAATTGCATCAAAAGCGTTTTGCTGTGCTGGGGATAAATCAAACTGGAGCGAAACATCCAGGGGCAAGCGTTTCAAACGATCCGTTGCTCGTTTTTCGGCAATTAAAATGCCTTTGTCTATCAATCCCTTCAATTGCGCCGCCGAGGCATTGGCTTTTTTAAGCAAAGCTGCACGGGTTACTTCTCCATCTTTTTTCATAAAATGAAGAAACGACAACAATAATTCCATCTGCTTAGGAGCGGCTTGCTTACCCTCGTTGAATAAACCAGACAGTTTGCTTTCGTCCTGATAAGCGGGCGTTAAAGCCAGAAAGGTTTCTGTTTTTGGGGTAAACTTTTCTCGAAGTTCCTCCCACACAAAGCAGATTTGTTTATCGATTAATTTTTTGATAACGGGATATACATTGCCAATATCCAGCAATTGGTTTACCTCTGTCATGCGCAGTTCTTTTTTTATTTCCAATGCCTGCGCCACCAAAAATTCATGATCAGTTAAGGCACTGCCATCGTTAAGGTCGTAATTGGTTTCTTCATTCCAAATTAGGATGCTTTCGCTAGACAATTTAAGGTTGGCGGGTATAGCAGCCTGCATTACTTCGCCCTCGCTACACATATAATAGGTAGCCATCCAGTGCCAAAGTTTCAATTGAAATACATGCACCACCGGTTCTTCATCCAACACATTCAGGAGCGGCTTTGGGGTAAAAGCTTTGGGTTTTTGGTCTGTAATAAGTTTGACAATGCCTGCATATTTTTTGTTGCGCAATTCCACCTCCACCCGCAACCCAATCTGCATGACCGAGGCCAGATGAATGGGTATTGCCCAGGTGTAAGTTATTGGTAACAACAACGGAATAATCACCTCGGCATAGTGCGTTACTTTATCCGAATGGCTAGAAAATAAAGTGGTGGGGTTGAGTTCACTCATATCAATAATGCCATGCAAGATAGGCAGAAGCAAGCTGTAGGAATCAATATGCGTGTGATATATCTAGGAATTAGATTTAATTTGCCCTTCATTTATAATTTTTCCTGCGTATGTCGGCCACGGTGTTGTTCTTTTTCGTTTTGGGATATTTTGCCATTCTATTACTTGTTGCTTGGTACACAGGCAAAAACAGCACCAACGAATCATTTTTCATTGGCAACAGAAATAGTCACTGGCTCTTAGTGGCATTTGGCATGATAGGCACCAGCCTAAGCGGTGTCACATTTGTAAGTGTGCCAGGAGCCGTGTATAAAGATGGATTCACCTATTTCCAAATAACGATGGGATATTTTATTGGCTATTGGGTAGTGGCCACGGTGTTGTTGCCTCATTATTACCGACTGCAATTAACGTCTATCTATCATTTTCTACAAACTCGGTTAGGGCTTGTGTCCTACCAAACGGGGGCGTCCTTTTTCATTCTTTCTAGAACCTTAGGTGCCACAGCCAGGCTCTACTTAGTGGTGAATATCTTGCAAGATGCCATCCTTGAAAACTTGCACATTCCTTTTTGGTTGACAACCGCTATTATCTTAATCATGATATTGTTATACACCTACAAAGGCGGGGTAAAAACCATCGTATGGACCGATACCTTACAGACCATCTGCATGTTAACGGGCTTGGTGATTTGCGTTATTTTTATGTTAGACCAACTGCATTTATCCTTTTTTGAAGCCCTGAGTGCAATGAAAGCAAAAGGTTACACCCGCATGATCAACCTAGAACCTACTAGCAAATTCTTCTTTTTAAAACAAATCGTTGCGGGTGCGTTCATCACGATCACGATGACAGGCATGGATCAGGAAATGATGCAAAAGAACATTTCGGTAAAGAAGTTGGGGGATTCCCAAAAAAATATGATGACACTTGCCGGCATCATGATGGGGGTGATTTTATTGTTTTTGTTCCTTGGCGGATTGTTGTATGTATATGCGGCATCCATTCATTTATCGGCAATAGGGGATAAGCTGTTTCCTACCGTGGCCTTGCAATACCTGCCACCAGCCATCGGGGTAATATTTATAATCGCCTTGATTTCTGCCCTTTTTCCAAGTGCGGATGGAGCTATTACAGCACTCACTTCTTCATTTTGTATGGATATTTTATCCATTCACAAACGCCCAGAATGGTCCACTGAAAAGCAACAAACCATACGCAAAACGGTACACTTATCATTTGCGGTCGTTTTTTTATTGTTTGTATTGTTCTATAAATGGTGCAACAACCCCAGCATGATTGATGTTATATTAAAAATTGCGGCTTATACCTATGGTCCATTATTGGGTTTATTTGGTTTTGCACTTATCACCCGTAGAAGCGTGAAAGAGGGTTTTGTACCCATCGTTTGCTTATTAGCACCAGGGTTGTGTTATATAATTGATACCCATCAGAAGCAATTGTTTGGAAGTTTTACAATTGGGGCTGAGCTGTTGGCCATCAATGGATTATTCACCTTTATTGGTTTATTAGCGATTGCTCAACCCAAAAAAGCAGTGGTATCATCAACTGAAGTACAGCTTTAACAAAATATTTTATTCTCCAATGAGGAAATGCAAACACCTTTAAAATAGTTACCACTAATGGAAATGATTCACCCCCTAGTAGAACAATATGCCGATACCTTCACCACCGCTGATGATGCACTAAAACAACGAATACACGAAGAAACTTGCAGCAAACACCCAAAAGCACACATGATTAGCGGAAAAGTACAAGGAAGATTCCTTTCTTTTCTAAGTACGATGCAACAACCAAAATATGTG
Organism: Chitinophagaceae bacterium; assembly: GCA_027486835.1. Classification (GTDB taxonomy): domain Bacteria; phylum Bacteroidota; class Bacteroidia; order Chitinophagales; family Chitinophagaceae; genus Parasediminibacterium. The sequence continues at coordinate 21,836 of JAIXOJ010000118.1, forward strand.
TTAGAAATAGGTACGTTCACGGGATACAGTGCATTATGCTTGGCTGAGGGGCTTCAAAACGACGGGGAATTACATACAATTGAGCTAAGAGAAACCGATGCGCATACCGCTCAAGGATATTTTAACCTATCTGTAAAGCAAAGGCAGATACATTTGCACGTCGGTGATGCGTTAGATATCATCCCTAAGTTACCCCACCAATGGGATCTTATCTTTATAGATGCGGATAAAATAAATTACATCACCTATTACGAATTGGTAATTCCCTTATTAAAAAACAACGGAATTATTTTGGCTGACAATGTTTTATTTCATGGTCAAGTGTTAGAACATCCTTTAAAAGGGAAAAATGCGGTGGCTATAGACCAGTTTAATCGTCACGTTGCCCAAGACGATAGAACAGAAAATGTACTACTAACGATTAGAGATGGGCTTTTATTGATAAAAAAGAAAGCGTAATGAAGAAATTATTGATTATCTGTTTTTGTGTAGTTGCACTGAAAGCTAGCGCACAAGATGATAAGGCAAGAAACTATATAGAACGATACAAAGAAGTGGCCATTGCCGAAATGCAACGCAGCGGCGTACCTGCGGCCATTACCCTTGCTCAAGGAATATTAGAAAGTGGATGTGGCGAAGGTGATTTGTGTAAGTTGAGTAATAATCATTTTGGTATCAAGTGCAAAACGGAATGGACAGGAGAAAAGGTGTATCATGATGATGACCAAAAACAAGAGTGCTTTAGAAGTTATCCCTCAGCACAAGAAAGTTATAAAGACCATTCTGATTTTTTGAAAACGCGTGAGAATTATGCTTTCTTGTTTGGCATTGACCCTAACGATTATAAATCTTGGGCAAAAGGCTTGAAAAAAGCAGGTTATGCTACTGAAAAGAACTATCCGCAAACCTTAATAAAAGTGATTGAAACCTATAACCTCAATCAGTTCACACAAGTGGCATTAACTAGGAAAGAATTAGGAACAGATAGTTACGCCAAAGCAATCCCACAAAAAAATACAGATAATACTAACACAGGCGCAACAATAGAAAGAGACACTGTATTGGGTGAGTTAGTTATTCCTACAAAACGTTTGGCAGGCTATTATAAAGCCCCCACTACAACAACCACTACATCTGTAGCTGCCAATGCAGAAAAACACGAAGATTCCGTGGTTATCATTAATCCTGATTACAACCAAACCGCCAATAAAACCTCCATTCCTAAAGCAGATTATCCTGCTGGTATTTTTTCAATTAATCATGCGAAAGTGATTTATGTGTCTGAAGGTACCAGCTTATTGTCTATAGCTAAGGAACATGATATAGATCTAGCTAAATTGCTCGACATCAACGATATGGAAGACATTGATGTAACCAACGAACCACAACTTATTTTCTTGGAAAAGAAACAAAGCAGGGGTAGTACCGATTTGCACATTGTAAAAGCTTACGAAAGTGTACATAGTGTAAGTCAGGCAGAGGGCATTCGTTTAGCCAAATTGCTAGAATACAATAAACTCAACAAAACCAGTACGGTGAAAGCAGGGGATAAGATTTATTTAAGACCTGCTACGAGTGCAGATGGATTGTCGAAATAATTTTTCAAAGAAATAATCATTGTTTTATTAAAAAAGAACAAGCATGAGTGCGATTACGGTAATGGACAAACAATTTGTGCCATTTATTGCAGAGGAAACCATAGCCCATAAAGTGAAAGAAATGGGTCAGCAGTTAAACAAGGATTATGCGGATAAACGTCCCTTGTTCATTGCTGTTTTGAATGGAGCTTTTATGTTTAGTTCTGATTTGTTTAAAGAACTTACTATTGAAGCAGAGATTTGCTTTATAAAACTCGCCTCTTATAAAGGCACACAATCTACAGGGCATGTTATCACTGCAATCGGGCTAGATGTAGATGTTACCAATCGCCATGTAGTGGTGTTAGAGGACATCATCGACACGGGTAAAACCCTATTTGATTTTCTTCCTCAATTGGTAAACCAACATCCTGCTTCTTTAAAAGTGGCGGTGTTGTTGCACAAACCAGAAGCACAAATACACCCAGTAAAGATTGATTATTGCTGCTTTACTATTCCCAACAAATTCGTATTAGGGTATGGACTTGATTACGATGGTTTGGCAAGAAACCTACGTGAAGTGTATCAATTAAGCGAATAGAGGTAACGACAGGATATAGAGTTGCTGACTGCCTGTTTTGTGAAAATCAGGTATCAATTTATTATGCATTCTAGTGAGCAGTTTTTACTCAAGAAGTTAACATAAACCCTGATTTCATCTTTACCTATAATCAGGTTTTGGAAAAAAATGTAGTTACTGTTGTTCGTTCATATTTAGATTGATTGCTTACTGAGTATGCAGAGAAAACAATTCAATTGGGAAGGGTGGGAGGTAAAAGCTGCCCAACACGCCAAGCAGTATAAATATTTTTTACAGCACGCCAATAAGAATCAGGTGCTTAAACAACTGCCTGATTTACATGAAAAGGCTTTTCAGGAGGTGCAATGTCTGTCCTGTGCAGCTTGTTGCAAAAACTATTCACCTCGCTTTAAAACCACTGATATCAAGCGAATAAGCAAACACCTTAAACTAAAAGAAAGCGTTTTTATTGATACTTATCTACAGCTAGACAATGAAGGGGATTATGTGGCCAAGACCGCACCCTGTCCATTTTTAGGCGCTGATAATTATTGTGGAATCTATGAAAACCGACCTAGTGATTGCCATAGATTCCCCTATACCGATGAAGATGTGTTCATAAAAAGACCAGCAATAACCCTTAAAAATGCCAGTTTTTGTCCAGCAGTATTTTTTGTATTGGAACATCTGGTGCAGCCAGAAATTGCTAAGAAATAGTTTTTTGGTATTAATGTGAAGTTTAGGATGTTGGTATTAGGTTCAATAGTGTGTTAGAAATTATGAAAAGTAATGGCCATGCTTTGGAATGGTATTTCATGTAGATTAAATCTGTCCATCCATTTTTCCGCGGTTAATGAATTTTTAACTACCCCTTCACCACTGAAATACATTTGAGCCAATAAATATTGTGCCTTTGGGTGGTTTTCTGTTGCGGCCATATTTAATAACTCTACCCCTTTTGGAAAGTTTTTTTGTACACCTCTCCCTTTGATAAATATTAGGCCCGCATAAAACTGTGCATCGCCCATACCCATACGTGCTGCTTTTTCATATAAACTAGCAGCTAGTTTATAATTATTGTGCTTTGTTTCAGCTTCAAAAGCCGACTTAAAATGAGATTCCGCTGTTTTGGTCTGTGCGAATAATTGGGAAAAGAACTTCATAACAATTTGATTTTTGTGAGTGTCCCTGTGTTCATATAAATTTTAAAAACTACACTTCTATTTTAAGTAACACAATAAAGGGAAGATGACTTAAGTAATCTTCCCTTTTTTGATGTCGTATTTATCCTTTCTTTTTAAACGGATTTAGGTTTTTCAGTAATCCCTTTCCAGCATCTTCCAATGTTTTCTTAGGATCGGCGGTTTGTCCAGTACTATCTTTTTTACCGTTAATTAGATTTCCTAGTTCTTGTTTGGCTTGATTAACTAATTGCTTCTTCACGGTATCCACGGCTTTAGCTGTTTCCTGTTTTACTACATTTTTGGTGCTATCAATTTTGGCTTTTGCAAAATCGGTAGCCTGCGTTTTTAAGTCTAAAGCCAAATTACCCGCAGCTTGCTTCAAATCTGTTTTAACCGTTGGGTCATTGATAAACCCACCCAACTTCACTTGCAGGTTTACAATGTCAGCCACTTTCACAGGCATTCCTTTGCCAGCCGCTTGTGCTGCCAAGTTATCGATCAATCCATTACCTTGACTTCCAAGCATGGCACGAGGTATTTTCATGTTCACTGTATAGTCTATGGATTTATCGTAGCCGTTGAACCCACCAATTTCCATATCAATGTCTTTCATTTTTACTTTAAATGGTTTGATAAGCAATTTGCCATTGGCAAATTCAAAAATGCCCTTCAAATCTTTAAGCGGGTAGTCTTGCTGCAATTGACTGATGTTGAGCGTTTGTGCTACTTTAGATACTGGTTGAAATTTGCTCAACACCCCTTGTACAATCAATAAATTACCACCTCCTATTAAGGAAGCCATATCAGGAGTCATATTTTCACCTAATTGTCCATTCAAAGAAAACACAGAGCTAACTTTTCCTGACAGGCATTGACCAACAGGTAATAGCTTTTGAACAGTATTGAAAGTAGTAAACGTCTTTTGAATGTCCACATTTTTTACATCATAGGTAAAGGCGATGTCTGGTTTCTTTTTATTGAGCTTGGTAGAATAGGATCCGTTAATCACAATTTGTCCATCTAAAGCATTGCCTTTGATATTGCTCATTTTAACGGTTTCATCCGCAATTTGAAGCGTACCAGATAAATTTTGGATGTTGAATTTGTCATAAACAACACTATTGATGGCTGCATTTAAAGCTAAACTTAAATTAGCTGGAACAATAAAAGGTGCTGCCGCTGCCGTATTTTTTGTGGTGGTGTCAGTAGATACACCCATCAATTTATTCAGATTGACATCCCCAGCCTTTAGATTTACGACTCCTTCTAATGGTTCATTTTTGATGGCATACGCCAGCACATTATTTAGATAACCATTAGCTGAAAAGGTGGTTTGTTGGTATTCTCCATCTAAATTATTGAGGGTTACATTTTGCGGGTTAAATGTCATTAGCAGACTAGAGAGTTTTGCGCCCGCTGGATAATCGCTAGAGGCGTAGAAGAAATTGGAAAGCCCTACAGTTCCTTTAGCACTGAATTTATCGTATTGCTTTGCTTTAGCAGCGTTGGCACTCCCAGCAATAGCTACATCAGCAGTTAGTAAGCCAGTTAATTGAGTCCCCGTAGGTAGTTTTACAAATTTGCTTACAGAAGTGAGGTCTAGTTTTCCATTTGCGGAAGCATCTACAAATAAATCACTGATTGGGGTTTTAACCATCACTTTAAAGTCAAATGGGTCAGTACCCAATTCTATATGTCCTTGCGGAATATTTACTACGGTGTGATCTGGCACACCGTCTGGGTTGTGAATATCTACCGCCACGTTGATGTTTTTTACTGGCTGTGGCAAATCTGGATATTGAAAGAATCCATCTTTTACCGCTAGGTTAAATTGAAAGGCAGGCATTTTGGTACTATTATATTCACCTTTTACAAAGCCATCAAGCACCGCTTTCCCACTTGTTTTAATGTTAGCAAAATTGTTTTGATAAATAGCAGGTACTAAAGAAAGTATGCTTTTAAATTCGGTGGAGGGTGCTTTAAAATGAATGTCTAAGCCGTAGGTGGTGTCATTTACAAATTGAAATGACCCTCGAGTGCTCACTTGCAATTCATTCATTTGTATTTTATCGGTTTCAAAGCTGTATTTTCTGGCTTTGTTATCAATAGTTAAGTCTAAGTCTATGCTACTTTTTACTTTATTAATGTAGGGAACACCTCCAAAAACAAAGCTAAATTGATCCATACTTGTTTTGGTGACAAGGGTAAATAAATCGGCAGTGAAATCACCTTTTCCTTCATGTTCAAGGTTTATGATTTCTGTACTCATGTTTGACAATTGATCCACATAATTGATATATCCTTTGTGAATGGCATACAATTCTAAATTCAATTGAAAGGGTTTGCCTTCTTGGGTTGCTTCTTGGGTTTGAGAGGTTGGTTTGGTAATGTTCCAGTTTGCTTTACCATCTTTTGTGGCAATGGCATGAATACGTGGTTCGTCGAGTTCAATGGCGTAAATTTTCATTTGCCCACCAGTTATTACACTCATTAAATTCACAGAAACATCAAAACTATTGACTGAAAGGAGGGTATCACCTGCAAAATCGCCATTACCAACAACCTGAAGCTTGGTAAGCGACACAGAAAGTTTAGGAAAGTGTTTAAAGAGTGTGATATTCACATCACCAAAATCAACTTTAGCGTCTATATTTTCATTGATTTGTGTCTTCACCACACTCATGATCTTGCCCTTAAACAAAAAAGGCATAGAGAAAGCAGCGGCAAGTAATACCAACAAAACAATTCCAACAACAGCAAGAATCTTTTTCACCATAAAAGAGAATTTATTATAAATAACATTGAATTGAGTGCAAAATAGCTACTTAATATGGATAAGCGTATAATTTGATTGTTTCTACACAGCATTTGTGGTATAAAAAAGGTTAATCCTATGGAATGAAGCCAATCGCTTTGCATTAGACACTGATTCGTACCTTTTAAACTTTAAATACATACACAATACCATTTAGCTTTAATATTGCCCAATAACCATGAAGCATTGAATAGTATGAATGAACAAATTCTAAACATTAGTGGAATCCATAAAAATTATGGAAAGATTAAAGCATTGAACAATGTAAGTTTTGACATTCCAAGAGGAAGTGTTTTTGGCATCTTGGGACCAAACGGAAGCGGAAAAACGACTTTATTGGGCATTTTGTTAGACGTATTAAAATCTGATGAAGGTAGTTTTTTATGGTTTGGCCAACCCAGCACCCCCAGCACCAGACAACGAATTGGCGCATTACTGGAAACGCCCAATTTTTACCATTATCTATCCGCTGTTGACAACCTTAAAATAACCCAAGCCATTAATCAACGAGGAACTGAAGCAGATATTCATGAGGCTTTGGAAATTGTAAAATTGACGGCACGCAAGCATAGTAAATTCAGTACCTACAGTTTAGGAATGAAACAGCGACTTGCCATTGCTGCCGCATTATTGGCCAAACCAGAAGTGATTGTTTTTGATGAACCAACCAATGGACTAGACCCTGTAGGTATTTTGGAAATCAGGGAATTAATGTTGGAATTGGCAAAAAGGGGCACTACCATCATTATGGCAAGTCATCTCCTAGACGAAGTGGAAAAAGTATGTACACATGTAGCCATCTTAAAGTTCGGCGTTTTGGTAGCTGCAGGAACCGTGGATGAGGTATTGTCTAATGAGGATATTGTTGAAATTGGCGCCCAGAATCTAAAGCAGTTAGCGGGATTGTTTGCCCAATATCCCAAGGTAAAATCAATGCAAGAAAAAGGCAATTACCTACAGCTCAATTTTAACCTAGGTACCGCTAATTTGGAACAAATTAACAGGTACTGTTTTGAAAATCAGGTAGTACTGCATCATTTATTACTGAAAAAGAAAAGCTTAGAAACCAAGTTTTTTGAACTCACCAACGATTAAATTGGATAGCTTTTATGTTACAGTACCACTAGTGTGGTGAAAGAAGCTTTTCGTTAAAATTCTCCTTATTAATATATTTAAACAAAACAATTATGATTGTTTCACTTTTACGAATCGAGTGGCTAAAAATAAAAAAATACCCAGCGTTTTGGTGGATGTTGGGCATGGTTGCACTTACTTATCCTGGAGTAAACCTTATTTTCTACAACGTCTATAAAAACCTTACACTCAAAAAGGATACAGGAGCGATTGCCCAAACTTTATTCGGAAACCCTTTTGCATTTCCAGAAACATGGCATTCTGTAGCTTATTTTTCTTCTTGTTTTGTTACTATACCTGCCATATTGGTTATCATGATTATTACCAATGAATACAGTTTTAAAACCCACAGACAGAATATTATCGATGGATGGAGTCGTTCTGCCTTCATCACCAGTAAAATTTTTGATGTTGCCATTATCAGTATTGTAGCAACAATCATGTACGTATTAACAGCCGTCGTTTATGGGTTTTGGCTCAATAAAACAGATACTATTGGATGGACTACAGAATTGCATTACATCCCGCTTTTTCTATTACAAACTTTTGCCCAGCTTAGTCTAGCTTTCTTTCTAGGATTCATTATACGCAAGTCCTTTATTGCGCTAGGAATTTTTATGTTTTACGTGCTGATTGTAGAAAACATTTTAGTAGGTATCCTAAAATTCAAAAAGATTCCTTTAGGGCGATTCCTCCCTTTAGAAATTTCCGACAAGCTTATTCCAAGTCCTAAGTTTATAGGAAATTTTAATGAAGAGGCTTACACCCTCGCTTTAGCACAGGTGAACCAGCATATTGCCTTAACGATTGTTTTCACGGCTTTTATTTGGGGAGCTTGCTTTTATATTTATGAACGAAAAGATCTTTAAATAGGGTAGTGGAATTAAGTGGTACAAACCAAACAAAATAAAAAAAGCCCGACAGTATAAAATTTACTGTCGGGCTTTTCATTTAACTGGCATTATCAATTATCTAGAAATTTATAGTTTGCCAAGAAACGCTTTAGCAGAACGCACCACATCATCATTGGCGGCGGCGGTGGCCAGTTCAACGGCTTTTTCTGCATCTGCTTTTGCACTCACTTTGTCACCTAGTTCTTTTTCTATTTTGGCCTTTAGAAAATATCCCGCGTAACTAGGCTTGATTGCACTAATTCCTTTTGTTACATACTCCAATGCTTTGGTGTAATTTTTCTCAATATCAAAGTAATAATTCGCAATGGCAGAATAAGCGGGCTTGTCGCTATCGATGCTTTTTAGCACATCAGCCTTTACACGATCTTTAATATTAGTACTGATGGGTAAAGTAAGACTAACATTTCCCCAAGTAAGTTCCAAATCTAGGGTTTCATAAGTAATATTAGCAAACTGAATGGTAAACAATTCGGCTCTGTCGCCTGCTTTATTTATCGGTGCTGTGAAATGTACCACATCATTCGCAGCTTTGTAATCATTAGGGGAACTAACAGTGGTGTCTTTAGTGATGATCAATTCAAAACTCTTTTTGCCAGGAATACTCAATAAGCCATACTTACCAGCCTTTAACAGTACGTTATTGACAGTTACATCATCACTAAACTTTAGGGTAGTAGCACCATTAGCGCCTGTTCTCCAAATTTTGCCAATTGGCGCCAATTCACTGGCTTCTTTAAACGCCGTTCTGCCTTTAAGTGCAGGCCTACTATAGCTTAGTTCAATGTTGCCCAAACCAAAGTTTTGTTTTACGGTTTGGGTAGGACTTGGCTGTGGAAGTTTTACAGATTGCGCTTGGACAGACCAGCTAAATAACGTTGCTGCAATAACAATAAATTGTTTCATTTTATACTTTATTTTTAATAGTGTGCCGCAAACCTACAGCAACAGTTAGTTAAGGTTTACCGAATACCGATAAAATTCTTAAAAAAAGAAGGGGAGGTTGGCACTCCAAAATAAATTTATTTTGAATACCTGTACTTATTTCTAACACAAACTCTTCATTTTGTTTTCTTAATATTTAGGTGTTTTTAAGAAATATTATCTGCAAATAGATAACATGGTTATTTTCGTCTCAACTTATAGATAAAATCAATTTAACAGAATGAAGATTGCCGCAGTGGTGATATTGTATAATCCTGATGAGAGTATTATCGACAATATTGCTTCTTATTCTAATTATGTGGATTTTATTTATGTATTTGATAATTCTCGGCTAGTAAATAAACAAGTTTTGGAATGGTGTAAAACTATTCATACAGTCCACTACTATCATGATGGAAATAATGAAGGAATTGCAAAAAGGCTTAACAGTGCAATTGATCTTGGAATTTCAGAGGGGTATGAGTGGTTGTTAACTATGGATCAAGACTCTAAGTTTGATAAAAATAATATTAGTAAATACCTTAAATGTTTGAGTAACCAAAATGATTCTGAATTGGTTGCAATGTACGGTGTTGAATATGAAGAAGATATTGAAATTTTAGGCGAATGTAAAATAATCGAGTGTGAACATCTAATTACATCAGGTAGTGTTTTAAACCTGTCATTATGTTCGGTAATTGGAAAGTTTGATGAAAATCTTTTTATTGATGAAGTAGATTTGGAATATTGTTATAGAGCAATATGTAAGGGCTTTAAGATAAAGAAAATGCAGGCGGTGTATATGAAACACCATCTAGGGACAGTAAGTTATTTTCGTTCTTTAAAAAGCCTCAAATTAACACCGCGAACTTTACACAGCCCTTTGAGATTATATTACATGATTAGAAATTATTTATATGTTGATAAGCTTTATCCTAATCAATTTAAAAAAAGTGTAGCTATTAGAAAAGGGGCATTGATAAATCGGGTAAAAAACAACTTGCTTTATGGAAAGAACAAGATGAAATTAATTTATTTTGTGTTTATGGCATATTTTGATTACAAAAATAAAAGAATGGGGAAAAGATGATGGAACGGGGAGTAATTAAAAACATTTTAAGAGGATTTAGTCAAAGGTTAGTTAATTCCTTTTATAATAAGTATAAAAAGATTGGACTAAATTGGGTCAAGTCCAAAGAATTTAAAAATATCCCAGAATACGAGACTAAGTTTCCTTTGTTTGGTTCTCTAGTATATTTCACAAACAAAAACGAGTTGTTTCACGCAATTGATGAAATATTTATCGATGAAATTTACAAATGCGAACTACCAGAAAATGCGTTAATCATTGATTGTGGAGCAAATATGGGATTTAGTGTATTGTATTTTAAACAAAATCATCCAAAAGCACAAATAATTGCATTTGAACCTGATGAAAAAAATATTTTTTTTATGGAATCAAACATTCTGTCATTTAATTTAAAAAATATCGAAATCATAAAAAAGGCAGTATGGATTGAAGATGGTTTCATAAGCTTCATTAATGAAGGTAGTATGTCTAGCAAAATTGAAGTTTCTTTTAATGGTTCAAATGGAAATTCTAAAGATAAAAATTTAGTAAAAGTTCCATGCGTCAGATTAAAAAACTATCTAGATAGAAAAGTTCATTTTTTAAAAATTGATATTGAAGGGGCTGAATACGAAGTATTGAAGGATTGTCAAGATCGTTTAGGGAATGTTGGAAATTTATTTATTGAATATCACGGTAGTTTTGGGAATGAGCATGAGTTGCTTGAAATTTTATCCATTCTAAATAAAAGCAACTTCAAAATCTATATTAAGGAGGCTAATAATAATTACACCACACCATTTTATAGAAATTCAAGCTCAATTTCTTATGATATTCAACTAAACCTATTTGCATTTAGAATATGATGAAAGTAGATAAATGGATTAAATTTCATAACATCATTTTGGTTTAATGAAAAAAAAGATTTTATTAACCAACATTGTTAATATTTTTTTGAATTTATCCCATTGCTTTACGTATTTAAAAATGTTTATTAATATGATTAGTCTACCAAAGTCAGTTAATTGTTTTTTGCTGGATATAAGTGCATATCAGACATCAGTTAACTGCATTTTACATAATTTTAGTACTCAACTGATGTCAGTTTAAGGCCTTTTACTCCTTTAAAGTACTCAACTGACGTCAGTTAAAGGCTTTTTACTCCATTAAAGTCTTTAATTGACGTCAGTTAAAGACTTTTTACTTCATTAAAACACTTAACTGACTTTAGTTAGAATCTTTTTTCTTCATTTTAGTACTAATTTGAGATTTGATTCAAGATTTAAACCTCATTTTTGTATCCAAATGCAATTGTCATCAGGTTTATTATAAATAGTTGTTTCGCATCGAAATGTCGATATTGGTTAAATACAAAAGTTGTTTGCTTTTATTTTCACTTATTGATAACTTACGAGCTGTCTTAAATTCATCTTTTTAGAAATAACTACTTTGATTTTTCGAAATAAAATAGTTAAAATAATTATTTAATTGTTCTTTTGAGGAATAGGACTTTTTATAAGTAAAATCTAATTGTGCTTTATCGAATTTATTCAACTAAATGTAGGAAAATGACTTTTTTTCTACTAAATTCTCAAGAAACGGCTGGTTTCAGGTGTTTATTGAACAAAATAATAGTTTTTGGAAAAAATATTTGGGTATTTCGTAAAAATCAATAGTATTGCATTTTATTAATAAACTACTATGAAACAGTTCATTTATGCACCCGATGCTGAAGATGGAGGATCAGCAAGCGATGAAAAATTAAAAGCCTCCAAGACAAATAATTTAGGAGATGGAAATACAAATACAAGTAAATCAAAACCAAATATCCCCAACTCCAATATAGATTTGGCATATACTGCAGTTGAAGTTGCAACCTATTGGAAATCAAAACCTTTTTTTAAATTACTTTATGTCACACAATCAGAATTTGAAACGAGAGCGAATGATTTTCAATTAAATGTTCAAAAAAGAAAATCAGCGGGGGGTAAAGTTTCTCCTTTTAGGGATACCCTCGAACAGATGGATGATGAAATGGACGATGCATGGCCATTTGTGAGAACTTATTTGTTTAATAAGTACAAGAGTCCCAGAGATGTATCTTTTTATCCTTCGTTTGGGTTAGTACACGATGCCAGTGGTTATCATTATCCTACTAACAGACAAGGAAGGCTTTCTTCCTTAAAACTTACAGTTGAAGCGATAGCTGATAATGGATTTGATGATTTTGAGTTTGGAAAAACATTTTGGACAAACCTACTAACAAATTATGATGTAGCCCTTAAAGCGTCCGGTAAATCAAGAGGTGGCGTTTCAGATGCAGTAAAGCTTGTAAACTCTGAAAGAATATTTATTCGTAAGGTCTTAAAAAGTATTTTACAATTGATTGAAGCGAATTATCCCGATAATAATGAATACATTCAAGTTAGAAGGGTTTGGGGCTTTCAAAAAGAAAGGAACTAGAAATTAACTAATATAGAAATAGACTTAACTGGATAATTGTGCACGAATAGACAAATTGAACCAATGTTTAATTTTTTTCGTTGAATGAATGTGTTTTAATCATTATTTGCATATCTTTTTTATTAATTTTTTTTGAAAATGACAGCTATTTTTAATACTTACAACCCTAATTGAGACTGTTTTATTATTACTTAAATATTTTATTTATATCTGTAATTTTATCATTATGCAAAAAATACAATGCATGTTATTTAGGACAATTATAATTGTTACTTTATTTCTTAACGCTGTTGGTTCAACAGCACAAGTTAACTTAAATCAGGGCTTAATGGCTTATTACCCTTTTTCAGGAAATGCCAATGATTCCAGTGGCAATGGGAATAACCCAAGTTTTAACAATGCCAAATTAACAGCGGATAGGTTTGGAAATCCAAACAAAGCCTATGAGTTTAACGGGTCTAGCAGTTATATTCAAATTCCAAATAGACCTACATTGAACGCCGGCAATAAACTTTCAATAAGTATTTGGGTGAAAGCAAACGGTTTTTATCAAGGCGCTTGCACTGGAAATTATCTTCTCTCCAAAGGGATTGCTAGTGTTACACCCAATTTATATGACGCACTTTTTGGTAATGGGCCATATGGTGTTTATAAAGGAATTAATTTCTGTTCAACTACACTTGACACAAATCATCAATCTTTTTATGGTGCTGCACTTGGCAATTATAATTTTTTAACACCTAATGTGCATACAGGGCAATGGTATCATGTGGTATTTGTTTACAATGGAAGTGTAAATTCGTTATTCGTAAATAATGTATTAGTTGACCAAAGTACCTCTTCCACGAATTTCACAAATACAAGTGATTTGATTTTTGGGAAATATCCAACTGGAGTATATTGGTTTAATGGTGTTCTTGATGATATTAGAATTTACAATAGAGATTTGTCTTTAGCTGAGGTGAAGGCACTTTACACAAATCAAGTTCCTTTATCAACTTGTAATAATTATCTACAAGTTACTAATAGACATACAGGTGTTAATATTGGCGACTTAACTGTTACAGGAAATAAACTGACATTGGAAGCAGTTTTTAATAGAACACAAACATATGACACTGTTTTTCATGGCGGAGACATCATTTCAAAGCATTCTGGGCCACCAGATGCCAATTATTTATTGAGACCCAATCTTGCATATATAAGAACTAATAATGGGTTTTTTAGAGCAGATGCTCCTTGCCTTGCAAAACTAAATACCAAGTATCATGTTGCTTTGGTTTACGATGGGACATCATTAGCTTTCTACAGAAACGGTATTTTGTTAAAAAAAGTGAATGCAAGCGGAAATCTAGTAACCAACTCTTTATCAACTATGATTGGGGCAACGGCTAATCTTAAAACCACAGATTTATCCGATTTCATCGGTTACATAAACGAAGTACGAATATGGAATGTAGCAAGAACCCAAGCGCAAATCAAACAATATATGGACTCAAGCCTACCTAATCCAAGCACACAAACTGGACTATTGGCCTACTACAATTTTAATAGCCTTACCAATTTGCAGGGAAATGCTGCTTGGAATGGTTCAATTGTGGGCAATGCCACCATTAACAAAGCCATTCCTAGTTGTGGAAGTTTGATACCAGATACTTGTACTATTACACTAGGCTACACCCTTAAATCTTTCACCGCCCGCCCATTAGAAAATGCTTTTGCTGCGGTACATTTTTCAACGGTGAATGAAGTGAACACTGCCTTAATAGTTGCGGAAAGAAGCGAAAATGGGGCAGAGTTTATTCCTGTTGGTACTTTGGTGGCAAAGGGTGGCACGAAAGAAAATCAATATGATTTGATAGATAAAGGATTGGCTGTTATGTCCAAAATATATTACCGCCTCAAAATGGTGGATAAGGATGGAAGTTTCCAATACAGTCACGTGGTGAGTGTGGAGCTGCATTCAAAAACAAATACCAAACCATTGAGTGCAGAATTGTTCCCTAATCCATTAAAAGGTAGCTCGGCTACGTTGAACATTTATTCAGCTAAAGAACAATCCGTTACGCTAACCGTTTTTGAATTTTCGGGAAAGATTATTTTGAGCAAAACCTTTAATGCAACAAAAGGCTACACACAAATTGGATTAAAAGAATTAAGTACCATGAAAGCAGGTACGTATTCACTGCGGTTAGCCTCAGATACAGATGTGGTGATTCAGAAAATGATAAAAGCGGACTAGTTGTTGTTTAACTTAATAAGCCAATGAAAATGTTAACTATTTTCATTGGCTTATTTAATAACATTACTTTTCTTGGATGCCTACATGATGTTTCTATTTCTAAAAAAGATTATTTTTTATTTCGAGTTTAGTTTTTATCAACAATTATTTATACAATTTTTAAATCTTTAATTTTATGCAAAAAATTCAATGCATGTTCTTTCGGGCAATAGTTATCGCCACGATAGTTTTTAACGCTGTTGGTGCAACAGCACAAGTTAATTTAAGCCAGGGATTAATGGCTTATTATCCTTTTTCAGGGAATGCCAATGATTCAAGTGGCAATGGGAATAACCCAAGTTTTAACAATGCTACTTTAACGGAGGATAGATTTGGGGATGCAAATCAAGCCTATGAATTTAATGGATTTAATACCTATATTCAGGTGCCAAACAGTACTACATTGAATACAGGTAATAAATTATCAATAAGCCTATGGGTGAAAGTAAATGGCTTTTACCAAGGTGCTTGCACTGGTAATTATCTCCTTTCAAAAGGGATTGCTAGTAGTTCACCCAATTTATATGATGCAGTTTTTGGAAACGCACCCTATGGTGTTTATAAGAGTATTAACTTCTGTTCAACACCGCTTGATACAAATCATCAATCATTTTATGGTGCTGCAGTAGGTAACTATAATTTCTTAACACCTAACATTAAAACAGGTAAATGGTATCATCTTGCCTACGTTTATGATGGAAGTAGAAGTCTATTATACGTTAATAGTGTTTTGGTAGATCAAGGCCCAGCTCCTTCAAGTTTTACTAACGCAAGTGATTTGATTTTTGGAAAATACCCCACCGATGTTTATTGGTTAAAAGGTTCATTAGATGAAATAAGGCTATATAATCGGGCCTTATCATTTACAGAAGTAAATACACTTTATTCTGGTCCCTCAACCCTAGGCTACACCCTTAAATCCTTTATCGCTCGCCCATTAGAAAATGCTTTTGCTGCGGTTCATTTTTCAACGGTGAATGAAGTGAACACTGCCTCAATAGTTGTGGAAAGAAGCGAAAATGGGGTAGAGTTTATTCCCGTTGGTACATTGGTGGCAAAGGGTGGTACAAAAGAAAATCAATATGATTTGATCGACAAAGGATTGGCTGGTATGTCCAAAGTATTTTACCGCCTCAAAATGGTGGATAAGGTTGGTAGTTTTCAATATAGCCATGTGGTGAGTGTTTTATTGAATTCAAAAACTAATACCAAACCATTGAGTGCTGAATTGTTCCCTAATCCTCTTAAGGGTAGTTCGGCTACTTTGAACCTTTATTCAGCTAAAGATCAATCCGTTACCCTAACCGTTTTTGAAATTTCGGGAAAGATTATTTTGAACAAGACCTTTAATGCAACAAAAGGCTACTCGCAAATTGGATTAAAAGAATTTAATAACATTAAAGCAGGTACTTATTCGGTGCGGTTAGCATCAGATACAGATGTGGTTGTTCAGAAGTTGATTAAAGCAGAATAACTAAATAGTCCTTTATAAAAAAGCCTTTGAAAATGTGTTGCAATTTCAAAGGCTTTTTTATTGCCAATACAATTTTAGAATCAAAAATTGCAGCATAAATGCTTAAGTCATTTGCAAAGAAAAAAGCAAGCACAATTTCTTTGTGTAACAATGGCATACAGTTCTACATTTACGCACTTAAAAATACGGTATGATATTACGGTTGTTGCGTCATTTGGTTATGGGTGTAATGTTGTTTTGCAGCACATTTATGATGGGTTGTAAACACAAGAAGCCCAATTTAGCAGGAGATGCCCCAGTAAAAGTGAATGATTTTATTGCAGCTTTCCAACCATTAGCTTTGCCATTAACGATATTAGACACGAGTATCAATACCTATGCTGACACGGTAAATATTAGCCCCAAAGTATTGGCTCAGTTTGTACCTGATTCTATTTTTAAACAGTTTGTACACCTTGATGCAAAGTTTGCTATCCATCCATCAGGCAGAATTGAAAAAGAAACGGAGAATTATTTACTACTTAATATCTCACAGAAAAAGAAAGCCCAAATTGTATTGTTGGTTTTTGATAAGAAAAATAAATTCCTCGGAGCTAAAAGCATGTTGACCAATGACAAAGCAGATGGTTATTTCTATTCATTATCCATCAATAAAGAACCCACATTTACCATTAGTAAAGAGTGGATTAATCCACAAACCAAGCAACTGCAATTTTCTAGGGTGGGGTGGGTGTATAATACTGCAGGTATTTTTATGGTGGTGGTAAACGATACGAACGAAGACCCTACTAAAGTTGACCTTATTTTAAACCCAATTGATACATTTCCTAAAAAGAATCCATTGAGTGGGGAGTATGAAACCAATAAACGGAATTTCATTACCATCAGAGATGGGAAAGATTCCAAACACTACCTATTTTTTATCCACTTTGAGAAAAAAGAAGGAAAGTGTATTGGTGAATTAAAGGGCACACTTGAACTCAATTCTCCCACCACTGGTATCTATAACCAAGGTGGTGATCCTTGTATTATCGATTTTAGTTTTGAAAATAACCAAGTGAAACTAAAAGAGAAAGGTAGCTGTGGCAATAGGAGAGGGATGGAATGTTTTTTCAATGACAGTTTCACCAAAAAGAAAGTGGCAGCACCGCACATAAAACCCAAACCCAAAAAATAATTTGGTTAATTCACTTGTGAAATAGTGGTATATCCAAAAATGGATTTTTGCCCTTCATCCTGATTAATCGTATCGTAATTTTCTCTTCTTAGGTTTTCTTCCTTCTAATTCTTCAATGAGCGCTTCTGGGGTGGGGTTGCTGGTGATGCTTACTGCAATCCAAAACAAACCGAAATAGCCAATCAAAGAAATCAACAATTCATCCCAGCGAATCCAATATCCCCAAACGGCATAGACGACGGCTTTTTCTGGGTTATTCGGTTCGTAAATGACCTTTACCTGTTCGTTCTTCAGCACGTTTCTCAATGGATAATCGGTGGAAACGCTGTATTGGTTTTTTCCATTAGAAAACTGGGCTTTCAATCGATCCGCCTTAGTTGCAGCGTCATATTGCGAAAGAATTGTAGCAGAAGCTTTTACACCATCGATAAAATCTGGTTCTCGTGTAAAAACTAAATAAGCCGAAAATAAGATTATGTAAAGAAAAGCTACTGATTTAAACATGATGATTCCTATCTGTCTGATTTCACCAATTTACCACAACTTTTTATTGCAGTTTGGCCATTAATTTAAACTTCTAAAATCTACTGGTACCAATTTACTCACCCCAGGTTCTTGCATGGTTACCCCATAAATTACATCAACGGCGCTCATGGTTTGTTTGTTGTGGGTAACGATGATAAACTGTGAGTTATCGCTAAATCGCTTTATCATTTGTGTGAATTTGCCCACATTGGCATCGTCAAGCGGGGCGTCTACCTCATCGAGAATACAAAAAGGAGCTGGTTTAATGAGGTAGATAGCAAACAGTAGGGCAGTAGCTGTTAAGGTTTTTTCACCCCCACTAAGCTGTGTAATAGACGAAGGTCTTTTTCCTTTTGGTTTTGCAATAATATCTATCCCAGTTTCCGCTAAGTTTTCGGGATTTACCAGTACCATATCGGCTGTATCTTCTTCCGTAAATAATGCTTTAAACACTTTTTGAAAATTATCTCTTACCGCATTAAATGTGTTTAAGAACTGCTGATTGGCAGTAGCTTCCACCTCCTGAATGGTTTGCAGTAGGCTATCTTTTGCAGTCACCAAATCGTTCTTCTGCTCTAAAATAAAGTCATACCGTTTTTTCATTTCGGTATAGGCTTCAATAGCAGTAGGATTTACCTCGCCCATATTATCTAATCGCTTGCGCAAACGGTCACTGGAAGATTGTAATTCCTCTAAGCTCGCATCTGTGTTGCGTTGCTCTTCCAGAATTTTGTTTAGATCCACTTTAAACTCCACTTGCAATCGTTCTTTCATTCCTGCTAGTTGGAGCTTTAATTCGTTTAATTTATCCTTTAAACCATTTAAAGCAGCATCCAACAATTCTTTACTCTTTGTTTTTTGACGAAGCCCACTTTCCTTCGTTTGTAATGTATTTCTCAACACATAATAGGCTTGGTCTGCCTCTGTTAATAATTTTTGTTCAGATTCTTTTTTGCGGAGCAAGGCAATTACCGCTTCTTCGGTAGCTAATAATAGCATTTGCCCTTCTTCGATTTGATTGGAAGCATCAGACAATTGAACCGTGTTGTTTTCAATTTGCACATGCAGGTCATTCAATTGTTTTTGCTTAAAGGTCAATTCTTGTTGCAGGGCATTCAGCTTACTTTGTTGCTGAGTAAGTTGTAAATTATTTTCATTAAAAAGCGCAGTGGCGTTTTGATAACCCCTCTCTGCCATTTTATAATCGCCTTCTACCAATTGCATATCAGCAGTAGTCTGTTGCAATTGTTTATTCAATGTCAATAAATGTTCTCTTGTTGCTGCAATGGCTTCCTGCTCATCTTCTAGTCTTAATTGCAAATCATCCAGTCTTTGCAAGGAAGTAGCTTGAGTGGTTTGATTGTTTTCAATCTTATTTTTTGCAGCAAACACCTGGTTGGTCAATTGATTAATTTCATTTTCAATCTGCTTTATCGACTGGTCTTTTAGTTGCTGATTGTAACCCACCACCAATTCCTGAATGCGCGCTATCGCTAACTTCAAAGTCTGTACTACAGCGTCTTGTTCAGCAATTTCTTGGTGCAATTTTTCCAAATTTTTGGCACGCCCAATTTTTTTCCCTTCAAACAAGCCAACACTTCCTCCAGTGAGTGTATATTGGCCTTGTACAAATTTTCCTGATTTTTCTAAAATTACGATGCCATTATAGCTTTGGTCAAATGCTTCATCGCTTGTGGCAATGAATACATTGCCTAGCAAATGGGCTGCCAACACTTGATATACCGCATCCACTTCAATCACAGAAAGGGCTGGAATACATCCCTTAGGCACTTCCGTTATGCTATTTGGTTGGGTTATTTTGTCCAACAAGAAAAAGTTAGCCTTGCCTTTTTTATTAGAGTCAAGGAGTTTTACTGCAGCCATGCCCGACGCTAAGTTCTCCACCACGTAATAATTCAGATAGGGTTCTAGCACGTTTTCTACAGCAGCTCTATAATTTTCATTTACATAAATGATGTCGGAAAGAATGGGCGCCGAATGATTCCATTGTGGATTTTTATGCAAAAACTTGATACTTTCTGGATATCCTTCCATGCTGTCAATCAAGCTTTTGAGCAAGGCGTACTCGTTTTTCCTGCTATCCAATTTTCTATTTTCATCAGCAAGCTTTTGTTTGGTTGTTTCCAATTCTTGTTGAGCGGAAAGGATATTTTGTTTGGCCAATTCATGGGTAGATTGTAATTGTTGCAAATCATAGCGTTTTTCTGCAACGATGGCCTCTTTTTCTCCCAGCTCTACCTCTAATTGTTTTAGTAGGTATTGACGATTCTGTTGTTCATCTTGCAGTTGAGCAGCAGACCGTTGAATATTGGTAATGGAAGTATCAGCAATGGCTACTTTCTTCTCCGCATCAAATTGGCTTCGTTGAATTTGCTGGAACTGTCCACGGAGTTGATCTAGTCCCGTTCTTTTCTCATCAAGTATTTCTCTTTTATCTTCAATGGCTATTTTACTTTCCGCAACTGCCATTTGCAAATCATGCATGGAGGTATTTTCCTCACCCACCTGCAATTGCGTAAATTGGATGCTATCCCCTAGATTCTTTAATTGCCCCTCCGCTCTTGAGAGAAAGTCTTTTAATCCAGTTTCTTTCTCCTGAATGTATTTCAATTTCTGGGCAGCTAAATTCTGCTCATTTTCTTTGGTTCTTATTTGCTGCTGCAGTTCATTAAAGGATGCCTGCAAGCTGTGCAGCATTCGTTCCTTTTCAATGATACCAAGCTTTTCTTGTTCCAATGCTGCTTCCTCTGTAGCTATTTCTGCATCAAGACGCAACTTTTTGTCCATTTCCTTCTCTTGCTCTTCGTTGAGTTGCTTGTAGGTAAGGTTAAATCCTTCCAAAGCAGCTTTCGCCAACTCAACCGCAATGTCTTTGTATTCTTTCTTTATCTCAAAATACTTTTCTGCTTTTTTAGCTTGATTTTCAAGGGTTTTGAGCTGATTGTTTATTTCAAACAGCAAATCTTCAATCCTTGCCAAGTCTTGTTCAGTAGCATCTAATTTGGTTTTAGCCTCTTTCTTTCTGGTTTTATAAATGGTAATTCCAGCAGCTTGTTCAAGCATCCGCCGACGGCTGTTTTCTTTGTCACGAATGATATCGTCCACCATTCCCAGTTCTATGATGGCATAACTATCGGTACTGATACCCGTATCAAGAAACAGATTGTGGATGTCTTTTAGTCGGCAGCTTACATCGTTCAGTTTGTATTCGCTGTCGCCATTTTTATAGAATCGCCTAGTAACTGTAACGGTACTAAACTCTGTGGGAAGTAGGTTTCTGGTGTTTTCAAAGGTTAAGCTTACCTCGGCCAGGCCGCTCGCACTCCTGGTTTTAGAACCATTAAATACTAATGCGCCTTGGTTTTCGCTCCGGAGTGCACTTATTTTTTGCTCACCAATTACCCAACGGATACTATCAATAATATTACTCTTCCCGCAGCCGTTTGGCCCAATAATGCCCGTAATACCCACATCAAAACTCAAAACGGTTTTGTCGGCAAAACTTTTGAAACCCTTAATCTCTAAACTCTTTAAACGCATTTTAAATACAGCTTACTCCCCCTAAAAGCAGGTGGGCGAACATACGATTTTCAATTCACCTTATTAATTGGTGAGGCTAACGCAATAAATTCAGTATTTGATAAATAGGTTCAATTCGTTTTAAGACTTATTACCCAACACTGATAACTTACCACTTGCTTTGGCTTTTAATCAAAGATTTGTAGCCAATAAATTTAATACACTAATCCCTTTTTCTAGCTTCAATAATTAGTCTAGGCGATTTTTTTATATCGTAACTAGCTAAATCGTAATTGCCAAATACTTCTTGTACCTGTAAATGATGATAGGCCAGCATTTCCGTAAAATCTCCCAGCCCAAACTTTGCTACTCGCTCAGTATATAGATGTTTGTGTGCAAATCGTTTTTGGTCAACCACCTGTATTTGTTTATAAAAATGGAGTTCATCTTGCCACTTTGTAATCTGGAATTGAATACCGCCTGCTGTAACCAATTGTTGGGGAATTAATAGGCTTTGTGCATGTGCAACATTGAGGTAATCAATTACAAAACTTCCTCCGCTCTTGATGCTTTGGGCGATGGTTCGGATGGCATTATGGTGTTCGCGTAAGGTTTTAAAATACCCAAAACTGGTAAATAAATTAAAAGCTACATCGTAATAATTAATTCGGAATGGCAAGCGCATATCATGTTGATAAAAATGCAAGCAATCTGTTTCTGATTGCTTTGCTTCAGCTATAGAAGCCTCTGAAAGGTCAATACCAGTAACGTCAAATCCCATTTCGGCTAATACCTTGCTATGCCTTCCTTTGCCACACGCAACGTCTAGCATAATGGCCTCGGAAGTGGGCTTTAAATGCGTTACTAACTTCTCAATAAATATTTTAGCCTCGGTTTCGTCCCTCTGTTTATATAATAAATGATAGTAAGGAGAATTAAACCAGTCTTTATACCAAGCCTGCTGAATCATGGCACTAAGGTAGGTGGGAACAAATTAGCAGCTTGCAGAAAATAGTTTTCAGTTATGTTTGCAACATCCAATTCTTTCAGAAATTTGATAATAAGTTATGGCATTAATTAAAAGTATTTCAGGCATTAGGGGTACCATTGGTGGTCAGGTGGGTCAATCATTAACTCCTGTGGATATTGTTAGGTTTACAGCAGCTTTTGGCACTTGGGCAATTTCAAAATCTACGCAATCCACCCCCAAAAAAGTGGTGATAGGGCGTGATGGTAGAATTAGCGGTGAAATGGTGCAGGGGTTGGTAATCAGCACATTAAATGCTTTAGGCATTGATGTAATTGACCTCGATTTAAGCACCACACCCACTGTGGAAATGGCAGTATTATTCAACCAAGCTGATGGGGGCATTATTCTTACAGCTAGCCATAACCCTAAAGAGTGGAATGCTTTAAAATTATTGAATAACAAGGGCGAATTTATCAATGCGGAGGAGGGTGCTGCCATTTTGGAGATGGCTGCGAAAGACAGCTATAGTTTTGCTCCTGTGGATAAATTGGGTACTTACACAATAGACACCACTGCTTTACAAAAACACATTGATGCCATTTTGAGCCATCCTTTAGTGGATGTTGCGGCAATTACTAACGCGCAATTCAAAATTGTAATTGATGCCATTAATAGCACTGGAGCCATTGCTGTTCCAGCTTTGTTAGCTGCCTTAGGTCTAAAAGATTTTGTGGTGCTCAATGGGGAAGTAAATGGACAATT
Source organism: Chitinophagaceae bacterium (assembly GCA_027486835.1). Classification (GTDB taxonomy): domain Bacteria; phylum Bacteroidota; class Bacteroidia; order Chitinophagales; family Chitinophagaceae; genus Parasediminibacterium. The sequence goes on from JAIXOJ010000118.1 coordinate 45,222, forward strand.
TGCCCATAATCCTGAACCATTACCCCAGCATTTAAGAGAATTGTGCAACGAGGTAAACAAGAAAAAAGCTGACTTGGGCATTGCCGTAGATCCTGATGTTGACCGTTTGTGTTTTGTATGTGAAGACGGCAGTTTGTTTGGTGAGGAATATACTTTAGTGGCAGTTGCTGATTATATTTTGAAACATAAAAAAGGAAACACCGTAAGTAATCTTTCCTCCACGCGTGCATTAAAAGATGTTACACTAAAACATGAAGGTGTATACACCCCAAGCGCTGTAGGGGAGGTGAATGTGGTAGAAAAAATGAAGGCAACCCATGCAGTGATTGGTGGTGAGGGTAATGGGGGGATTATTGTGCCAGAATTACATTATGGACGTGATGCCTTAATTGGAATTGCCTTGTTTTTATCTCATTTAGCGCATGAGAAAAAGAGTGTAAGACAGTTGAGAAGCCTGTACCCTAACTATTTTATGAGCAAGAATAAAATTGAGTTAGAAGCGGGCGTGGATGTAAAGAAAGTATTTGCCCATATCCAAAAGAAGTATAAAAAGAATCCCATCAACACAGAAGATGGTTTGAAAATAGAATTTGATAACGACTGGGTACATCTCCGAACCAGCAACACCGAAAATATCATTCGCATTTATGCGGAAAGTAGTTTTGAAACTACTGCTGATAATATTGCCATGAGGCTGATGCAGGACATTCGAGAGGCTATGTCGCCGCGCTAATAAAATATTGGAACTTTGAATTTAAAATAATCGGACTTACCACAGCCTGTTAGCTATCTAAAAGTAGTTGACAGGCTGCTCTTTTTAGAGAAAGTGCCGATTGATGTTATGATCAACATGAAAGAAAGAATTTACTTAGATAATGCAGCCACCACCAAACTGAACCCGGAAGTGCTAGCTGCCATGATGCCTTACCTCACGGATTATTTTGGTAATCCATCTTCCATTTATAGTTATGGTAGAGAAACTAGAATGGCTATTGAGCAAGCTAGAAAATCGGTGGCTAAATCTGTTCAGGCACATCCCTCCGAAATATTTTTTACTTCTGGAGGTACGGAAAGCAGTAATACCGCCATCCTTTCAGCCATAAGGGACTTAGGATGCAAGCGAATTGTATCCTCCAAAATAGAACACCACGCCACTTTACATACTATTCAGCATTACCATACCCAAGGTCTAGTGGAATTAAGCTATGTGGCCTTATTGTCCGATGGCCATATTGACTTAAATGATTTGGAAACCATCCTAAGTCAATCGAAGGAAAAATGTTTAGTAACCTTGATGCATGGCAACAATGAGATTGGTAATTTGCTTAACCTTAAAGCTGTTGCGGCTTTGTGCGAAAAATATGGTGCCATTTTTCATAGCGACACGGTACAAACGCTTGGTCATTACCCCATTAATCTAAAAGAACTCAACATACATTTCATCACTGGTGCAAGCCATAAGTTTCATGGCCCCAAAGGTGTAGGGATGTTGTATGTGAACCAGTCCATCAAAATTCAACCATTCTTACACGGTGGCGCACAGGAGCGAAACATGCGGTCGGGTACTGAAAATGTATATGGGATTGTGGGCTTTGCAAAAGCACTAGAACTAGCTGAGCGCAATTATGAAATTGATCGTCCCAATATCTATTCCCTTAAAAAGTACCTGCAACAGCAATTATTGTCGCATATAGATGGAGTTTCTTTTAATGGCGATGTTGTGGATGGCCTTTATACCGTTTTAAGCGTCAACTTTCCATTAACGGACAAGAGTGAAATGCTCCTATTTAATCTCGATATCAACCATATTTGCGCCAGTGGGGGTAGTGCTTGTTCTAGTGGTGCGGATGTGGGGAGTCATGTGATTGCTGCATTGTATCCGCCCGAGAAGGCCAATTTTGTAACCGTACGTTTTTCTTTTAGTAAACACAATACCACTGCTGAAATAGATCAGGTGGTTTCGTTGTTAAAAACAATGATATAAAGCAATGACTTTTGGACCTAAACCTAAAACGGGATAAACGCAGGTATCAACTTCTCGAAAGCTTTAAGCTTTCGAGAAGTTTAAAAAAGGATAAACAACTGCAACGATTCATGCCTTTTTAGTGCAACCCGCACATTCCGTTCCCTCATTCCTCTCTCATTTTTTCCCAAACCTTCATTTAATTTATGCGATTATATCCAGAGTCGGCGGCCAACCAACTTGAATTTGATAAGATAAAGGCATTATTGCTGGCATATTGCAAAACGGTTTACGCCCAACACAAGGTGGAAAACCTGCGCATACATACCAGAAAAGATTTCATTGAATTAGAACTAAGGCAGTCCTATGAATTCAAACTATTACTTCAACAAGGAATGTACTTCCCTAGTGATTTTACGTTGAATATCAACAAGGATTTGAAATTGCTGGGCATTCCTGGTGCATTATTGGTGGGCGAGCAATGGGTGAATATCAGGCGACTTGCGGAAAATGCTGAAGCCATATTTCGTTGGTTTGATGCGGAACGCAGACAGGCTTATGGGGCATTATCCAAAGTAATTGATCACACTTACTACGAAAAGGTAATTATTGAGTTAATCAACGAAGTATTAGACGAATCGGGCAACATCAAAGATTCGGCTAGTGAAGATTTAGAGCGCATCCGAATGAGCCTCTTTAAGCGCCGGAATGAACTCAGAAGGATGTTTGAGAAAGTAGTAGCCCGCCTCAACAAAGCGGGCTATTCTGCCGAAATTGATGAAGCGTTTAGCAATGGCAGAAGGGTAGTGGCCGTGTATGCCGAACACAAAAGGCAGGTAAAAGGTATTTTGCATGGTGAAAGTGATAGCCGCAAAACAGCGTTTATAGAGCCAGAGGAAACTATTCCTCTGAACAACGAGGTGTTTTCTTTAGAGAATTACGAAGCAAGAGAAATACAAAGAATACTTCGGGCATTGACGGCTAAATTGTCCATCTATGCCCCTTTACTAAAGGGCTATCTGGACATTGTGGGCGAGTATGATTTCATTCGTTCAAAGGCAAAATTGGCCGTTGACATGAATGCACAACTACCCAATCTGTTAGACAAAGCGCATATTGAATTGAAGGATGCCTACCATCCGCTCCTGTATCTCTACAATAAAACCAATCAAAAAAGTACCATTCCCGTTTCGCTAACCTTAGACAGCGAAAGCCGCATTTTGGTGATTAGTGGCCCCAATGCTGGGGGCAAAACGGTGACCATGAAAACAATAGGGCTTAACCAAGTGATGCTACAAAGTGGCTTGTTAGTACCTGTAAGTGCTACCTCGCAAATGGGGATTTTTAAGCAATTATTCATCCATATTGGCGATACCCAAAGTTTGGAATTTGAGCTAAGTACTTATTCTAGCCACTTGCAGCACATGAAGCACTTTATAGAAGTGGCCAATGGCAAAACCATGTTTTTTATTGATGAATTGGGTAGTGGTAGCGACCCAAATTTGGGCGGAGCCTTTGCAGAAGTGATTATGGAAGAATTGGGTAGGAAACACGCTATGGGCATCGTAACTACGCACTATCTCAACCTTAAAGTGATGGCCAATCGCACGAAAGGAATCATTAATGGGGCCATGCAATTTGATGAAGTGCACCTGCAACCAATGTATAAACTGATGGTGGGTAAACCCGGTAGCAGCTACACATTTGCGATAGCAGAAAGAATAGGACTACCGCAAGATTTGATAAACCGAGCCAAAAAGTTAGTGGATGACAACCACTTTCAGTTGGATAAATTGCTGAACCGTACCGAGCAGGATCTCCAACAATTGGATATTGACAAAAAGAACCTCCACCAACTGATAAGGGAAAATGAAAAACTGAAAAAGGAAATGGAGGTGGTGATGGACAAAGAGCGCCACAGGCAGCAGGTGGAAACCCTCAAACACCAAAACCAGATAACGGAAGAACGCATTGCCTATCTTAAAGACATGGAGCGCAAGCTAAAACACATTGTACTAGACTGGAA
>JAIXOJ010000082.1 GCA_027486835.1 Chitinophagaceae bacterium
ACTCAACCTGGGAACGACCGTTAGTATGGACAATATGGATAGTATTCTTCAAGGAACAGCGCCTGCGAGTACACCGATCGTTCCTGGGGATGTAGATCCTTGTCCATCTAAACCCTACTGGGCTTTTGGTATTAATGGAGGTGTTTCCTTCTCCGCCGCAAAGTCTATGAAAGCCAGTGCAAATGGAATTATTTTGGTAGGTAATACCAGTGATGGTTTTGCGGCCAGGGTGGACAAAATGGAAATTGCCGTAGAAACCACTGTATTTAAAGTAGCAGGCACCTTCGCAATGACCATCGATAACCAGAAACAAGGTTTTGAGGCAAGTGCCAGCATGGAGCTGAAAAATGTGAAAACACCTTTCAAAGGCTTCGATGCTAGTTTTAAATATTATAGTTATGCTACTGGGGGTATTGAATTGGGGGCGAGTTTTATAGCCAAAGTAGAAATTCCGGTAGCAGAAATCGTCTTGTTTCACTCCTTTGGTGGAGGTTTCGAAATGAACACCGCTACCAAAGTGTACAGCGTATTTATTGCAGGTTCTTGTGGGCCAATAGGCACGACAGAAGATGAAATAACAGTGAATACAAGGCTTGATTTATTATTTTCTTCTGCCTGTAACTATATCCCTATAATTACTGGTACTGGCGAAGTAATAGTTGCAAAAGATATCAATGTGGCTAATGCAAAAATGACAATGGATATATGTCATTATTATTTCCTTGTAGAGTTAGATTACACCTTGAAACTGCCAACACCAATTGGAAATGCAAAAGTTACCAATACATTTTTCATGGTTGCGCCTATTGGCAGTTCCAGGGGGGCCTATTATGCGGCTGCTACTATTACAGCAAATATTCGCCCTATATTAATCAATGCAACTGCGGGATTTGGTTTGGGGCTAAATATCAATAGTAGTAATATTTATTTACCTGCTACATCGAAAAGAGCGTTAGAAACCTATGTCGGGTCGGGAACTAATTTAAACGGCATCTACGTTTATGGTGAGCTTGGTCTTAAAAAATCGGCTAATATTGGTTTTGATAAAGTGGGCATACATGCTATCTATAAATATAATCAAAGTCTAGCATTTAAAATGAAATTCTTAGCTAACCTAAGCCCAGTATTGGTTTCGCTGAACGCTGCGCTAGATATACATGTAGATGGTACGGCAGGTATTTCCATATTCGGGTTTGGGCCTACAATAAGCGGTTATGGTAATGCTAGTATATACGCTAATGGCAATTTTAGTCCTTCCAATGGATTTAACTTAATTGCAGGTGTTACCGCCAAAATGGCTGTTTACGGAGGTATTGGCAATAATGGTTCAAATAGGGATTGCAATACCTATGGAATATCTTATTGTGAAGGATGTATTGATTTAGGATTTTTGGGTGAGGTATGTGGATCATATCCATGTGGTGCGTCCGCCAAAATATGTTTTGATGTGAATTATTCTACCACCATTAATTCAGTTCAAATACCTAGTTGTCCTTTCAATCTCCTTTAATCCTACAGATGTATAAACTATTATTTTTTTGTCTCTGTTTTTGTTTAGCTGCACCTTCAATAGGTCAGCTAAACAAAAACACGAAATTTATTCTTACCGCCACTTCCAATGACGGCAACTACCTCTTTTTGTTGGATAAGAATGACCTCAATCAGCCTATATTCTTGTCAACAATCGACCATTTTGTGGTGAAAAGAACGGTCATTTCGGGTGGAGTGGATAGTGCCTCCATGGCTAAGTATGGGCAACAAGCAAAGCCAATTGGAGAAGTGAAAAGAACCATCACCCTTAGCGACCTGAAAAAAATATTGAAGCCAACCTTTATGGCGGCATATAAAGAAGCTTTTCAACTCAAAACAGATGAGGCATTGGTGGGCTATTTCAATAGCCATACACAGCCTGATGATTACCAAATACTCTATCCAATGATAGAAACCAGATTGGCACTTGGGCACGTATTCTTAGATAAGGAGGTGCAAAAAGGGGTATTGTACTATTATGAAGTGTATAGTGTCAATAAAAATAAAACAGCTACCCTTTATGCCAAAGCAGTAGCTATAGGCAAAGTGGGTAATTATCGGTTGCCTTTTTTCAAAGCCCTGAATAATGGAATGACGGTGAGAGACAGTAGCGTTACGATGCATTGGATCATCCCCATTACTATGAATCTCAATAGTTTGCCCAAGCCTACCCAGCGTTTTAGTTTTGACCCTGAGGGGAAATTATACAACACGTTTTTTTCTTTTGGTATGTTAAAAGCAAGGGTGAGTGTAAATAAAAATGGGGAATGGACGCAATTGCCTGGATTAATCATGCCCCAGTTGAATGCAACACGCGATTCATTAATGGTAAGTTTTTATCAAGATGCTTTGCCCAGCGATGTAGTGCAAGCGTCCATCTTGTTGGAAGATGATATCCATAACCAAGGGGGACAATCGGATACGCTCACTGCCTATATAGTTACCAATAGCAATGCACCGAAACTCACTTCAATGCATGTAATAGACACATTGAACGGACTAAGAATCAGTTGGACTCCCTTCCCAAATAGTCCTTATTTGTCCGGCATTCAAATCATTCGCTATACCAATGTTCAAAAAGGAGATACCCTCCCCTTAGTACCCTTGACCGATACGCAATATTTTGACTATCAGATAAAAGCAGGCGTGCAATACCGCTACGAAGGAAGGGTGCTGTACCAACCGGGCATGAACGTATTTCAGCTAACACCGGCATCTAGTTTTGGCACATTAACCAAATTCTCTCGTCCGATGCCTCCTTTTCGTTTAACGGCAAACGTAGAAGGCCACCATATTCGGCTGAATTGGGAGGTAGCAAAAGATCCCACCATTGCCAACTATTTTTTATACAGAGGCACTTCCCCCAACAATTTGCTGCTATTGCCGGGGATGATTACGGCCAATAGTTATCTAGACTCCGCAGAATCCTTGAGTGGTGGCAGCACCTATTATTATGCCGTGGTATCACAAAACTTGATGCAGGATACCAGCATTTACAGCAATTTGGCAGCCATTATCCCCAACCGAAAATTACTGATAAACCCACCCACCGCCATTCAATTTTATTATACCAATAGGGTATTGACTATTTTTTGGGAGGATGCCCGATCTAGAGACAACAAGGTGGTGAAGTACCTCGTGCAAAGGAAAAGAGTGGGCATCGATGGCGATTTTGTATGGTTTGCCCAACAACCCATTAGCAAGGTCAATTGCACAGATGCAGATATGGTAGCAGGAACTGCTTATCAATACCGAATTGCTTCCATTTCTTTCAAAGGCGACACCAGTCGATTTAGTGAATTGGCTACGTTTAAGCTTTCTAAGAAAGCTGTTGAAAAAATGGACAAATTCTTCATTTCGAATGAGAAAGATGGGATACTCATTACGCTCCCCACAGTGGTCTATGAAAATAGGAAGGGATATGGGTTGTATAAGCGATCATCATTGAACAGTCAGTTTACTAAAATAGCCACCTTATCAGCAGACCAGTTTGTGTTTAGCGACAAGGAGGTAGTAGCCAACGAAACCTATCAATATGCACTAACGGTGATAGAGAAAGATGGTCGAGAAGGTGGCTTAGGCAATATCATGACAATAAAACACTAGGGTAGGGGTTTCAAAACCTTCAACAATTTTCTTGTTTGAATACACCTAACACTTAATCCCTACCCCCTACCCCCTAAAAACGCTTATCAGCCTCAAACTTTTAATTTTTACATTATGTTTACTATACTACAAAAACAAGCCTACCGATTTCTATTGGTGATTTGTGTTTCACTTTGTTTGCATCCATTCATTGGGTTTGGGCAAAACAATTACTTAGCATTTGATGGAGCAAATGATTATGTCGAAACCAATAAAAATGTTACTAGTTTAAACAAAGCCAGTTTCACAATAGAGTGTCGAGTAAAAACCAACTCAAGTGCCAAAATGGGGTTGATAGGTATTACCGATAATAATACCACATGGGAGCAAGGCGAAAAACAATTCTATTTGGATAATGGCTTTCCTCGGTTTGTTGGTTTTGGCAATGGTTATATATACGGTTCAAAAGCTGTAAACGATAATAATTGGCACCATATTGCGGTCGTATGGCAATATACAAGTGGTACAAGTGGAACTGGTAATATGTATGTGGATGGCTTTCTGACTAATGCTGTTTCAACGAATTACACTGCAAATGATGATGATCATGGCACCTTAAAAATTGGAGCCCCCAATTATGCAGATGCCCCAAATTATTTCGAAGGTTCGATGGATGAAGTTCGGATATGGAACAGGGCTTTGCCAGCCTGCGAGCTGAATGCACATCAAAACTGTCAAGTACCCAAAAAAAGTATTGGTTTAATTGCCTATTATAATTTTGACCAAACTAATCTTTTATTAACTGATGCTACAGGAAATGGAAATGATGGAACATTGAACAATTTTAATTCTGGAAGCACAACTTCAAACTGGTTTCCTATAGGTTCTGTAAATACCGCCTGCCCCATCGTTGCATCCACAACATTGGTAACTTCAGAAACGAAAGTGTATGAAAATACTACCATTACGTTTACCAATCCTTCCATCTTTACCAACCCATTGAACACCAATGCGTTGGTCTGTAATGGGAGTAATCAATTTGCAACTAGTTTTGATGCTTATAGCAATCCCCCTTTAGGTAAATCAGTTTATTCCTTCAATGGTACAGCAATGGATAATACTGGGGATGTCACAATTGAGGTTTGGGTAAAACCAGGGAATAGAACAGGTTCTGATGAGATTATTGTTTACAATGGAAATCCGAATATAAATGGTTTTGGAATATATCAAGAAGCAGGACTTGCTACTGTCTCTATTTTATTGGGTGGGGTTGCATTTTTACCTACTGATGTTTCATTGGATGTGAATGTCTGGCAACACCTAGCTTGTACCAGAACAAATGGAACTTGGCAGATTTATAAAAATGGCATTTTAGGTGTCATTACCAATGGAGACATTTATAAAACACCACTTAGTTCAGTCGGAAGTAATATAAAAATTGGGGGCGGTGATAATAGTCATACATTTAAAGGAATCATTGATGAAGTAAGGCTTTTCCCTTCTAGTAGATCTGCTATTGCTGGTCAGCTTAACACCGATATGAATGCCACAAATGATGCAGTACTTGGCAATCCAACTTATTTTTCTTGGAATTTTAATAATGCTTCTGGTGTTAGTAGTAATCCTACTGCTGCCACAATTCAAGACTCTTACAAAGTGAAAGATAATCCCTTTTCTAATCCTTATAATATCAACTATGATAAGTACAATCTAACAGTATATGGAAATAATTACACTACTGATGTTCCACTCATTGATATTCTAAATACAAGTTTTGGAGATGCTATCGGTAATGATATTTTACCTCCAAATGCAATTCCTTATTCTCAATCCCATCTTTATACCACAGAAGGGGTTTATCCTATTTTGGTAACGGTTAGTGGACTATCTGTATGTACTCAGTACATCAAGAATATTGTAGTTACCAAAATACCAACCGTAACTTCTTTTTCGCCCACAAGTGGTCCTGTAGGCACACTCATTACGGTAAATGGTGCTGGATTCTATACAGGCAGTAATATTCAGATTAACAACACTTCTATACTTGCGTTGCATTACACTTCTACATCTGTGCTAGGTATGGTTATGCCTGGAACCACTAGTGGCTTCGTCGGTGTACCAGATAGTGGTAGTGTTTATAGTGGCACTAGTTTCCAAGTTACATCAACCACTTCCCCAATCAATCAAAGAGGTATTAAATTAACCAGTAGTGATGCAGCTACGGATATTGGCCTTGGTTATGCTGTTGCTTTGAGTGCAGATGGCAACACTGCCATTGTAGGGGGAAGTACTTTCAATGCAGGTGATGGTTCTGCTTGGATATACACCCAAACAAACGGTGTTTGGAAGCAGCAAGGGAATAATTTAACTACTGTTTCGCCATCAGGCGTGGCTTTTAATTCTTCCAACTTAGGTTCATCAGTAAGTATTAGTGCTGATGGAAACACGGTTTTGGTAGGTGCCCCCAATTATGCCGACAATGGAGCAGCTTTTATTTATACAAGGTCTGGGGGCGTATGGACACAAAGTGAGATACTTTCATCAGAGGAAAGTTTATCATTACAGGGTTCGTCTGTAAGCATTAGTGCCGATGGAAAAACAGCCTTAGTAGGTGGTTTGAATGCAGACGGTTCTGTTGGGGCATCATGGGTTTTTACCCAAAATACTGATGGTAGCTGGCCTTCAGATGGAGAAAAGCTAATAACGAAGGGGGCTGTTGGGGCAAGCCAACAAGGATATGCTTGTGCTTTGAGTTCGGACGGAAAAACAGCCATTGTGGGCGGAAATTTGGACAATGGCGGTCAAGGTGCAGCTTGGGTATTTAGAAAATCAAATCATTCTGGAGGTGTTGTCTTAAATTTTGGTAGTAATAATTGGGTTCAAGGGAATGGCTATAAAAATGTAATTGGCAACTACACTGTTGAGTTTTGGGCCAATCCAACCACTTCAAATACAGGTACTGTTCTTTCGACGTGGGTAGCTGGCTTATTAAATTTTGACGTAAAATTTCAGGGTGGTAATCAGATACATGCAGACATTGGTGATGGAAATGCTTGGTTAACCAATACAGACTTTTCTTACAATTATACCTTAGGTCAATGGATTCATATTGCTTATGTGGTAACGCCAAATGGTTATACCCTTTACGTGAATGGCGAAAGAGCAAAATCTGGCAATTTTTCAGGAACCCCTGTTTTTATGGATACCGAAAAAGTTGGTCTTTTAACGCTTGGTAATGAACCGGAAGGATCAACTGAGCAATTTATTGGGTCTTTAGATGAAGTAAAGATTTACAATTCAGCCTTAACAGAAGCACAACTAAAAGCAGATATGATTAGTCATGCCCCAGTTGGGTCTGACATCACTTTTTTCTATGATTTTGAAGATGGGGTAGCTGGGGCTAACAATACAGGGAAAACTTATTTAGTTGATAAAGCCAATGGGAGTAATATGACTATTAATGGATTCAATCTAATGGGTGAAACCAGCAATTTTATTGGATGCTTTGGATTTTTTCAACAACAAGGGGCAAAGATTTCAGATAATGCGGCTATCAGTGCTGCAAGCAATCAAGGTAGTGCAGTTGCAATTAGTGCAGATGGCAATACCGTTGTTGTTGGTGGGCCCTATGATGATAGCCAGCTTGGGGCATCTTGGGTTTATGCTTATAATGGCACTGCTTGGGCATTGCAAAACAAATTAATTGGTAGTGGGGCAAATGGGGCAGCACAGCAAGGCTATGCTGTTGGTTTAAGTGCAGATGGAACAACTGCAATGGTGGGTGGATATGTGGACAGTGCATTGGTTGGCGCTGCATGGGTATTCCACAAAACAGGAACTACTTGGTCTCAACAAGGCAGTAAATTGCTAGGGTCTGGGGTTACTTCCAATGCATTTTTTGGTGCTGCTGCCGCACTCAGTAGCGATGGAACCACAGGGCTTGTTGGGGGGAATATGGATAACAATGGTATCGGGGCAGCATGGGCCTATGAGTCTGCGCCCAACAAGCCTGGCATATTTTCATTCTCACCAACCAAAGCAGCTGCAGGTGACTCAATAACCATTTTTGGATATTCGTTTTCCGATGCTACATCCGTGAGCTTTGGAGGAACTCCTGCAGCAGGTTTCAGAATAATAGACTATGGAACAATACGGGCAAAAGTAGCAAACGGTAGCAGCGGTTCAGTAATGGTTACCAATACAATAGGCACGGCATCCTTAGATTACTTTACATTTTTAACCTGTTCTCACAGCTATACTGCTACCAAAAAGACATTGTGTCCATCTTCCTATCCTTATAATACTACTAACGTTATCACTTTTGCAGGTAGTGGCCAAGTAGGATATCAAAATGAAACTGGCGTTTTCGCAACTTTTTCTAACCTAAAATCGGTAGCAGCAGATGCATCTGGAAATGTGTATGTAACAGCGGAAAATGAAATCAGAAAAATTACACCCGCTGGTGTGGTTACCACATTTGCAGGCAATCAAATTGCTGGCAATGCAAATGGAGTAGGAACCGCAGCTTCTTTTGATCATCCATGGGGTATAGCTGTTGATGCGAATGGCAATGTGTTTGTTGCTGATAGAGAGAATAACATCATAAGAAAAATTACAGCAGCAGGAGTTGTTACAACATTTGCTGGCAGTGGTAATCAAAGCAGTGCAGATGGAACAGGTACGGACGCTGGCTTTAATAATCCTCGTGGTTTAGCCGTTGATGCGAATGGCAATGTGTATGTAGCTGACTATTTAAATTTAATGATAAGGAAAATCACCCCATTAGGGGAGGTTACAACAATAGCTGGAAGTGGGAATTATGGCAGTACAGATGGTATTGGTTCACTAGCTAGTTTTTCTTACCCTAATGGCGTTGCTGTTGATGCAGATGGTAATGTTTATGTTGCTGATACCTATAGTAATAAAATCAGGAAAATTTCTACAACTGGAGTGGTTTCAACCCTTGCTGGTACTGGTTTGCAAGGCAATACAGACGGTTTGGCAAGTGCAGCAACATTTACATATCCTGAGGGTGTAGCCAGTGATGCTGATGGTAATGTTTATGTTAGCGATTCCCGCAACCATAAAATTCGTAAGATCTCTTCATCAGGTATCGTTACGACTGTTGCAGGTACTGGTTCAGCACAAGCAACTGACGGTGAAGCTAGTATTGCCAGTTTCAATAATCCTTCGGGTATAACATTAGATGATAATGGTCATTTATTTGTAGCCGATGTGAACAACAATACCATCCGAAAAATCACCAAAACCTCTTATACTAATGCCGGTACCAATATCACAGATTACATAGCCACAACTGGCTGTTCTGTAGTGGATACACTTAAGTTGGTTACAGATTCAGTTCCACTGAAAATTACTGGCAATACTTCTGGTTGTGTATCCGTTGGTTTAATAGCAAGTGGTGGTACGAGCTTTACATGGAATGGTGGTAGCTCGCCCAACAGTGCTAGCAATACGTTCACTACATCAGGGATTTATGCCCTAACCGTGAAAGATAGCATCAACTGTACTGCTTCTGTTTCTACCTTGGTTTTAGTGAATCCTTTGCCTTTAGCCTCCATCATTGGTGCTAGCTCAGCTTGCAGCAGAGATACGTTGAAAGCTTTGGGTGGTGTCACTTACAAGTGGGGCAGCGACCCCACAGATTCAATAGGAAAAAAAGTAATTACCGCTTCTGGTACTTACTCCGTTTTGGTCACCAATTTGAATGGATGTTCTATAACTGCCACTAAAAATGTAACCATCTATAGTCCTCAAACCATCACCATTAGTGGTGTAAGCACCAATTGTGGTAGCGTTAGTTTGGTTGCTTCGGCAACTGAAGGCACTAGTCAATATTATTGGAGTACAGGAAATACGATATCATCACCTGCTAACTTATTCGATAACATTGGTACCTACACCGTAGCTGTTACGGCAACCGACACGGTGACTGGTTGTGTTGCATCCTTAACAAAGTCAATCACTGTTTTGCCATTACCCACTATAAGTGTTACTGGAAATGATTCCGCATGTAATGCAGTCACAAAGGTGGCAAGTGGCGGTGTCTCTTATGTATGGAATGGAGGAAGCAATACCACAGCAGCTTCCAATACATTCACTTCCAGCGGAACTTACCAAGTGACCGGAAAGGGTGCTAACAATTGCACTGCTGCACAGACCGTGAAGGTGGAAGTATTTAAACCTGCTCCCGTAACCATCTCACAGAGTGCTGACGGCTGTGGCTCCATCACACTTTTGGCAGCGCAAAACGGTGCAAGGAAATTTATTTGGGACAATGATGCTTCTCAAAGTTTGCCTACCAAAAATATTGCTATTATAGGCAATTATACTGTTTCCGTTGTAGTTACAGATTCAAATGGTTGTACGGCTACTGCATCTAAATCAGTGAGCATTAATACCACTCCAAAAAAGTTATTGTTAACTAATCAAGGATCTACTGTCTGCTTGGGTACTGCACATTTGGTCACATCAGGTGCAGCAGGTTGTTCTAGGATTCAAGTTTTTAAGGATAGTCTATTCACTTTCACATCGCCTATCGCTTATCAGAAAGATAGTTTTGCTTTATGTGCCATTGATTCAACCTCCCATACGGACATAACTTATCATCCTTTATCTAAAGGGAAATATTGGGCAGTAGCTTATTTTGATGATGGTTGTAATGCCAATTCTGCTACGTTGGAAGTGATGGTGGCCAATATCCGTATTGAAGGCAATAGCATCGGATGCCAAAGCTTGCCCTTAACCGCAATCGGTGGTAAAACAGCCTACACTTGGAGCGGTGGAAATGCACCATCAACGGTGTCGAATACATTTTCAACAATTGGAAATAACTATTCGGTTTCTGTAACTGCTACAGATTCTAATGGTTGTGTAGGCACTGCCACAAAAGTGATTACTATAAAACCAGATGCGCCTCCTGTTGTAAGCATTGCTGGTTCAACCACTGGTTGTGATAGTGTGCAATTAACGGCAACAGGTGGTGTTGCTTATAGTTGGAATACAGGTAGCACACCAACTGCGGCCACCAATATCATTAAAGCATCGGGCATAGACTCTGTTACAATTACTGCTGCCAATGGATGTGCCATCACGTTAACCCCAACAATTACCATTCATCCGAGTCCTTTTGGATTTATTGCGAATGCTGTTTCAGAATGTGGAAAGGTTACATTGACAGCCACTGGTGGAGTTGCTTATGCTTGGAGTGCAGGCAACAGTACCAACACAGTCGAAAACACTTTTACCACGGCAGGTATCAGCACACCTAAAGTATTGATTACAGATGCCAACGGCTGCACTGCTACAGATTCTTTAGAAATAGAAGTAAAAGCAAAACCTATTATTACTACCGCTAGTAGCACTAGGGGCTGTGGTCCTGTTACGTTGGTGGTTACTGGTGGTTCTTTCTACACCTGGAATGGGGGAAGCAACCTCTTTTCAGCCACCAACACTTTTAGTACTTCTGGCAACTATCAGGTGAAAGCAAGCAATTCTTTTGGATGTAGAGATAGTGCGAGCTATTCCATCACCATTGATACCTTGCCAGTGGCATCCATCTCAGGGTCTTTGTCTGGCATTGGGAGTGTGCGTGTAACTGCAAGTGGGGGCACCAATTATGTTTGGGGAGCTGGAACTACACCTACTACCGCTTCAAATATGTTCACCAATATTGGTACTTATACCGTACCACTTACGGTTACCAATTCATTGGGTTGTTCCACTACCATTCACCCAACCATTTCTGTAAATGTGAATCCCCAGGTAGGTATCAACAGGTCATTAGCGGCGGCTGCTTATAGTCTTCGTTTGTTTTGGAGCGATTATACAGGCAATGCCATTAAAGTTCGTCGCTCAAGTGACAATGCCACCCGTGATATTGGATTTACCCCCGATGGCGATGTAGATACGGTTTCCTTAAAAAGTTTTGTGGGCTCAAACGATGGTTATGTGGACACTTGGTACGACCAAAGCACCAAACAAAAAGACATTACCCAATCAACACTTTCATCGCAACCAAGAATCATGAATAATGGTGTGATAGACAGGGTAGGGGGCATTGTGTCTATTTCATTTGTCAACCAAAATTTGACCAATTCGGCTTCTGGTATTACCAATTATCCTATTGAAGTGAAATCCATTTCTAGTATTTCGGCAAGCACAAACGGTGCAATCGTGAAGATTGGTGATAATACAAATGGAATCGGTTTAGGTATTGGAGGAACAACCTTTGACAATACAGGTGACCATCTAATTGGGATAAAAGAAAATGTAGATTGGGTGTCCACCAACCAAGTTGTTAGTAACAATGGCTTTCATGCTTTCGGTTTAGCGGTTCCTGGTAGTGGAAATAGTGTCTTATACTATGATGGTACAAAGCCAACTATTACATCTGGTCAGTCTTCCACACCTAGTCTTCCATCTGCCACCATCAGTATTGGTGGTTATAGTTTTAACGGAAGCACAATGCGTTACCCCATACATTACAGTTCGGAAATTATCCTATTCAATAGCATCTTGAGTGCAACGGTTCGAAACAGTATTGATACGAACCAAGCTCAATATTATCAAATTGGCTCCCCAACCATCTCAAGCCAACCAAGCACAAATAGTCAAACGATTTGTATCAATACCATACCCACTGCATTTGCAGTTAGTGCTACCGCCACTGGCATCAAATATCAATGGTATAGCAACACCAATGCCACCACCACAGGTGGTCAATTGATTACTGGTGCAACAAATAGTACGTATATCCCAGCATCTATTCAGGTAGGTACCAATTATTATTATGTTACGGTGACTAATGCTTACGGAGTTTCTATCACTTCTAGCATTAGTGGTGCCGTTATTGTAAAAGAAGCTTCTATCGTTGGCAAGATTTCAGGGTCTAGCAAAGTATGTACTGGCACCAATAGTACCCTTCTAACCCTTGACAATTATGTTGGAAACTTACAATGGCAGTCTTCATCAAATGGTACTACTTATGCGGACATCGGTGCTGCCACTGGAATTTCATACACTGCCCTCAACCTGTCATCTCAAGCATATTATAGGGTGAAGGCAACCAGCAGCGTTTGTGCTGCGGTCTATTCTGTTGCTTTCCCCATTGAAGTTGATGCATTATCAAATGCGGGAACCATCAGTGGAACCAAAACAGTTTGTGTTCATTCTAATGAAAGAATTACACTGGCTCTATCTGGGAACACCAGCACTTCCATACTATGGGAGACATCTATTGATAATACTAACTTTAGCAATGTGCCTTTGGCAATAGCTTCGGTATTGTTAGATAGTAATCTTTCCTACACTACCTATTACCATGCAATAGTGAAGAATGGTGTTTGTCCAGAAGTGACTTCTTCCGTTATTACCATCTCCGTGACACCCAATAACACGTTAACACTCAATACGGGGAGTTCAGTGCAAAATGTAAGTGCCAGTACAAGTATTACAGTAATTCGATACAATACCACTGGTGCAACAAGTGCCACGATTACTGGTTTGCCCTCAGGCGTAACAGGCAATTGGTCGAGCAATGTATATACCATCAGTGGAATACCTACTGTTGTCGGTTCTTATAATTACACCATCACCCTAACTGGCGGTTGTGGTAATATTACCCAAACCGGTAGCATCTCTGTGTATCAATCAAATGATGCCATTCTTTCCGCTTTAACTACCACTGCCAGTGCAATCGCGCCAACATTTGCTTCTGGCACTATTGCTTACACAGCCAATGTATCGAATGCAACAACAAGTATTACGGTTACCCCAACTGTCAACCAAGCCAACGCAACGGTAACTGTAAATGGCGTAACGGTAACAAGCGGTTCAGCCTCAAATGCATTGGCATTAGGTGTAGGTAGCAATACCATCACTACTGTAGTTACTGCGCAAGATGGCACAACAACTAAAACCTATACGGTAACTGTTACTAGGATAGCAAATCCTAATACCCTTGATAATATTGGGTTAACCAGCAGCACTCCATCAGCTACTGCCTACTCATTAAGGTTATTATCTACTAGCTATATAGATCCTTTGGCTAGAGTTACTATTGGTAGCAATACCTATGATGTATGGCCAGATGCCAATGGCAGTTTTGGTACGAATTCAGTCATTTCTAATGCAAGTCCTAGTAGTACACCGGGATTGAAAAATGGAACTACCACCTTAAGTTCCTTAATTACGGGAAGCACCAATGCTACGATAGCTATTTGGTATGATCAAAGTGGTAATGGCAGAAATCTTATGCAAAGCAGTTTAGCTGTTCAGCCACAAGTGATTACTAGTGGGGTCATAACTAAAATAAACGGCAAACCCTCGCTTTATTTTGGAATTGCAAACCTTGCTACGACACAAACAACTATTTTCCCAGATGCAGCTTCTATGGTGGGTGTTGCGAAAGGAAATAGTACTACTCCATCCACATTTATTTCAAAAACAGGTACATCAGGAGGGGTAAACCAAAATACGCCTGCTCCTTTTGATTTTTCCAATGCCGATGGACAGTTTTTTACTGGAAATGCTAGTGCGGGAATTTTTAATGGCATTAATTTAAGTGCTACTACTCCTCGATCCGATATCAGTTCGGCTGTTCCAACTTCGGTGTATGCTTTTACGTTTCAAAATGCTGTTTCTTCCAATGCTTATAATTATATCAATGGCGTTCAGTCTGGTGTTTCTACAGTAATTGGTTCTGCCGATAATGGCAATAACATGATGATGGGGAATAGAAATGATGGAATGGGTTCTGGTTATTTCTGGTCACCAGAAATTGTCCTTTTCAATGCAATGTTATCCACAGCAGAAAGGAATACCATCGAGGCAAACCAGACTGCTTATTATATTAATAAAGATGCCACGCTTTCCGATTTAACAACTTCTGCTGGTGCTATCACGCCAACCTTTGCTTCTGGCACAATTAGTTACACTGCAAGTGTAAACAACAGCACAACCAGTACAACAATAACACCAACAGTAAACCAAGCCAATGCAACCGTAACTGTAAATGGCACTATTGTAACTAGTGGTTCAGCTTCTAGTGCAATTGCTTTAAATGTAGGTAGCAATACCATCACTATAGTTGTTACAGCACAAGATGGCACAACAACTAAAACCTATACAGTAATAGTAACTAGGACCTGCGCAATTAATACAGCAAGTGCAGCATCAAGTACCCCAACATTGTGTATCAATACGGCATTAACGAATATTACCCATACCACCACTGGCGCAACAGGCATTGGTACTGTCACAGGGGTACCTGCTGGTGTAACCGCTGTTTGGGCAAGCAATACCATTACCATTGATGGAATACCATCGGTAGCAGGTGCCTTCAATTATAGCATTGCGCTAACCGGTGGTTGTGGAATAACAGTAAATGCTACTGGGACGATTAACGTAACTGCTGCTAATACAGCAGGTGCAGCATCATCCACTCAAACAGTATGTATCAATACTGCTATAACCAATATTACACACACTACCACTGGCGCAATAGGCATTGGTTCATCAACTGGTTTGCCAACAGGTGTTACTGCCACTTGGGCAAGCAATACCATTACTATAAGTGGTACACCAACAGTTGCTGGTACATTCAATTATAGTATTCCATCGTCAGGTGGTTGCGGTAGTGTGAATGCTACTGGATTCATTGTGGTAAATGCATTACCAACCACTGCTATAACACCTAGCGGCGCGACTACTTTTTGCTCAGGTGGTAGTGTAAATCTGATGGCTTCGGGCAGTGCTTTGGATTTTAACGGGTCATCTCAATACTTACAAAATAACACGGGTTTCCCCGCAACAAATGACCTGACTTTCGAATTGTGGATGAATCCAAAACAATTTAGTTCAGGAGGCTTTAATACTATTTTAAACCACGCAAGTTGGGCACTGGGGTATGTACATTTTCAATTTTCCAATGGATCACTTGGATTCTCTGTAAACGGAAATGCGCCTACTGACCAAATCTTCAGCTATGCTTTCACCACAAATACTTGGTATCACGTTGCTGTTGTTTACTCATCAACTGGCAAAAGCCTCAAGATATATGTAAATGGTGCATTACAAGAAAACCTGAACTATTCCAATGCAGTTTCGATACCTGCAAACATCCCGTTTAAAATAGGAGCTTGGGATGGTCAGCGTTATTTTAACGGATCAATGGATGAGTTCAGAATTTGGAACGTTGCCCGTTCAGCTACTGATATTGCCGCTTTCTGGAACCAATCGGTTGCACTTTCTTCTACAGGGTTGGTAAGCTATTACAAAATGGATGAAAATTTCGGTACGGCTACAACTGCTGATTCAAAAGGGACACTTACATCCACTCTAGTAAATAATCCTTCATGGGTATCTTCAGCACCTGTATTGGCCAATACTTATTTGTGGTCTAACAGCACTACTACACAAAATCTGGCAATTAACACAAGTGGCAATTATGCTGTCACAGCCACAAACACTACAACTGGTTGCATGGCAACATCGGCACTAACAACCGTAACGGTAACGCCAACCAATACCGCAGGTGCAGCTTCCTCCTCACCAACCGTTTGTATCAATACGGTATTAACAAATATCACCCACACCACTACAAGCGCAACAGGCATTGGCTCAGCCACAGGTTTGCCAACTGGCGTAACTGCCGCTTGGGCAAGCAATACCATTACTATAACTGGTACACCAACCATATCAGGTACATACAATTACAGCATTCCATTGATAGGCGGTTGCGGAACGGCGAATGCAACTGGAACGATTACGGTAACCGCTAACAATACCATCACCCTAAGTTCTGCTGTAAGTACGGATGCGCAAACCATAAATCAAAACAATGCCATTACATCCATCACATATAATACCATTGGTTCAACCGGTGCGTCAATAATCGGTTTACCAACAGGCGTTTCAGGCAATTGGGTTAGTAATGTTTATACTATTAGTGGTACACCAAGTGTAAATGGAATTTATTATTATACCATCACGCTTACAGGTGGTTGTGGTACAGTTACCAAAACTGGAAGTATAACTGTTAATGGAGCGGCTGCAATTACTTGGACGGGAACCGTGTCCACGGATTGGAACAATGCCAACAATTGGAATACCCATTCCGTACCATTAAGTACAGATACCATTACAATCCCATCTTCTCCAATCAATCACCCGACCCTTTCTACAAATACAACACTGAAAGATGTAGTGTTAGATGGCAAATTAATCGTTAATGGCAAAACGCTCACTTTAACCGGAGCTGTTTCAGGCACAGGAACCATCAATTCCACCAATCAGTCTTCTATTATTGTTAATGGGAATGCGGGTACATTATTATTCAATACCACCACCAACAGTCTTGCCAATCTCACCCTTACAACGGGCAGTGTAACCTTGGGTAATGCGCTGAATGTGACAGGAACGCTCACCCTGACTTCTGGCACATTGAACACTGGGGATTTTCTTACCCTTAAATCTACCTCTATAGTCAACTCAGCCATTGTGGG
>JAIXOJ010000104.1 GCA_027486835.1 Chitinophagaceae bacterium
AAGAATTTATTGTGGCATCCGCACTACTGCGGAAGGTAGTCTAAGAATTTATTGTGGCATCCGCACTACTGCGGAAGGTAGTCTAAGAATTTATTGTGGCATCCGCACTACTGCGGAAGGCAGTCTAAAAAGTTTTTGTGGCATCCGCACTACTGCGGAAGGCAGTCTAAGAATTTTTTGTGGCATCCGCACTACTGCGGAAGGCAGTCTAAGAATTTATTGTGGTATCTGCACTACTGCGGAAGGCAGTCTAAAATCTTTTTCAATCATCTACACTATTTGAGATGACAGTCCAGAAAGTTTTTCAATGGTCTCCACTAGTTGAGAAAACAGTCCAGAAAGTTTTTCAATCATCTGTCGCAACATCCTAGAACGGCTTATTTCCTAAGTTGGAATAGGTAGAAAATATTAGCATTAAATAATCATGAAATTAGAAGCGTATAATAAATTGGTTGTACTGGCAAGTTCCCTGGCCATTATTGGTTTGCAAAGCATTTGTGCGCAACCGTTAATCGACTTTCATTTGCAAGCTCTATCAAAAACGCACTCGGTTACTGCGCCTGCTTGGGGGCCTTATTCTAAACGGTATGCGGGCATTTCGCATATTGCAGATAGTAGCACAGGTACTCGTTTAGATGTAAGTGTAGTTACTGGTTTTTATAAAGGGAGGGTAATTGTACCCAATGTAAAATACCAATCTGATTTTTATCCTTGGCACGCTTCTAAGGATCTAGAAAATTATGCTTTTAGGGAAGAAATAGTGTGGAAGGATAAGGTATATAGCGATATTTCTTTCAAAAAACTAAGCGACGATGCTCGTCAAATGACCATTGAATTGGTCAACAAAACCGATGAAAAACAGGGATTGTCCGTGAATATCATGGTGGGTTTACAGTATGAAAACACACCCGTTAAGGTTCAAATGCCGCAAGGAAGGTCTTGGATAAGTGCCATTAATTATTCTACCCTTGCATACAAAAAGCAAAGAGCCGATGATAATTTAAGAGCAGATGGATTATTAAAAGGGGAGGTAAGGAATAGCCAATTTACTGGCGGCAGTGGGCTTGGGGATAATTTTGGTTCAGAGGCGGGAGATAAAGTGGGCTATACAATCAATAACCCATCTGCCATTAAGGATGGATGCTTATTGATACGATATAGAATAGCCCAAAATGCAAAAGCTAGTTTGTTGGCATCAGGATTAACCAATCAAACCATTGAATTAGTAGGAACTGGCAATTTGGTAGAACAGCAAATCAATATTGGGACTGTAAAAGCGGGTGTATCTGAATTAGCATTCACAGCACAAACCAATACGGCTATTGAATTGGATGGTTTTTGCTTGATAGAAAAATCAGAAGCCGACAGCGTAAAATTTATTGCTTATAGCAAACAGCCTAAACCTTTAGTTGAAAGGACAATTGGCAAGCAAGGCATCTTATTGAAGTATGAAAATCTTCCAAAGTATTACGGCATTTGCTGGGATGCCGAAGTGGGTAATGACATCCGAGAAATTCTTACAGACGAATATGACAACGCCATAAAAGGTGCTACTGATTTTATAAACGAAAACAATTACTCGGTAAAAAAAGATACCTACACTTCCAATATTTGGTTGCGTAGCTTTACTATTAATCCCCAAACATCCAAAAAAATAAATGCCATTTTATGTGTAGGAACTAAAGCAGAAGTGCTATTGCAAATGCAGTTGTATTTGAAAAACAACATTGCACAATTGAATCAGGAACAACCCATTGAACAGGAAAACATCAATACCGAGGGAAAGCCCTATTTATTTAGTCAGCAGATTATGAAAGCCACGATGTTGCAAAACATCGTTTATCCGCTTTACACCCAACAAGAGATCATTAAACAATTTGTTCCCGGCAAGCGGTGGAATAGTCTATACACTTGGGATGGTGGTTTCATTGGTTTGGGAATGTTGGATGTTGATATTCAAAGAGCCGTTGAGGCATTAAATGGGTACGTAAATGCACCGAATACAGCCAATGCGTATATCCATCATGGTTCGCCAGTGCCTGTTCAATTTTTAATTTATCAAGAACTCTGGAATAGAACACAATCCAAAGAACTGTTGCAATATTTTTATGAGCGTTTGAGAAATTACTACCTGTTTTATACTGGTCAATGGGGTAGTTCCACCACAGGCAAACTAAAATCTGGATTGCTAAACACGTTCGATTATTTCTATAACTCTGGTGGTTGGGATGATTATCCAGCCCAAAGTTTTGCTCGGAACAAGAAAATGTATAACACGGTTGCTCCAGTTATCAGTACATCAATGGCCATCAGAATTGCAAAGTTGATGCAGGTAGCAGCCACCACGCTAGGCATTGAAGCGGATAGGAATATTTATCAAAAAGACATTGACAAGTTTTCCAAGGCCATTCAGCAGTATAGTTGGGATGAAGATGCGGGATATTTTGGTTACGTAAAACACGATTCCGTAAGTCTTCTATCCACAGGAATTCTTCGTACCGATAAGGGTGTAAATTATAATATGGGTCTAGATGGGGTTTATCCGTTAGTGGCGGGAATTTGTACCCAAAATCAAAAAAGTAAAATACTAGCACACTTATTCTCCCCCAAACACTGTTGGACAAATTTTGGCATCACAGCAATAGATCAATCTGCACCTTATTACAGCGAAGACGGCTATTGGAACGGAACAGTATGGTTTCCCCATCAATTTATTTTATGGAAAACCATGCTCGGCATTGGCGAAGGAGTTCGCGCCAATGAAATTGCGTCAACGGCTTTAAAAGTGTATAAAAAGGAAGTGGATTCCACTTATAATAGTCTTGAATTAATCAGATTAAGCACAGGACATAGTAGCGGATGGCACCAGTTTTCTGGATTGTCAGCACCAGTGCTTAATTGGTTTGCCGCCTATTACAAGCCAGGTTCTTTAAATGTGGGGTACGATGCATGGGTAATGAAAAAGGTGTTTAATGAAGATAATACCAAGCTAAATGCACAAATAAAATTCACAGGAACTGAAAAAAATAATGGGGTACTAGTCTGTATGAATAGCTACAAGAAATTCAAATTAACCATCAATGGAAAGCCCCAAAACTTCGACGAATTTGTGCCAGGCACTTTATCCTTTAATGTAAGTGCAAAGCAAAATGAGTTGGTAAATATTGAAATTACTCCACAATAACAATTTAAACATAGAATAATGAGAAAGACGATAATGATTGCTGCCATTGCCCTTTGTGTATCCAATTTGTATGCTCACGAATTAGCCTGCAATGATGTTTCACAAGCAATTGTTGCATCAGGGGGTAAAAAAGTGATGACCCATTGCAGAGGACTAGGGTGTTCACCATTAATTGAAAAACAAAATGACAGTGCCATAGGCCATTGGTCTTTTTCATCGAAAGGTTTGCCTGTTTATAATTATACGGGCCCAATACCTTTTTATGCGTTGGACAAAGACGGTAAAGATGCTAAACTGCCCGAGGACCCTTTTTTTCTATTGGGGAATTATAAAATGGCATTGGTTACGCATACCAGTGGGATTTTCCAACTGTTTACTGCACAAAGGGCTTGGGCAAGAATGAATGCTGCCGAACAACCCAATTATGGATGGAACGATGCCACCATTGTTTTTAAAAATGATAAAATCATCAATAAAAATCAATTAGTTGGGCTGCATTCATTGGCCACTAACAATGCAATCGTGCAACGAAATTTTGGGGTGGGCTTTGCCAGATATACCTATCAGCTAAAGAATAAAATAACCTGTACCCGCATCATTTCCGTAAAACCATCTCCCAAAATAAACGAAGGCAACTCCTCGTTTATTGTAACCGTGGTGCTAACTAACAATGGTAAAACCACGCAGGAGTTGGCCTATAGCGAGCGGATGTTGGCAACATTCGATTTGAATGGTTTGCAATACACACCCAAACAAAAACGCCCCATTTTATACATACCCCAAATAGGTATTGATGCCGAAAAAAAAATTGCCCTTGCCGACATCACCTACAAAACCAACACCTTGCTTCAATTGTCCACAAAGGATGCGCGATTTATCTATGACCTTAATCCTGCTTCGTTATTTATGTATTCCAGTAATACACAAGGGAAAAATAATTCCGTGGTTACCGCACAAAACGATACGTTGGCCACTGAAATCAATACCCTTTTAAAGCCAGGCGAAACAACCACCTTCCATATTGTCATTGGGGTAGCAGAAGGCAAAGGGTTTGCTGCTGTACAAAAACAAGTGGATGATTTGTGGAGCGAAGCAGATAATAAAACACTAAACGAGGGCTTGTTTGCTGATTTATGGAAAAACAAACTGCCCGATTTATCTAAAGAAAAAAATGAAGTTTTAAGAAGGGAAATGTTGTGGAATGCCCACGTGGTGGAAGCATCTGCCAAGTATAGCGAGTACTACAAGGAAACTTTTATACCACAAGGCACTGTATATAGTTACCATTTTGGTGATAATATTTCCAACCGCGATCACCTACAAGCCGCCCTTCCCGCATGTTATACCAATCCTGCATTGGCAAAATCTTGTATCCGCTATGTAATTAAACATTCCGAAGCGGATGGGGAGATAAAAAGAGGCAATTCTGGTTTTGGCTACTCGCCCCCATCGCTCTACAAGGAAAGCGATGAGCAATTGTTTTTCTTCAATACCATTGCTGAATACTTATTAATCACCAAAGATTTTGGCTTTCTCAAAGAAAACGTAACCTATTATCCTGCGGAGAATGGCAAGATGGATTTGCTGTTGAATTTCCTGAAAAAATATTTTGTGTACCTACGGGATGAAGTAGGGCGAGGGCCAAACGGCTTAGTAAAAATTTTGAATTCCGATTGGAGTGATAGTTTTTTTGAGGAATATTCCCCCAACCGATATTCTTGGTCAGCAGAATCGCACCTTAATTCCGCAATGGTATTGTCGATATTTCCAAAACTAACCGAAGCCCTCAAGCAATCAAAAATGCCCGAAGCGGATGCATTTGTGGATGCATTGGAAGCTTACAGAAAATCAATGGAACAGTCTTTTATGAAAGACCTTGGCGACCGAAAATTTTCTGCTAGATCTTATTTGAATAGTAAATTAAGATTTGGGGTTGACAATGTGTGTGTGGAGCCGCAAGGATATTTACTGCAAATTCCCAATTTGCCCAAAGAGCGCAAACAAGAAATGTATGCGTACATAAAAAGTAAAATTTTAGCGCCTGAACCAATCGGTGCCAGAACAAGGGAAAAAACATTGTGGGGCGGCAAAGCAGAAGGCGAAGATGGGGGCATTTGGTTTTCATTGGAATATCCGCTATTGCTGGGCGTTGCCACATTTGACAAACAAGAAGCAGAATCCTTGTTAATGAAATTCTCTTTCCAAAACTATGCAAAGCAATATCCCCAGTATTGGGTAGGCCAATGGACAGCAGCCGATGAAGTAAACTCTACCCTTTATCGGGAGGGGTTATATGCATTTTGGGTGTCCGTACCCAATTACAGGCAAGTATTTCAAGGCTATTGTTCCCACCCGCATACATGGCCATTGTTTTGTTATTTCAAGTTGAGGGAATAACTATTAGAGACAAACACTGCATTGTTGTTTGGTAGATATTAAAGAGTTAAACAGGAATTAAAAAGATAAGTAAATAGGTTTTTGGATTTGCAGAATAAAGGACTGACTTCGATTCTTCAATTCAAATAACCAATCGACAACCAATTGTAAATCAAAGTTTGGGTAAAGAATTTACCCAAAGAAATAAAAAATAAAAAGAAAAGTATGTTTAGGTCACTCATTTTTGTATGCTTATTCCCTGTTTTCGCATTAGGGTGCAGTAAAAAAAGTGCAACAAATAGCAATGTTGCATCAAACACAGTATTAGCCACTAATCCATTAATTGAATACAATGGACGATTTGATTTTACAGATCCATTGCAGCCAAAATGTTCTTTTTCAGGTGCTTCTATTCGAATTATGTTTCAAGGCACGAGTATTAAGGCAGTACTTAGTGATAATAGTACCTCTAATTATTTCAATGTGATAGTGGATGGATTGGTAACAAAAAGAATCCTCTTGACCGCTGAAAATTCAACTTACGTTTTAGCCTCTGGTTTATCTGATGCTGTTCACGAAATAGAATTGTATAAACTCACAGAATCGACTTTTGGAATAACAACATTTAATAGTTTTATTTTGGAGGAGGGGAAAACACTTGTGCCTATTACCACTACAAGAAAATTGTTTTTTGAGTATTATGGCGATTCAATAACCTGTGGGTCAGGTATTGAAGGGTCATCTACTTCTAGCCAATCAAACGGTAATCAAAACCACTATCTTTCTTATGCCGCTATCACTTCCCGCAATTTCAAGGCAAGGCATCAAGCAGTAAGTAAATCTGGGGTAGGTTTATTTTTAAATTATACCAATACCGCTGTTCCAACTGATGTAGAAAGTGCAAATAGTATGAACAACTATTTTGACAGAATTCATTGGTCTTCTGCAACACCACTTTATCAATTCCAAAAAACGCCCGATATGATATTCATCAATTTAGGAACAAATGATTTTTCTAAAGGGGTAAACGATGCTAAATACGAAGCAACTTATTATGCCTTTATTGACAAATTGCAAGTAAAAAGTCCGGGGGTTGATATAGTGGTTTTATTAGGGCCAATGATTTCCGGCTGGAACTACACACATTTCAAACCAATACTTCAACGAATAGCAACAACTGCAAATGCTAAAAACAAAGGAAAGGTTCATTTTTTTGAAATGTCCCAACAAGGTGCATTGGGTACGGGTTCGCAAAACCATCCAAATGTGGCACAACATGCTAAAAATGCACAAGAACTCACCGATTTTATAAAGACTATAAAGCCATCTTGGAAATAGTAAATCAAGAATTTAGTAGAAAAAACGTCTCATAATAATAAAAAATAGAAAAATGAAAAAGTGTTTAATTATCGCTCTCTTAGTTCCTGTATTTGCATTTGCTTGTACAAAAAAATTCTTTAATGGCAACTCAGTTGTAACGACAAGTACAACAGCTCTGCCTAAAGGACTTCGTTATCTCTATGTTTCTACCTCAGGGAATGATGCAAATGATGGCTCTAAAAACCGACCATTTTTAACAGTAAATAAAGCGGCAGAAGTTGCCATTGCAGGTGATGTGGTGGTAGTAAAATCAGGTACTTATGTTCCTAGTTCCAAAATTACCCCTGCCAATTCAGGTACATCAACCAATCCAATCATTTACTATTCAGAAGTAAAAAATGAAGCAATTGTTGATGGTAGCAATTCAGTAGATGGTACAAAGACTGATAGGCGTGGATTATTTGATCTTAAAGATAAAAGCTGGATAATAATTGATGGATTAAAAATTGTCAATGCTAAATTCTGGGGTATCATGGGTACTGGCGGCAGTGACATTACGGTGAAAAATTGCAAGACTTACAACACTGGCGCATCAGGCATTTGTATAGCTGGGTCAACAAAAGTTTCTGTTTTATATAATGATGTAGAAATGGCTTGTATGATAAATGACAAACCAACTAATACAGGCGAGTGTATCAGCTTGCCATCAGTAGTAGGTTTTGAAATAGCGTATAATACCGTTTCAAACAGGTTGACTGATCCTAACAATGGTGGAGAAGGCATTGATGCTAAAAACGCTTGCTCGAATGGATCAATACACCACAATACAGTTTTCGATTTAAAAAGGGTGGGTATATACATAGATGCCTACAAAAAAAACATCAATAACATTGAGGTATATGCCAATAAAGTGTATAAAACGGGTGGTGGAATTACCGTTGCTAGCGAAGAAGGAGGTAAGGCTAGTAATGTAAAAGTGCATGATAATCTTGTGTATGATATTGGCACCATCGGAATTAGAATTGCGGGGTACTTAAATAATGGGCCTCTTGAAAACATAGATGTTTACCACAACACCATTTACAATTGTGGCAATAAAGGAAAATGGGAAAATTGTGGTTTACTCCTTGAAGCTTCTAATCCTGCAAACTCTGGCTTTAGCATCCGCAACAATATAATCAGTGGCTGCCCCATTCCGATAAAAAGCAATACCTCTCAAAACTTTCCAGTCACCGTAGATAACAATTTGTTTTTCGGTTCAATAGGCAAGTTCTCTGCTCAAACTACAGTTACAAATACCATCAATTTAGATCCCCTTTTTGTAAATCCTTCCACCTTGGATTTTAAATTAAAAGCCAATTCTCCTGCTATCAATAAAGCAGTAGGAATGCCCATGTCAATTAAAGATTTTACCGATTTCACAAGAGATGCTAAGCCAGATTTAGGTGCTTTTGAATATAGATAACCTATCAATAATTAAACTGAAATATGAATCAATATACTTTGAAGAAAAATACCTCAAAATACCTGTTTGCTTTTTACTTGGTTTTCTGTAGTTGCTTGGGTCTACATACCTACGCGCAAAAATCTGATACGCTCCACAACTACGAAAGCGGGACAAAAATTAACAAGACTGCATATTGGCAAGTAGGAAAAGATTACCATGCTGAAACTTGGTTTGGAAATATTATAGGTGAGGCAAGCCTAGCCACCTATGGCAGCAAAAGCTTTCAAATCGATTGGAACCTTACCCAGTATGGTTTTTTGCACGAAGTAGGTTTGTACGAACTCAATGTTCCCGTTGATTCTGTAAACCCCAAAGCAAAGGGTAAGTACAAACATTCATTTAAAAATATAACGGGTGCAGGTGGCTACACGGGCTTGTACGGTTGGTTTGGAAAACCAGGTACCCCCGAATCAATTGAGTTGTATATCAATGAAAATTGGGTAGGCAATCCATCCATCAATACCAATGACTTAGTGAAGAAAGGCACCATAACAGTTGATGGAGCTACCTACGATATATACACCCGCCCACGCAATGGGAAAAAATTTGCCCAATGGTGGAGTAATCGAACATCCCCACGCACCAAAGGCACCATTTCTTATGCAAAGCATTTTCAAGCATGGCGAAAATTGGGATTGCCTGCTATCAATTTAACCCGACTCACTTATGCTTTTGAATGTACCTGGGGTGCTCCTACTGGTGGAAGTTTAAAGTATCATTATTTTAAAATTGGTAAGCCAACATTGTAAGAGATTAATCACTATAGTAATATTGATAAAGAATTAAAAATTTTATAGTACGTTTCAATTTACATTTCAGTATAAATCTTAAAACTTGCTGATAGCAATTATGAAATTTCAAAAAATAAATCAAGTATGGTTAGCGGCTATTAGCATCACTTGGGTCGCTCCAGTTAAGAACAAGGTGTTGCAAAAAGCATTCTGCGCAGCAGCCTTTGTATTATGGTCTATAAGTGTATTTGCTGGCAAATCAGATTCCACTAGAATTTTATTTATCGGCAACAGCTACACCTATGCCGGCATGGGCGAGCAAAACCCCGAAATCCCTTTCCGGTTAAAGGAAATGGGGGCATTGTACAAGAAAAAAATCCATACCAGCTCTGTAGTAAAACCTGGGGCGCAGTTAGAACAGCATTGGAAAGATGGCAAGGCGTTGCAAATGATACAAACAGGGCATTTCAATTTTGTGGTGCTGCAAGACCAAAGTTCCGCAGCCTTTCTTAGTTTAAATTCATTTAGGGAATATGCCGCAAGGTTCGATTCTGCCATTAAAAAAAGTGGCGCCAAAACCGTTTTATACATGACTTGGGGCTATGCCGACAGACCCAAAATGGGCGATACCATTGCTTATGAATACAACCGTTTGGGCAAAGATTTAGGTGCATTGGTTGCGCCTTGTGGGGTGGCTTGGAAATGTTTGCTAGAAAAAAATCCCAACATCGAATTGCACATCTCCGATAAATCACACCCAAGAACAGAAGGTGTTTACATCAACACCTGTGTGTTTTACCAAACTTTTTTTGGAAAAATTCCATCAGACATTTTATACACCATCAAAAACAAAAACGTACATATTGAAGGCGATTTAGCCAATAAATTACAGTCAGCCGCCAATGACGCAATCGCAATAAATGCAGATTATGGAAAGCTACAACGGCTCAATCAAAACCCCTATTTCCAAAGCCCCTCTGCCGACATCAACCAGATTATTATTTATGGACAAAGCCTTTCTACAGGCCAGCAAACAGCACCAGTCATTTCTGTAAAAAACTATGCGGGCAACTTAATGTTGGGGGAACAAGTATGGTCTAACCTTTCTAATAATTTAGATACGGCAAACCTTGTTTTCAAACCACTAATAGGTCGTCCTGCTATTTCTTATAAGAAAACGAATAAAGATGTTTATGCAGATACAGCTATCAATGCAGGTAACCAAATCAATTGCGAGCCACCAGTGCTTGGCTTTGTAAATGCCGCTAAGTATCATTTTGATCAAACGTTTAAAGGATTCCCCGATAGAAAATTTGCAGCAACGAGCAGTGGCGAAGGTGGCCGCTCCATAGAATTATTGATGAAAGATTGCCCCAACAGACCCACCAAGCTGTACAATCATTTTGTAAAAGCAATCCAGAAATCAAAAGAAGCCGCCGACCGAATGAATAAAACCATCAATTGCTCCGCCATTTTGTGGATGCAAGGAGAGTATAATTACACCACAGCCGCCAACCAAGGCTGGCTGACCAATACACCAGCTACAAAAGACAAAAACGAGTACAAGAAATATTTTAACACATTGGTCACTGATATACTTAGCGATGTCACTTCCACATATCAGCAAACACAAAAGCCTATATTCATCACCTACCAATGCGGCGCACAATACACCCGCGATTTTGATGTACCCGTAGGTATGGCGCAGCTAGAACTTGCCAATGCAGACCCAAGAATAATTATGGCAGGACCAGTCTATCCAGTCACCGATAGGGGAGGGCATCTTTGCCCCAATGGCAGCCGTTGGTATGGCGAAATGATGGCCAAAGTGTATTACAAAACGGTAATCAAAGGCGAAAAATGGAAACCCTTACAACCCAAAGAAATCACCAAGGGCTCTGATTTTATTGACATTGACTTTTATGTGCCCAAAGCACCCTTGCGCTTAGATACCCTAACCCTTCAAAAGGCAATAAACTATGGTTTTGAAATAAGGCAGAGTGGTCAAATGAAAACAATAACTGCCGTCACCATGCTTTCACCCACCAAACTTAGAATTACGGTTAGTGAAGCATGGAGTGATAGCACTGTAGAAATAAATTATGCCGGCCCCGCCACCAAAGGCAACGGCAATCTATGCGATAGCGATGATTTTAAATCTTTTGAAACCTATCAAGAGTTGGTGGCAGGCGGCGATACCGAAAAAGAAAGAAACCGATTTAAACCAAGGTATGAACCTGTAGATAAAAATGGAAAAATCATCTACGACCAGCATTACCCAATGCAAAATTTTAGCTGTGCTTTTTACTATGCAGTGCCTGCCGGTACCAATACTTTACAATGCAAATGGTAGCTATTTCAATTTCCTTATTGGTATTGAATAAAATGAATAGTTCAAAAAGAAAAATGATAAACTAAACTTGGTGGATAGGTTGTTAAAAGAAATGTTTTTTTAGGAAGAAAGATTGGAGGTTCCTACATCAATTCCGCTTTATTTGATTTGGAGAATAGGGAAATATTATTACCCCCCGCCAATCTTACAAACAGGGGATGGGTTGACCCAAGTGAATCTGTAGTTAAAATATCGCCCAATCCCTAGAAAAGTTTTTGCCACAAACGGTAGAAGTATTATCGAAAAAAGGAATCAAGATAAATATCTTAAAAGCAGTTTTAGGCGAAAATGCAGCCATCATTGGGGCTTGTGCTTTTGCTTGGAATTAATAAAAATTAAAACAATGAAGATGAAGAAAATAACAGGGTTAGTATTGGTAGCTTACCTACTTGTTTTAGGAAACCTATTTGCCCAACCATTAACCATTCAAGGCAATTGGAAAATAAAATTTGAAGACAAAACTGAATTTAGTAAAGCAGATTACAACGATGCGGAATGGGAAAATTTACCCGCTTTAAAATGGAGTGATGACCACAAAACCACGGCTAATCGAACCTTGTGGGTTCGCAAGAAGGTGATCATTCCTTCTTCATTGCAATCGGAATTTGCCAAAACAGGTTTGTTGTGTTTGGCTATGGGCAAAATCCAACAGTCCGATGATACTTATCTCAATGGCAAGCTTGTGGGATCAACAGGTTCTGGCGATTCTTATCGTAATTATTTAATTACCAAAGAGGATATTTTGTGGGATAAAGAAAATACCATCGCCATCAGAGTAAGCCATTGGGGTACATTCAGTATTTCTAAAACTCCCAAGTTTTCAGCAGCAACGCCATCTGTATTTTTTGGGTTTACAGCCACTATCAAAAACGGCAACAGCAAAGAACCTGTTCATGGTAAACAGTTAGATTACCAATTAAGCATTGCCAATAAAGCCCCCATGAGTTTGGCAGGAATGGTGAAAGCAGATTTCTACAATTTTCAAGGTGATAAAGTCAATACGGCTCAAAAAGAAGTAAACCTTTCAATGGGCAATAACTCCTTAGTATTTCCCTACAAATCCTTAACCCCGTTCATAAAAGTGGTTTATACCTTATCCATTCCTGCATACCAATACAACACGGAGTGGAATGCAGAATTCGGGTATGAAAACCTAGTGTATAAAAGTGTAACCCCAGTTGTAGCCTACAAAGCACCACAACATTTTTTTCCGGCAGAACTAGATAAAATACATATTGACGGCTGGCTAGGCGAGCGGCTAAAGGCCAATACACAACAGCGTTTGGAAAAAGTGGATGAAGATGCCATCCTGGCAGGTTTTGTCAATCGACCAGGCAATCATTCTTGGATTGGGGAGCATATTGGTAAGTTTTTAGATGCTGCTTGTAATGCCTATGCCAACAACGCAGACCCTGCATTGAAAATTCAAATTGACCGAAGCGCACAGCAATTAATTGCAGCACAACTGCCCGATGGCTATTTGGGCACTTATGATATGGACAGCCATTGGACAAGTTGGGATGTATGGAGTCACCGCTACGATTTAATGGGGTTATTGCGCTATTACCAACTATCTGGTTTTAAGCCAGCTTTGAGAGCCTGTGAAAAAATTGGTGATTTGGTCATTCAAACTTTTGGAGACGAAAATGGAAAGAAAGACATTATCAAGTCTGGCCCACATGTGGGCATGGCAGCAACCCGTATTTTAGAATCAATGACGGAGTTGTACCGCTTTACGGGCAACAAAAAATACCTAGACTATTGCTATTATTTGGTAAAAACGTACGATCATAAAGGTGGGCCAAGAATCATTACAACCTTAGATTCTATCGGTAGGGTAGATAAAGTGGCCAATGCAAAAGCTTATGAAATGATGTCTAATTTTTTAGGCATTATCAAACTCTATCGTCTTACCAACGATGAAGCCTTTTTAAAACCTTTAGAAACAGCATGGAAAGACATTGTTGCAACCAGATTATACATCACCGGCACGGCAAGTTCCTTTGAGCATTTTCAAGATGATGCCATTTTACCCGCCACCGATAAAGACAATATGGGGGAAGGATGTGTAACCACCACATGGATACAGTTTAACTACCAGCTTTTCTGTATCACTGGTCAAATGAAATATTTAGACCAACTAGAGCGTGCGGTATATAACCACCTAACGGGTGCCGAAAATCCACAAACAGGCGGCGTTAGTTACTACACACCTTTAATGGGTAAAAAGCCCTACCGCACAGTGATTACTTGCTGCATGAGCAGTGTGCCAAGGGGCATCGCCATGATTCCATTATTTGCCAATGGCAAGATCAATAGCAATCCTGCCTTTCTTTTTTACCAACCTGGCATCTACACCACTAGTGTAGATAAGAAACCGCTTTCCTTTACCACTTCTGGTGATTTTTTAAGTGGACAGGATGTAACCATCACCGTAAACGACAACTGTCCAGCAGCAACTGCCATCACATTTAGGAAGCCTTATTGGGCAACTGATTTCTCTCTTTTGGTGAATGGACAAAAGCAAACCATAACCAACACCGAAACCATTGACCTTAAAAGATTGTGGAAAAAAGGCGATGTTATCACCGTCAGTTTTAAACTATTACCAATCGTACTAGATGGTGGCAAAAGCTACCCCAACCAAATTGCCCTCCAACGCGGGCCTCAAGTATTGGCTTTTGACCAAAGCATCAATGGGGTAGAAGCCAGTGGTGTTAAGATTGATGCCAAAAACATTCAATTGCTCACACCCAATTCCCCACTACCCAGCCAATGGATCGGTGGCAAGGCTTTTCAGTTAAAAGCAGCCAATAACAATACAGATACCAACATCATACTAGTGCCTTATGCTGATGCCAGCCAAACTGGGGGCGTTATTTCTACATGGATAAATAAACAATAACAATGCGTAATAAAATAATAGTAGTAGGCAGTAACTGCGCTATTGGTCACTCTATTTTGTAAACCTTCTAAGCCATGCAACTACTAGCATTTTGCAGTCGGCATTCATCTGCGGCATTGTGTTTAAACTAGCAAGAATATTCTTGGAATTTGCCAATGCCTCCAAAGCCACCTACCGCAATTTGTACCTAATGCTTTTGCTTTATGTACTAGGTATTGGGTTGATTATTTTGGCTAAAAACTAGCGATAGATCATCGTTTCTCATTCAATTCTACCATCCAAGCCCGTCAGGTTTCACCAACTTGACGGGCTTTTTTTTGCATATAATTGTCTCTTACCTTTTTGTTGCCTAAAAGTTATTCATACAATCCCTCACTTGCGGTAAACGATTTTCTCCAGTCGATACTGAAAGTCCGACTCAGCTTTTCTACCTACCCATTCTTGTTTTATTTATTGGGGAAAAAGTGTTTACGTTGAGGAAGAACTAAAAGTATCCCAATTAGTATTAGCAAACAATCGTAAGCGGATAATTATGAGCTAAAAAGTGTAAGCAAAGAGTAATATTATCCAAGCAAGTGGAATGCACAAGCGTAAGAATAATAACTGCGAGGATGAAAATGCCATCTGTGTGCGTGAAAATGAAAACTGTGAGGCTGCAAATGTCATCTGCGTGCGTAAAAATAAAAACTGCGAGGCTGCAAATGTCATCTGCGTGAGTGAAAATGAAAATTGCGAGGCTGCAAATGCCATCTGTGAGCGTGAAAATGAAATTTACGAGGCTGCAAATGCCATCTGTGTGCGTGAAAATGAAAATTGCGAGGCTGCAAATGTCATCTGCGTGAGTGAAAATGAAAACTGCGTGCGACAAAATGACAACTCTGAGGCTGCAAATGTTAAGTGTGAGGCTGCAAATGTTAACTCTGAAGCCGCAAATGTTAAGTGTGAGGCAGCAAATGTTAACTCCGAGGCTGCAAATGTTAAGTGTGAGGCAGCAAATGTTAATTACGCATGGGTAAATATAAAATCCACACGACACTATGGCAAAAATGGACTGTTTTTGGGTGTTTTTAATGACTAAGTGGCATATTTTGGGGTGTATTTGTATTTTTATTAAAACGGGTGTCAAGTTGGCAGTGTGTTGTTATGCTTGGGTGTATGGAATTTTTAGTACCCAATAGATAGGTATTGCAGCTTATTTTCAGGAGTTGGAAGGTTTGTTTAGGGTTTAGTTTTCTTTGGAAAAAACTAGAATAAAGTTGTTGGAATAAAAAAATAGGGTATTGTGTGCGTGATATAAACGCAACCAAAAATGGGATGGGAGGAGTATACGGCGGATTAAACATCCAATTTTTTAATTTTTCGCAAACACTAAATAGATTCATTCCCATAATTGAGGAAGTTTTGACGTAAATCATCATTAGCACTCTGCAATGGGAACATCAGTTTTGTTAGTAATTTTTTTATAGGAGTAGTTAGTTGAAATATGAAGTATTTAAGCATTGCTGCAGATTGACCAACCAATCAATATTGCAATAGCAATGTACAACAGGCCAATTTTCATCAGATTTTTTCCGAGTTTTCGTTTTTTAGGAATGATAAAAAAAATAACCAACCCTAATAAAAAAGTAAGCGGTGGCAAAATCAAAAGAACGATGGTGGTAAATATTTCTATCTCGATCATTATGGAATCTTTTAAATTTTATCTAGAACAAAGTGCAAAGCCAATCAAAATTTCGAATCCCAACGAGGTTAATCCAATTTTCATTAATAATTTCCCTCTTTTAATGTACTTTTCATTACCTAGATTATAAAAAAGAAAACCAAGTATTTGGACTATGATTGGTAAGCATAATAAAAGAATCATAAGATAAACCAGTGCCATTCTCCTTTTATTTTGTTCTTAATTGTTCCAAAACTTTTTCTTGGTGTTCGTCCCTATAAAATAAATTCATGGTTTCAAAAGGGATGATTCGTCCGTCTTTGTGAACAATGTGTACACAGCTTTTCTTGATGGTGCGCACATCAAAGTCATAGGCATCAATAAATCGCATGATGATTATGCGGAACAAATTGTTGTAGGATAGTCCTGGCGCTTGTATTTGAGGCAAACAACAGAGCAGAGACTTCATGTCTTCCGTAACCGCATCAACACTAACCCCTGTACTAAATACTTTAATCAATTGCTCGTGCAATTGCTCGTCTTGTTCATACACAATGGTGTTCTTACTATTATTCAGTAACACCATCGGATCTACATAACGCGTGAGTGGAAATACTTGATTGTTTAGTTTTAGTACATAACCCATCGCCAATGCATCTGGGTTGCAGGGCACTGGTACAATATCGTTTGGTTGAAACACATTGGTTTGCGACAATATTTTGTTTCGCACATCCGTCAGCGTAATCCGGTCTGTTGCAGGATCAAAATGTTCTGTTCTGCCAGCAATTTGGGTGGGTTGAAACGTAACTCCACGAATACATTTTTGTTGCAGGGCATAGTCAATGATGCTGCCAATTTCATCATCATTCACCCCCTTTTGCAGTGTAACCACCAGTGTGGTGGACAAATTGAGTTCGTTGAGTTTGTCAATTGCTTTTTTGCGAACTTCTGTCAAGTCCTTCCCTCTTAATTGTTCGAGGGCCGATGATTTAAAAGAATCGAATTGCAAGTAAATTTCAAAATCGGGCTGATAAGTAGCCAATTGCTCGGCAAAGCCAGGATCATTTGCAATGCGTATTCCATTGGTATTCAGCATTAGATGCCTAATAGGTTTGGTTTTGGCAATATCCAATATTTCAAAGAATTGAGGATGAATGGTAGGTTCACCTCCGCTTAGCTGCACTACATCAGGTGTTCCCTCGTTAGCAACGATGATATCCAACATTCTTTCTACCTCTTCCACCGTTCTATGCCTACCATAATGGGGGCTGCTCATGGCGTAACAGGTGGGGCATGTAAGATTGCATCGGTCGGTTATCTCAATCACCGTTAAGCAACTGTGCTGTTCGTGGTCGGTACATAAACCACAATCATAGGGGCAACCATAATGCACTTTTGTATTTGTTTTAAGTGGTGCATCGCTTGGTTTGTTATAGTTGCGAATGTTTTTATAGTATTCAATATCCGTTGCAATTAAGACCTTCTCCGCCCCATGTTCAGGGCATCTTTTCAGCATATACACGTTGTCTTCCTGAAAAATGATTTTTGCATCCACTCGTTTGAGGCATTGCGTACAGAGCGACAATGTAAAATCATAATAAGTGTA
The DNA here is from genome assembly GCA_027486835.1 of Chitinophagaceae bacterium. GTDB lineage: Bacteria > Bacteroidota > Bacteroidia > Chitinophagales > Chitinophagaceae > Parasediminibacterium. The sequence continues at coordinate 17,682 of JAIXOJ010000104.1, forward strand.
ATCTTTTGTGGACATACTTCCTTGGGATTATTTTTTTGAAAATGAAAATAAATGTTTTTTCATTAGGTAAAGCAATAGGTAATATAGTAAACCTAGAAATGCTACAATTTGGATAGTGGAAAGGGCTAATTGCTGATTATAATTTGGCTTGATAAAGTCAATAAAAAAGCGAAAAATGCAGTAGCTAATCAGGAATATTTTAAATAAAAGGCCATTTTGTAGTTGGTATTTTGAAGAAAAAAGTATCAAACTGCCCCATAATACTAGCAGATAAGCCATTTCATACAAACTGGTAGGATGCCTAGGAATACCATCTCCCAAATCCATCCCAGTAAAAAAATGAGTAGGTATTCCATAACATTCTTCATATACCCCCATGCTAAAACAACCCATCCTTCCAATGATTAAACCCAGAATAATAGGATATACTAATAAGTCTCCTGTATTCTTTTGCTCGCTGATGATTTTTTTTGCCAACTCCACTCCAAATAGCCCTCCAAGAAAGCCTCCCAAAACTGTTTTATTGCCAAAAAAATACAATAGTTTATCATTGGAATGCATCATAGCCGCAACATTCTCTAATCCTCCCACCAATCTACTACCTATTATAGCACCAAAAATGGCACCTATAATTGTCCACCATCTCGTGTTAGCGTCAATGGGGTCGCCCTTTTTTTTCTTAAGCCAATGAAAATAGCGGTAGCCAATAAAATAAGCCAATATTTCGGTGATGGAGTGAAGCGGAATGCTAAGCGTATCATTAATATGGATGGTAACTGGAAAATGTAAGTGCATAGTGAAATCTCGCCCAAATGTGGATTAATTCTGAAATTGTTGAATTCCAATAATAGGGAAAAAATTGCACCAATAAAGACTTTACTGTAGTATTGATTCATGAGGAAATAAAAGAAAAAACTAGGGTGCATTTAAAGTTTTCGCAGTAATTCGTTAGACCTCACCCCAACCCCTCTCCGAAAGGAGAGGGAACTGGAATGTTCGTCTGGTATTAATTACAAAATATTTTTACACTTTGTTTATTTGCTGCATGTAATTTATTTTTCGGTAGTTAGCATTTATCAAACATCAAAAGCATTGCAGTTTGGCATAGTAAAAGCGAAAAACTTTTATGCACCCGTTTTTCCCGACTTAAAGATTCTGACACCACTGGCTACACAATTGAGCTGGTCGCATTTTATTGAGTTATTCCCCTTGAAATCTTACTAAGCCAAAATGTTCTACGCACAAAAAGCAATGCAGGAATCGTTGGGCAAAAGAAAGTTAAAGGAACAAATAAACAAGAAGGCTTACGAACGTACCGCTATTGCCAACACACAATTTGAGGTCATTGAAGCCACGCCGTTAGCGCGTCAATTTACTACCACACCTACTCGTTTTGCATACAAAGGTGATACTTTATTAAGTGTTATGGCTCCAGTTGGCACTTTAAATATTGCAAAAGATGATTGTTGTATTGGTCAGGGTCTTGCAGCATTAAATAGTAAAGACAGTTGTATTTCATATCTTTTTGGCGTAATGGTCAATCTCAAGCAGGTATTCGATAGGCGAAATGTTGATGGCAGAACTTTCGGGTCAATTACAAAGGACGATTTGTTTTCTCTGAAAGTAATGAAACCAGATAAAAGCACTTTAGCAAAGTATCATTCAATTATTAATCCAGCATTTGAGAAACATAATGCAATCAATTTAGAAAATCAAAAGCTCTCTGAACTGCGAGATTGGTTATTGCCGATATTGATGAACGGGCAGATGAGGGTGAAGTGAATAAACACATACTTTATATGAGACTTTAAATTATTTACAATAATGAAATTGTGCAATTGAATCGATAAGTAAGCGATAAAAAAAGTAGCCGCATTTTATTGCGGCTACTGAAAATACTATACTCAATTATTATCAATATTTTTATTCTTATCCCTTTCTGTAATATGAGTAGGTGATTCTTTCCCCAACCATTTCCCACCATTCACCAAATACAATTCGTAAAAAATTATCCATTCGCTTATCCAAGGTATAGTGTACTTATAAATCATTTTCTGTACTCCCCATTTCATATCTGGAGGGTAATGCAAGCAAAGGCTGTGATCTTTATACATGTGTATCTTCACAGAAGGCTCAATTTCGGGTGTCAATATGGTAGTCTTAGGTTCAAGTCCAGCCACACACTCAATTTTCACCTTGTATATTCCAGTGCAATTTTCAGGTTGAATACTTCCAGTACAGGTTAGAACATTACTTATGACTCGGCAATCCAAAAAATCATACTCTTTTTCTATTAATTCCTTTTGATAGCACAGATGCGAGTACTTATTGTACGGTCGCTTTGAATTAAAGAATTGGCTACTCATAATGAAAACGATGGTCTTGATTTTTAATACCTGTTGCAGAAGATGATATATTGCCACTTCTATCAGTAAAGGCATTGCCAGTATTAATTAGCTGTGCGGTTCCCATCAACTTTTGAATTCTTTCCTTCTCTACTTGCTCTTTGTCTTTTATAAACAAGTTACCATCTGCATCTTCAGTTATTTGTGGAAGGCTCTTTAAATACTTTATCCAATTGAAATCCCATTGTTTGTAATAGAAACTCTCATCTGGAATTTGAAAAGCATAAGAATCTACCTTGCCAGATGCATCACGAACATGCTCAAAAAATTCTTCCGAAACACTTGAATTTGATTTAATGTTGTTTCCAACCACAATTCCATTATTTGAAGCGGCACTTTGCATTTTACTGGCTAAACTAGTGTGTAAACTACAGGTTGTTATTTCGCTACAATCACCCATTCCCGCTTTATACCAAAGCACATCTTCATCATCGCCTAAATCGATGCCTGTTCTCGCAAATATATTCTCAATTCCTTGTTCATTAAACAACTCTTTCAAATCATTTTTCATAAAATAATTTATAAAGCTTGTAGTTGTAAGTGCGTTATCGGTGGCTTCCTTTTTAGAAATACTTTTACCACCAAAATAAGCGAACAATCCATCTCCATGATACCGTTGTATATACCCATCAAAATACCATACTGTGTGTACTGCTGCCCTTTGAATAACATTGATAATGTTTGCCACGGTTTCAGGGTTGTATCTCCTAAACAAGTTTGTAGAATTTTTTACATCAATAAATATTGAAATTATATAGTGATTTTCAAAACTTGTTTCATCTTTCAGGTTGTCAAAATCGGGGTGTGCTCCTGGCTTTAAATGATAATTCACTTTTTTCCCTGATATGCTATTTAATGGCTGCAAGCTCTCAAATAGCTTTTGGTCTCTTTCAACACTAAGTGCCATTTTCATAGGTATATTGCTATACGATCTTGTGGCTTCTTTTAATGCATTAGATGCATTAAAAGCATTGGACTTGCTTAATTCGCCTCTTTTTGTTCCGTGTTGAAGAGTGTTTCTTAACTCATCAACATAACTTTTGTAAAATTCTGTTTGCATAGTTTTGATTTAATTGTTAAAAATTATGATACTAATAATAATGATTCCTACAAATTGAAGTAAGAGAAATATTGTAGCAGTAGTAATTCTTTGAAACTTTTTCTTTAAGCCAGATGCCAATAAATATCCTTGTTTTTTAAAGTCCAAGTAAACATCTGGACCAGTCATCGCGTCATATTTTTTGTCAAATTCTAGCCAGGAATTACTTGCTACATCATTGAAAAATATTAATGAAGTGTCTGCTTTTTTAGTGCTTTTCAAAAAAGGCATTGTAGCCCATATGGTAAACCCGAACCCCAATAGATTGAATATTAAGGTGACACACAATAAAAAGATTGTAAATGAATCAAAATGTATTTTGTCTTTCAATGAAAAATATCCTCCAATAATCCCACTCATCAAAAATGAATTCAAAGGGAGGTACAAATTGCCTTTACTATTTACGCTCTCATAAAATGTATCAAACCTACCGATACAAAATTTTAGTTGCTCTATTTTATCTTTTTGATCCATGTTTTAATTTTAGTCGTTACTAAATATAATACCTAAAAATAATCCTGTAATGCCAAGCGCTAATCCTGCTTTTACTTGGTTGCTTTCCTTTATATTGTATTGAACAATGTTGGCATAATGCTCACAATTGAACTGTAACAAATCGTAGTTAGTGCCTACCAATGCAATTGCTTTTTCTATTGCATGCCGCCTTTCTCTTTTAGTACCAGTAAACCGTTCTACCCTTGTTACTTCAATTGCTTGCTCAAAAAAATCAGTAACAGTTACAATACGCACCCCAAAACCAACCATGTTTTCTGCAATCCACTCAATGCCATTTTCATCTAATCCCAAATAGATAGCATGGTGCTGCACCAGCCTAGCATTGCTTTTTGGCACAACCAGTCTGTCAGCGGGTTGTAAATTCAACTTGTGTAAATTTCTTCTCATAAGCTTAGCCTTTAATGTTTTTAGGGTCGTTTCCGTAGCTGTTCTTTTCCCTGAAAGTTCCGTCCTTTCCGTGAATAATTACTTCCGAATGCTGATTAATAGCAATCTCCCTGGCAATTTTCATTGCATCTTTTTGTGTTTCAACAATTTTTGTTGCTCTTTCATTGCCAGCACCTTTCACTGCCCATTTTTCGCCGTTTGGTACTACATGTTGATTTTTACCCATCGCTTTAATCATTAAATTTTTAGACAATTTTGTTCCCATTAAATAATTTTTTTTAAGTAATACTCGAAGATGAAAAAAGTAACCCTTTTGCAAAAATACTTTTTTTATCTTTTAATTCTGTCGATTGGGTGAATGTTTTTAACATAAACAAAGAAAAAACCTGCAAAGCTGTCTTTTCAGTTACCACTCTCGTTTCTGATTATTTTTTTGGTACTTAGCGATGGTGTTTGCGTTTTAAAGATATCGCCATCAATTCCCCCCCCACCACCAATATACCCACACCGCTATATTTGCGCCTTATGACAGAAACAGCTTCAAATAAAAAAGTGAGGGTGCGTTTTGCGCCATCCCCCACTGGTGGATTACATCTCGGCGGGGTAAGAACGGTTTTGTTCAACTACTTGTTTGCCAAACACCACGGTGGTGATTTTATCGTAAGAATTGAAGATACCGACCAAACAAGGTTTGTGGAAGGTGCCGAAGCCTATATTTTCAACACCCTCGAATGGTGTGGCTTAGTGCCCGATGAAAGCCCTTTGCACGGTGGCCCTTTTGCGCCTTACCGCCAAAGCGAACGCAAACCCATTTACCGCCAATATGCGCAGCAATTAATTGATGCTGGAAAAGCTTATTATGCTTTTGATACCTCGGAAGAATTGGAGGCAAAGCGAAAAGAGATTCCTAATTTTCAATACAACCAAACCACAAGAACAGTACTTAAAAACTCTTTAGCACTTAGTAAAGAGGCGGTGGCTGAATTATTGGCTGCAAACACGCCATACGTAGTAAGAATTTGTATGCCCGAAAATGAAGATCTTGGTTTCACAGATTTAATCAGGGGTGAAGTGCATTTCAATACTTCACAAGTGGATGATAAAGTATTGTTGAAAGCCGATGGTATGCCTACCTATCATTTAGCCGTGGTGGTGGATGATTACCTCATGCAAATTACCCATGCATTCAGAGGTGAGGAGTGGTTGCCTTCTGCTCCTGTGCATGTGTTGCTATGGCAGTATTTGTTTGGTTTAGATCAAATGCCACAATGGGCGCATCTTCCCTTGATACTTAAACCCGATGGCAACGGAAAATTGAGCAAAAGAGATGGCGACAGGCTGGGCTTCCCCACTTTTGCTATGGACTGGACAGACCCTAAAACCAACGAAACCACCATCGGATTTAAAGAAAGAGGCTTTTTGCCCCAAGCGTTTATCAATTTGTTGGCAGTATTAGGCTGGAACGATGGTACTGATCAAGAATTATTTACCCTGCAAGAATTAATAGAAAAGTTCAGCATAGAAAGGGTACACAAGGGCGGTGCAAAATTCGATTACGAAAAAGCCAAATGGTACAATCAAGAATGGATTAAAACCCTGCCGGCAACCGCATATAGCCATATTGTTGCGCCTCTTTTTGAAGCAAAAGGAATTGCTCTACCTGATAATGACCAATTTGTAGCCGTACTAGATACCGTAAAAGAACGCTGTGTTTTTCTGAATGATTTTGTACTGCAAGCGGGTTTCTATTTTCAAACCCCAGCAGTGGTTGATTTGGCGGCCATCCAACCAAAATGGGACGTGAAGAAGCAACAGTTTTTTGTTGACCTCATTGCACAATATCAACTGCAAACCGAGTGGAACAGTCAAGTATTAGAGCAGGTGTTTAAAGAATTAGCCACCAGCCAGCAAATAAAAGCAGGCGAATTGATGCTTCCTTTTAGAATCATGCTAGTAGGCGGCAAGTTTGGTCCAGCGGTTTTTGACATAGCGGCCTTTATTGGCCAAGCCGAAACGCTTCATAGAATTCAACAAGTTATTGCCCAGCTTACCATTGCCTAAATGGTGAAATAAACCCAACAAAAAAAGCGTGACAGATTGTTTAGTAGCAAACTGTCGCGCTTTTTTTATGCCGCAAACAAAAAATTATGGCGGGCAAAACTTTATTATCACTAACAACTTATCAATGTCATTAAGTTAAACAGGTTTAAGTTTCCACATTTTGAATGGATGTCTGCTTCAGCGAGGTTCACCTAATACACCCAAAGGCTTTAGCCAAATAAATTTTATAGGTTAAGCATCAATCGGATGGTTTCGACAGGCTCAACCACCCGATTGATGCTTAACTTAATTTCATTGAATCACTAACCACTAATCACTAACAACTATCCATACAATTCCAAGTGAATATCCTTCTTATCATACCCTAGTTGCAGAATGCGTTCTTTCGCATCGTCCACCATGTTTTTCCAGCCACATAGGTAGAAATGGGCGGGTTTTAATTGTCCCTCATTTAATGCTTTAGACTCTAGAATCAACGATTCATAAACGCTGTGTACGTATCCTTTATTGCATCCCTCGGGCAATATGTCTTCTCTTGAAAATGTGGGATGGAAAAAATAGTTGTGCTCGTTTTGCATGAGGCTTTGCAATTCATTGAAATAAAGTTTGTCATCCCATCTTCTGCAACCCACTATTAAATGAATCTGCTCATGGGGCAAACGGTGGTTGTGGATATAATGAACCATAGAGCGGAAAGGAGCAATGCCTGTGCCAGTGCAGATTAAATATAGGTCACGGTCTAGGGTAGGCGGCATCACAAATTTGCCCAAGGGCCCACGAAGCGTTACCTCCATGCCCACCACACCTTCTTTAAACAAGTAGCTCGTGCCAGCCCCACCCTCTAGTTTTACAATCACCAACTCAATTACGTTAGTGCCATCGGGTGCAGAGGCAATGGAATAACTACGCCATCGCTTATTTTTCTGTTCATGAATGGGTAAGTCAAGGGTTACAAACTGACCGGGTTCAAAGTCAAATGCTGCAACCCCATCTACAGCAATCCAAAATCGTTTAGTAGTGGCTGTTTCGTTTTCTATGCGAATCATTTTTCCAATACGCCAAGGTTCAAGCATAACAATCGTTTCGGCTAATGTAATAGTTTAAATGGTATTAAAAGATTCGCAAGGAATACGCAGCGGTTAAACATCCCTAAAGTTGAAAACTTTCGAGAAGTAGATGCTAAATTTTTCTGTAAAGACACTCAGATTGGGTGACTATTCCCTAATAAAATAAGTCCCCTTTATAAGGGTGTAGAAAGTAAAATCGGGATTACCATATCAATCTTACATCTTTGCAACCCTTTTGGCCATACTTTTCCTTAGCCTTCTCTATATTAAAAGCTAACGATTGGTACAGTTTTTTTTGATGATGTAGTTATAAGTTGGCAGAGGTAGACTGTTAGCAATGAAGCAACAGCTAAGTATGTGGCACTTGAAACAAAGAATGGCCACTATAATTTATTCAGTTTATGAAAGCAGGTTTTGTAAATATTTTTGGTAAGCCCAATGCGGGCAAAAGCACGTTGATGAATGCATTAATGGGCGAAAAAATGGCCATTGTATCCCCTAAAGTGCAAACGACTAGGCATCGCATTAAAGCATTTTTGAACAAACCGGGTGAGTACCAAATTATATTTTCAGATACACCAGGCATCATTGAGGCGAAATACAAGCTACACCAAAAGATGATGAATGCGGTGAAATCGGCCTTGGAAGATGCAGACATTGCCTTGCTTATCTTGGATGTAAACGACGATTTTGATGAATGTGATGCTATGTTTCAATCATTAAAATTGAATGTACCCGCCATATTGGTACTCAATAAAATAGATGTGGCAGCCAATGGAAAAATTGCTGCTGCGGAAGCTTATTTTAAAGACAAGCCTTATTGCAAGCAAATTGTAAAGATTTCTGCTTTGCAAAAAAGCCATATCCAGAAATTGTTGGCAGCCATTCTGCTAGCATTGCCCGAAGGCCAACCTTTTTACAGCGACGAAGACTTGAGCGACATGCCCACTCGGTTTTTTGTAAGTGAAATCATTCGGGAAAAGATTTACGAACTCTTTGGCGATGAAATACCGTACCATACCGCCGTGTTAATTAATGAATTCAAAGAAAAAGAAGGCATTACCAAGATACAAGCCGACATTATCGTAAATCGTGAAACCCAAAAAGTGATCATCATTGGCGAAAAGGGAAGCATGATTAAGAAGATTGGCACCCTTGCCCGAATTGACATAGAAGCGTTCATACAACAAAAAGTGTTTTTGGAGTTGTTTGTAAAGGTGAAACCAAAGTGGCGCGATAACGAACTGAAACTAAAAGAATATGGCTACCATTAAGTAGCTAAATGCACCTACCAGCTAACCCCGTTTTTAAATAGGAAAGGGTAGGAGCGAAGCATAGATTAATAAATAGAAAAACGAATAACCGCTGGTGCGGGTGAAAAGAAAATTATGGGTGGATATACAATAGCAATTACAGGCAGGCCCAATGTGGGCAAGAGTACCTTGTTTAACCGATTATTAGAACAACGCAAGGCAATAGTTGACGACATCAGCGGTGTGACCCGCGACCGTCAATATGGTGTGGCCGATTGGAATGGTAAACTGTTTAACTTGATAGACACAGGCGGTTTTGTAGCCAATAGCGACGATGTGTTTGAAACAGAAATACGCAAGCAGGTAAAAATTGCCATTGAGGAGGCCAATGCCATCATCTTTATGGTGGACGTAACCACGGGCATCACAGAGCTGGACGACAGCATGGCCGATTTGCTACGCCGAAGCACCAAACCTGTTTACCTAGTAGTAAACAAGGTGGACAATGGACAGCGCGAAATGGACGCAACCGAGTTTTACAGCCTTGGGTTTGAAGTGTACTACACCGTTAGCTGCTTGAGCGGCACTGGTACGGGTGAATTATTAGATGCATTAGTAGAACCCATTACCCAAGAAGATGTGGACGCTACCCTGCCCACTACCGAGATACCCAAGTTTGCCATCATTGGTCAACCCAATGTGGGCAAGTCTTCGCTCTTAAATGCCTTGGTAGGGGAGGAACGCACCATCGTTAGTAATATAGCTGGTACTACAAGAGACACCATCCATACCTATTATAACCTTTACCAAAAAGAGTTTATCCTCATAGATACAGCAGGGCTACGCAAAAAGAATAAAGAGAAAGAAGACCTAGAGTTTTACTCGGTTATCCGTGCCATTCGTGCTATGGATGAAGCCGATATCTGTATGTTAGTGATTGATGCCGTTAATGGCATTACAGCACAAGATGTCAATATTTTTAGTTTGGCTACCCGTAAGGGCAAAGGCATTGTGGTAGTGGTAAACAAATGGGATTTGGTATCCAAAGAAACCAACACCGCCCGCGACTACGAGAAGTTATTAAAGGAAAGGCTTGCTCCTTTCACCGATATACCTGTCATTTTCATTTCGGCCAAAGACAAGCTGCGGATTTTTAAAGTAATTGAAACGGCGATTGAAGTATATGAAAGCAAGAAACGACGCATTGCCACCTCCGTGTTGAATGAAGTGATGCTCAAAGCCATTGCGGCATATCAATCACCAGTGGTAAGGGGTAATTTGGTGAAGATTAAGTACGTAACGCAAATTCCTACCCACGTACCCTCTTTTGCTTTCTTTACCAACTATCCTGATGACATTAAAATGGCGTACAAGAATTACCTAGAAAACCAATTGCGCAAGAATTTCAACTTTAAAGGCGTGCCCATAAGAATATTTTTCAGAAAAAAGTAGTAGGTTGAATGAAATGTGGATAAAAGATTTGGTGGTTACAAACCGACTTATATATTTGCGCCTATTATTAAAAAATTAAGGTAATTAAAAATGAAAAAATTAGTTTCAATTCTTTCTTTGGCAGTTGTATTTGCTGCATGTGGTAACGGTGAGACAAAAGCACCAGAAGTAGATTCTTTGAAAATTCAAGATTCTATCAAAACTGCTGATTCTCTTGCTAAAGCTGCTGCTGCCAGCGACACTACTAAAAAAGCTAGTGACAGTACCGCTCCTAAAGCTGATTCTGCTGCTAAAAAATAATTTTCAGGTTTAATTTCCTGTTAAGGCACAAAGGCCACTTGGTTATCATTACCGAGTGGCTTTTTTTATGTTCATCGTTGAACGGCAGCAATTATTCGCGTGTCTAGCGGCGAAACGCTGGAGTCAGCAAATAGTACCAAACGGCCTTCTTCATCCAATAAATACTTACAAAAATTCCAAGTAGGGGCTTGGCTGCACCAGCCATTCTGCAAAGGCTGCGTTAACCATTCATACACGGGGTGCTGCGCCTCGGTTTTTAATACCGGTGTCTTTTGCGCCAGCGGAAAAGTTACCCCATAGTTGATTCGGCAAAAACTGGCAATGGCAGCATCGTCTGCAGGTTCTTGTTGCCTAAATTCATTACAAGGAAAACCAATTACCATCAACTGTTGGCCATAGGTTTTATACAGTGTTTCCAATTCTTCGTACTGTCCTGTAAAGCCACAATTGCTCGCTGTGTTCACCAGCAGAAGCTTTTTGCCTTTGTAAGCAGCTAAGGTGGTTTTCACCCCACTGTTGAGCGTAACGGGTAAATCAAACACAGACTTTGTAGGAAGCTGCTGGCGCTCATTGATAAGAAATTGAGCCTTTTTGGGTAGGAGATTGGCAAAAAACATGATTACTTGGTAGGCCTGCTTGAGTATGCGTTGTTGAATGGTTAGCATAATTGGGGGTTTAGTGAAGCTGAAAATGATACAAGAGCAAAGAAAGATACCTTGTTTATGCACAAAATGTGAATAAAAGAGAATCCAATAGTGTTAAATCTACACAATAGCAACGAGGCTTTCAATAATAAATTCCAAATACGTAAATGATAACAATTTGTTCATAATTCCTTAACGAAGCGATAATATACATACACAACTTTTGGAAAAATTTAAACCCGCCCTAATGGAACGAAGAAAGGTAGAAGTTGTGGTGATAAGTGACCTACACCTAGGCACTTACGGTTGCAACGCCCCAGAAATTGTGAACTATTTGAAGAGCATTGCTCCAGAATTGTTAATCTTAAATGGTGATATTATTGACGGATGGCAATTTAGCAAACGCTATTTTCCCGTAAGTCACATGCAGGTAATAAAAGAAATTATCAACCTCATTAGCCGAGGTACTAGGGTTATTTATATTACTGGCAACCACGACGAAGCCATGCGCCGCTACTCTGATTTGCAGATTGGTAATTTTCAACTCACTGACAAGCTGGTGATGGAGATTGACGGCAAAATGACTTGGATTTTCCACGGCGATGTGTTTGACGCTACCACTAAAGGAAGCGCCAAAATGCTGGCAAAGCTTGGGGGGCATGGGTACGACCTGCTTATCCTTATTAATAGTTGTATCAACTGGGGCTTGAAGCTTTTTGGAAAAGAAAAAATGAGCTTGAGCAAAAAAGTAAAGAACGGCGTGAAAAAAGCAGTGGCCTTCATTGGCGATTTTGAACAAACAGCCGCCGAACTAGCCATTGAAAAAAAATACGACACGGTTATTTGTGGTCACATCCACCAACCGCAGAAAAAAACCATAACTACAGATAAAGGCAGCGTTACTTACCTCAACAGTGGCGATTGGATAGAGCACCTTTCCGCCCTAGAATACAACCATAAAAGTTGGTCTATTTATATGTACGACCCGCATCATTACGAGTCTCGGGCAACCCCTGTGGTGGCTTTGGAAAAGAAACTACCCAAGCTAAACGTGGTGCCAGATGAGGTGTTGCTCTTTAACACGCTCAGGTCAGTAGAGAATATTATGAAAGTAAGTGTATAATTCACAAAAGTTTTTCTTATGAAAATACTATATGCGGTACAAGCAACAGGTAATGGCCACATTGCGCGAGCCATAGAATTGATGCCCTTTTTGAAGCAATATGGGGAGGTGGATGTGTTTTTAAGTGGCAGCAACAGCCATTTATCCCCCGCCCTGCCCATCAAATACCGCAGCGAAGGGCTTAGTTTGTTTTATGGCAACAGTGGCAGCTTAGATTATTATAAGATTTGGCAGCAGCTAAAAATAACCCGTGTGTGGCAAACCGCCCGCCAACTGCCCGTGGAGCAGTACGACCTTGTTATCAACGATTTTGAGTGCATCACTGCCCTTGCTTGCAAGTTGAAAGGGGTTAAAAGCATTCAATTTGGCCACCAAGCCAGTTTTCAATCGGCACAAACGCCCCGGCCTGCCGTAAAAGACACCATGGGCGAATGGATTTTAAAACATTATGCACCTGCTACCCAATATGTGGGTTTGCACTTTCAGCCCTACGATTCTTTTATTTATTCACCTATTTTAAAAGAGACCGTTTTGCAGGCCACTCCCGAAAACCACGGTCATGTGACCGTTTACCTCGCCCATTACAGCGACCAAGTAGTGCTAAAAACCCTGCAACAATGCGCCGATGTGCGCTTTGAAGTGTTTAGCAAAAAGGCAAAAACCATTGAGCAGTTCGGGAATGTGACCCTAATGCCCATTGGCAATGAAGCTTTTACCCAAAGCATGATTAACAGTATGGGCGTAATTACAGGGGCTGGTTTTGAAACCCCCGCCGAAGCCCTCTACCTTGGAAAAAAACTATTGTGTTTACCCATCAGGGGTCAATATGAGCAATTGTGCAATGCTGCTGCACTCGAAAGTTTCCGTGTGCCAGTGGTCAAACAAATTACCCCACACATGAGCGGTATGATTTACGGATGGCTAGCCAGCCTACCACCCAAAAAACTCACCCTTACCCACCAGACCAGCGAAGTAATATCTATAATGATGAAACAAGGGATGAACCAACGGAACAAACCCCGTTTTTCCTCCAAAACTTACCAGCACGATGCCCAAATGCCCGCTTTTGGGTAGGTTGTTCACATCTTTTCCACATTTATACCATCCTAGTCTAATAATTTCTTTATTCTTTTCTAAAAATTATATACACGTTTAAAGGTTTTCATTATTTTGCACCCATTCCAGTATAGCAAGTAAGTAATGATGATGTAGCAGACTCGCAATACAGGCTTTTAGTAGATTTAAAATATTTTTTGGTATTCATTTTTAATGCTTATTCTTTATGACAGTCGAGTACTCTTTATCGGCCAATCATCTAACGGCTGACCCAAATGACCAAAAGGCTACGGTCATTCCCAAAGAAACCATCACTTACGAAGGTTTGAAGGAAAACATAGCCAAGCGAGGAAACACGCTTACCCCTATTGATATCGAAGCTGTACTGGCGGCTTATCATGAAGAAGTGGGCAGTCTTGTTGCAAATGGTTATGCCGTAATTACCCCATTAGTAAACATTAAACCCAGTATCCAGGGGGTATTTTCTGACCCATCAGATACTTTTGATAGTAAAAGGCACATCATTGTGGCTACTCTTTCTCCAGGAGTTGATTTAAATGAAAAAATGGCTTCTGCTTCCCCAGTAAAGAAATCTGGTAGCAGCAATCCTACTCCAGATATTATCACATTTATAGACGCTAATACAAACACTTATACCATTGCAACGCCAGGGAAAATTGGCACTATCATAGGTACTGAATTAAAATTTAATCCTAATAATCCTGCTGAGGGCGTCTTTTTCAAAGACTTGAAATCGGGCAATTTGACCCAAGTAACTGATTTTGCGCAGCTTGCTCCCACAAAACTAATTTTTATCATCCCCTCCAGACTTGCACCTTCCAATTATTCACTCATGGTAATTAAGGGTTACACAAAAAATGTAGAACTCCGTTCTGATGTTTACCAACAAACCATCACTGTAAAATAGCTGCTGTATTTACCCCCAATTATAGTTTACCACCCTTGTTCCTATACAAGCGGTGGTTTTTTTTTGACCATGTTTTCCATCTTTTTCTAATCGTATTTGGTTGCTTCGCCAATGAAAAAAGTGGTGACAAGAGTTTGTAATTTTTGCTATCGCAAATGATTCAGCTTGCGATTAGCCATTAAATCATCAACAAGGTTTGATTTTTTTTTAGATAAATTGAATGCTATTAAAGGTCAACTAAAAGGTATTTAGAACATAATGATATCCAATCTTATAAAAAAGAGAAAGCTAAGTTTAATGAATGGATAGGCTACGCTTAGTGAATGGATAGGCTACGTTTAGTGAACGGATAGGCTACGTTTAGTGAACGGATAGGCTACGTTTAGTGGATGGATAGGCTAAGTTTAGTGAATGGGTAGGCTACGTTTAGTGAATGGGTAGGCTACGTTTAGTGAATGGATAGGCTTATCAAGTGCGAAAGTGCTAGCATAGGGTTTGCGCCAATTGCTAGCTTACCAATTGCGCAAGCCCTAGCATAGGAATCGCGCACGCCCTAGCATAGGAATCGCGCACGCCCTAGCATAGGAACCGTGCAAGCCCTAGCATAGGAATCGTGCAAGTCTCAGTATAAGAACGGTTCAAAAATTATTTTTGGAGAAACTGCTTTTATGAAGCTGTCATTTGAATGACAACAGAAAGTAAAAGCGAGTAATGTCTTTGCCTTAAAAGCACTTCATACTGCACAAACCAGGATGATTGAGTTGAGATGTTTATTTTACCAATGCCTTAAAATGCCCCCTTAATACAATAAAAGAAAGACCAAGAACATTAAGTGTGGTGGTACCCAAAAGGGTGATGAGTACGGTATCGCTCAATTGAAGATGCCAGATTCCTTGGAAAATTAAGATAACCAAAACCGCCATTAACCATACAGATACCAATATGGCCGTCCAAATGGCTAACCATTTGCGGTCTGTTGTGTCCGATTTGTAGCGGACAGCTTCTAGCCGCTTCAATAATTGTTGGATGGCCAAATCATTTGTATCTGTATTAGTTTCTTCTAATACTGATTTTTCTTCCTCAAAGAGATTGAATAAATCTTGATTGCTAGACATCTATATGACTAAAGTAGTTTTTAATAAAAGCATCTGGTATCGCTTGATCCCAATCGAAACCCTTTTGTTGCGTTGTTAAATCCCATGGACTTCCTGGCTTGTAAGACCAACTGGAGAATTGAGAACTACTAAACTGAGCGTATTTGTCAACTAGCCTATTGAACAAGTTAGTAAGTTCCAAATCTTGACGGATAGTAGCAAAAGCTTCATCAGTCAAATCTAATGGTTTGGTATAATCCACTTTTATGCGGGTATTTGGAAATACTGGTCCATAAGGCCAAGCCTTGGGTTGCTCGTTAAAAATGCTACTGTGGCGGTGTGCAAGAAAATAGCCATAGGCAATGTATAGCATCTTTTGCACCTTGGTTATGTTAAGCGTCACCTGCTTTGAACCAGCAATGGCCAACAAATACTTAGCAGCTAATACACTATCGTACATAGTTTCTTTTTTTTAAAAATTGACTGGCTGACAAATATAAATGGAATGGGTAATTATGGAATGTAGTTGGGGGTTTATGTATGAATTGTATTTTTTGCTGTAGCTTCTAGCTTAAAAGGTGATTCACACGCCTTAAAGAAGGTAATTGGCGAAGCTTTTGATAACGAAACTTAAAAGAACCTGTATAGATTAAAGTTATTTTGTCAAAGTTTGATATCTTGTCCCTGCCTTTATAACAGACTTCTTTTTTGTCTTTGCTATGGTATAATGGAATACCCGCTAGTACGTCCATATCGCTATCGTCCATCACGGGGTTGCCAATCAAAACCCATTCATCTGGATAAAGGGCATTTATTTCTACGATATTTATTAATTGTTCCATGTTATTGTACGTTAAAGACACGAATTTAAGGAGTTGTCATTTACCATTTATGGTGGTGGTGGTTGGTGGCCTTAAAGCTGGTCAACACTAAGGTAATTGTCCAAAACAAATATTTAATCCTATAGTAACCGTAAGGGGAGTAGTGTTGAATCCTATTATGTCTGTGTAACGGTTATTGGTAAGGTTTTGCGCCAGCAAAAACACTTTTGCATGAGTATTGGGGCAGTAAGCGGCATAGAGTTCTGCCACGGCATAAGCAGGTACTGGACGGTCGTCAATGCCATAACCCACATCCTTATAACTGCCCACGAATTTGCCACTCAATAGTACCTGCCATCGACTGTTTTGAAACTGCAAACCCAGATTGGCCACATGCTTTGGTCGGCGAATGAGGTAAGGGTAAGCAACGGTATCTATATATGTGACCCTGCTAATGGTGGTTTCTTCTCCGGCCAAAAAGCTGTAATTGCCTTGTAGGGTAAAAAGCGGGTGTAGGGGTAATGAACCGCTGTAACCCAATCCCCATACATTCAATTGACTAAAGTTGCTGTAGGTACTGGTGTTGCCGTCAAAGTCTATCACCGAGCTAATGTTCCGCTTAAACAATCGTACTTGTTGCTGCCATCTGCCCTTGCCATATTGCACCCCCAATTGATAGCTCACACTTCGTTCGGGTTGTAGCTGATGATTGCCCAATCCGAAGGCGTACAATTGATACATGCAAGGGGTAACAAATGCCTGAGCTACCATTGCCGTTATGCGAAATGCGCCCAGCCGATAGCCGAATTGGTAAGCACCCACATCGGTAATTCCTGCTACAGAATGCACATTCCGCCTAAAAGAAAAGCGTTGGTACACTTGGCTGTCGAGGCTTATGTATTGTGCAAAACCCATCAAACCATGCTGTGCTACGGAGGGATAATAGAGGTGTTCTGTACCAGCAGTAACCTCAAATTGGGTATGGGTAATGGCACTAGCTCGGTAATCTACGCCAAGCCCTATGCGCCATCTTTTGGTAAGAGAAGTCCAGCCTTGCAGGTTGGCAAAATGGGTTTTGCTGCCTAAGGTTTCCTCTGCATCGGGGTCGTAAGCATACTGGCGTTTGTTATTGCCGTATTTGTATTGCGCCAGCCAATGCCAGCGATGGTTGTCAAAGCTTGTTTTGAAACCAAGGGCAAGATGGGAGTGGGTGTAATAATAGTTATCATCATCGTTAAAATCGTTATTGTCAGACCAAGCCCTGTATCGGCTGTACAAGCCAAAAACCTGCAAGCGCAATTGCGGGGTTAGTCGGTATTCCAGTTGAGCAAAGCCACTGCCTGTGTGCCATCCATCTTTATCAAATGGTTTTTTAGGAGTAGTGTCCAGCACATTAATACGGTTGCTATCGGCGGCATCGGAAAAACCATCGGTGCGGGCCAGCGACCCACCAAACTGATAATGTAGCTTTTTGGTACTACCACTACCCACCAACTGTGCACTGCCACTCTTGAAATTGCCAGTGGTGAGCATTGCCTCGCAGCGAAAGCCTTTACTGGCCAATGCTTTTCGGGTAATGATATTGATAACCCCAGCAACAGCCCCGGCACCCAAAAAGGTAGATTGGCCTCCGTGGTAAATGTCAATTTGTTCAATTAAGTAAATGGGAATAAAGTTGAGGTCGAAATTTTCGGGAATACTGGCCGCATCCCAAAGTGGCATCCCATCTAGCAGCACGAGTGTTTTGCCATCTTTAGCCCCCTCCATATATATAGACACCATTGATCCCGCAGGTTGGTTAGCCCCGCTAATTACCAAACCCGCTTGGGTGTTGAGTACCTGAGCAAGGGTTTTGCCATAGTGTACAGCCAGTTGTTCACGGGTAATGTGTTCCACCATAGCATCACCAGCCCCTGTTTGCAACAACAACGAATCGGCCAAACCACCCTTTTGAGCCATCCCACCTTTGGGCAACCACCAAAGCATTACCGCCATCCACCAAAACCATTTACCCATACCTATATATATATTATAGCCCTCAAAGCTGGGGAAAGTAAGTAGAGAAATGAAAGAAAAAAGCTTGCAGTTGCTTGCATTAAACTAGTTTAAGAGAGCCAAGTAAGGAATCCACACCCAAAAAGGGTTTTATCGAGGAGCTGGGAACCTCAAAACGTTGCCCAAGCTGTGTGGAAAGTATTTGTAGTATAATCGCCACAAGGGTTAAACAAAAGTGCGGGCATCAATGCAATTGCGAATAGATGCTGAAAATGGTTGATTGTATTAACATTTACATGCTATAAATGCGGTGAAAGTGGCTCTAGGCAATTGCTTAATCATCTGTTGGAATAATTATTTCAAACTGATGTGTAATTAAATGCCATGAGAATAATACCTTTTATGCTTGGTTTTGTTGCTCATTTACGGAGTTAACAGGCCTTATAACTAAACAAAAAGGCTGATTTTGCTACTACATTTCTTTACAAAAAGTTAATGGAAAAAGAAAAAATTGGCTTTTTCAAAAGGTGATGGTATTATGTTTGTTAAATGTAGTTAACAATGATTCCCACTACAACGGATACATTGGCTATTGGCTTTCATTTTTCAAAAACTAACTCATCATTTTATTATCACCAAAACTTTACAAAATGAAAAGGCTTTTTTTACAATCAATGGTTATGCTTACTGTATGCTTCTATTCATTATTGCATGCACAAAGCAGTTTTTTAACTTTTTCTGCTAATAGGGCAGAGGGCGGCGGTATAGCTGGCTACTGTTTGGGTCATGAAACTACCCATAAACAAATCAAATGTGGAAATGTGGGCAATAACAGAACATGGGCACACCTTCATTTGGCAAGTTCGGATACTGTAACAGGCATTGCCGCTGATTATGGACTAAAGTTGACAGGGGCAACAGGATTTCAAAATTTTTCCAATGCCCTGATAGCAGCAGGATTCAATTGGGGCGATGTAAAAGTTCGTTTTTCAGAATCTTCTTTATTAAACGACATACAAGGTGTTGATTATTTTTATACAGGAACCAGAGAAACCCGATTTTACAAGGGGGGTACCTACCGCATTTATGTGGGTAATGTAGAAATAGCAAATGGTAATATGCCAGTATTGCAGGACAAGATAAATTATAATGATCGAGTTTCTTGCATGGATGATGCTATTCGTTTAATTTCTGGATATACCCAAGCACCTACTCCGGTTGCGGGTAATTTATTGGGAGAGACTTTATGGCAGGAAATTGGCAATAGAGGCATTGCATTTGATTTTCCAGTAACTGGTTTTAATGCCATAAGGGGGGACTTTAACCGCAACTGCGTTGATTCTGCACCTCAAGTTCCTGAAAAAGGTGCTTTTTTTGAATGCAACGCTGGAAAAATATTAGTGAGCGATTATCCTTATAACAATAAGAACTTTGTCATTGCTGTTAATCCCGATGGCAATTGTGTTAATGCTGTTAATATAGTTTCTAACAATTCTAGACAATGGTTGCATGTTAGAAATGGTGCTGGTGCTGTTATCTGCTCCATTTTAGATGATGCAAACATGGGAACTATAAGAACGAGTTACCAAATAATTTCAGGAAGTCCAGTTAGATTTACTGTTAGTCGAGATTATTGGTTAGATAGGGAATTAACGATTACTCCACAAGTTCAACCAGCAAAACCTATAAGGGTGCGATTTTATTTTACTAGTAACGAATGGAATAGATATATTGCTGCAACCCTCTCAGACAATTTGGAGAGGAACAATGCTGGGTATATAGGTGATCTAATAGCCACAAGAGTATGTAAACCAGCAGGCTGTAATGAATTATTTAACGGTGATCTGGGTACGTTTATAAATGCAGTAGACGCAGGTATGTATAATAACGATGGATATTATATTGACATACTTACCAACTACTTATCCTATTTCACATTTAGTACAACCAAAGTGTTGAATAACGCCGCAAATACAGTAGGCTTTATTACCTCATTCCCAAGTGTGCCAGACATGGTTAATTGTGGTCTTGGAATTAACCAGCAATTGAATGTTAGCCTTGCTGGTGGTACTTGGAGTAGTAGTAACGTTGCGGTAGCTACAGTAAACGCAAACTCTGGAATAATACGTTCCGTTGGAAACGGCACTACCAATATTACCTATGCCTACCCAACCCCTGGAATGACTTGTAAGGCAGAATCTTTCGGGGTTTATACCGTAGCAAAGGAAGCGAGTCCTATAATTAGAGCGGCTGCAAATTTTTCTTGTACAATCGGTGGGTTAGTAAATGTCACTACCAATGTAGGTAATGGTGTTTGGTCTAGTTCAAACAATGCAGCAGCAAGAATTGCAAACATAAACGGATTATCGGCTAATATTCAATCCATAGCCACAGGGGTTTCGAATATCAATTATACCATTTCCAGTGCTTTAGGATGTTCTTTCCCTTCTAACACTATAGTATTTAATGTTGCCCCTATTGCCCAACCGCCAGCTATTGTAGGTGCTAATGCTGTTTGTGCCAATCGTACTACATTATTTACCAATGCCACGGCTGGAGGTACTTGGACTTCGGGCAATGTTGCTTTGGCCACTGTAAATGCTAATGGCTTGGTAAGCGGAGTGGCTGCAGGCAATAATGTTGCAATAACTTATACAGTGCGCAATCAATTTTGCAGCAACAATCGCGTAAAAAATATCAACGTATTGGCAATTCCTGCTGTGCCGGTTATTCAAACTCTTGTGCCCGTAAACCTTTTGTCAATTTGCAGTCAGGATAGAATACCGTTGAAGGTGATTCCTGCCGGCGGTGTATGGACTAGTGTAAATCCCGCTCAAGTTTCCGTAGATCATTGGTTAAGTTTTAAAAACAATGGAGTTGGATTGGGCTCAATTACCTACACCACAGCACCCAATGCAAACGGATGTACAAATTCTAGAGCAATGGTTGTGAATAGCATTCAGTGTGGGCCAGTTGCACCATTTAAGACTGCTAATAATAATGCTAACAATAATGCTGATGCTCAATTAGGTACACAAGCTGTTGGGGTATATCCAAATCCTGTTACAAAAAATGGAATGGTAAAGATTAGCTGGCCTTCCATAGAAGATGCCGTACAAATAATCATCACCACCAACCGAGGAAAGGAAATAGCTAAGCAGTTTGTGTATCGGTCAAATTCATGCAATTTCCAATTACCACAATTACCGGCAGGTGTTTACATCGTATCCATTTTAACCAATGAGTCAAAGGTTGTTAAGAAACTAGTAGTTGAATAAACAGAAAGCTAATCACTTGAAGTACAGTCCGGCAATCATTTTTGCCGGACTGTTTTGTTTTAGAATGTGAGCAGGCTTAATGCTTTGCAATTAGTACATACTTACAGTTATTTATGAAGGAAATAAGGCAACATTGTTGGTTACTGCAGTTTAAAGTTTGATGATTGACAATCATCAAACTTTCACTTTATTCCCACTGTTACCTTTAGTCACTTCAATGCAACAAATGATACCATATAGCCAGCTTCAGATTATCCTTTTCGATGGGCATTGCAACTTATGCAATGGCAGTGTGCAGTTTGTCATCAAGCACGACTCAGCAGCCAGATTCAAGTTCGCCTCTTTGCAAAGCGATACGGGCAAGCGATTATTGGCGCAATACCACCTCAACTCAGAAAGTCTGCAATCTTTTGTTTTTATAGATAAAGGCAAGTTGTACACCCGATCAACTGCAGCACTACAGGTAAGCCGATACCTCGATGGATTTTGGAAACTTTTTTCTGTATTTATCATCGTACCTCCTTTTATGCGAAATGGCGTTTACCGCTTGGTGGCCAACAACCGCTACCGTTGGTTTGGCAAAGCAGATGCTTGTTGTTTGCCAACACCAGATTTGGCACAACGCTTTGTGCTATAAGTTGCTAGAATTAAAGAAAAGAAGCAGGTACAGCAACATCCCCAAAAAGCAAAGAACCATATTATAAGCAATGACATCGTTTGCAAATTATTTATTGGTGTCAGTTATTGGATGAATAAAAAAAATGTCCAAAAAAAATACTGGTGAATTGTGAAATGGTTTGTCTTTCTCAATAAGTTTGCACGCTATTGTAAATTTATTTTCAATGCACGCTTGTTTGCTAACGACTAATTTTTGCCCCGCAAATTCAACCATAAAAATGAGCTATACCGTATTAGCAAACGCGGTTAGAAGCATTACCCACCTTTTATTTTCGGCATTGCCACCCATGTATTTCACCAAAGCCACATTGGCTCACGATGGTGTTATTGTTTCATTTCCTTACCTTTTTAATCATATATGAGCATGAATGTTAAAAACAGTTTTGACCTTTCAGGAAAAGTAGCCATTGTTACCGGTTGCAGTAGTGGCATTGGCAAATCGATGGCAGTAGGCTTAGCAGAGGCAGGTGCGCGCATCATTGGTGTATCCAGCAGACTGTCGCCCGAAGGCAGTGATGTGGAAAGAGAAGTATTGGCTGTTGGTGGTCAATTCTCTGCTTATCAGGCCGATTTGGGTAATCGTGATTCTATTTACGCCTTCATTAAAAAAGTAAAAGAAGAAGAGCCAGTAATTGACATTTTAATTAACAATGCAGGCACCATCCTAAGAACCCCAGTAGCCGAACATCCCGATGATATGTGGGATAAAGTAATCAACATCAATTTGGATGCGCAGTTTATCTTAACTCGTGAATTTGGTAAAGACATGATTGCTCGTGGTAGTGGTAAAGTCGTATTCACTTGTTCGCTGCTTACTTTCCAAGGAGGTATCAATGTGCCTGGTTACACTGCAAGCAAATCTGCAGTAGGTGGTTTAGTAAAAGCATTTGCTAACGAATGGGCCAGCAAAGGGGTAAACGTAAATGGTATTGCACCAGGGTATATTACTACCGATAACACGCAAGCTTTGAGAGAAGATCCAGAAAGAAGCAAATCAATTTTAAGCAGAATTCCCGCAGGACGTTGGGGCGAGGCTGATGATTTTAAAGGCCCTGTGGTATTCCTTAGTTCTGAAGCTGCTCACTATGTACATGGAACTATCTTAACGGTAGATGGTGGATGGATGGGCAGATAATCCACTTTATGATAGCAGGGTAGTAAAGCCTATCACTAGAAAGTAGTTACTATCGGATTTAATGTAAAATTTTAATTAAAACAGAATAAAAATGCTCCGTTACACCCCACTTGGGGACGGAGGCCAACTCATGGAAGTAAGATTTCAAAATAGTCCTAAAGAGACTAGCACAATGACCACTAAAGAATTAAGAGATAATTTTTTAGTACAAGGTATTTTACAAAACGATGAATTGAAACTCGTTTATTCTCATTACGATAGGGTAATTATTGGAGGTGCAAAGCCAGTAAATACAACCCTAGAACTACCCAATGAACCTGAATTGAAAGCCAATTTCTTCTTAGAAAGAAGGGAAATTGGTATCATCAATGTTGGTGGTAAAGGTTCGGTAATTGCAGATGGCGCTAGTTATGAATTGGACAAATTAGAAGCTATCTATGTAGGTAGAGGTACCAAATCAGTAAGCTTTACCTCTGCTGATGCAGCCGCTCCAGCGCATTTCTTTTTAATTTCTACTCCAGCACACCAAGCTTATCCTACCACAAAATCTACCAAAGAACAAGCAGCACCAGTTAATTTAGGTGATATTTCCACCTCTAATAAAAGAACTATTTATAAATACATCCACAATGATGGCATACAAAGTTGTCAATTGGTAATGGGCTTAACCGTACTTGAGCCAGGAAGCGTGTGGAATTCTGTACCACCACATACCCACACTCGCCGTATGGAAGTGTACTTTTATTTTGATGTGGCTGAACAACACCGAGTATTCCACATGATGGGCGAACCTCAAGAAACAAGACACCTGATTATGGCCAATCATGAAGCAGTTATTTCTGCACCATGGTCTGTACACTTCGGTAGCGGTACTTCTAACTACGGTTTCATCTGGGCTATGGCTGGAGAAAACAAAGAATTTACTGATATGGATCCTACTCCAATCAGTACTTTAAAATAAAAACAGACCAACGGCATCATTTGCTGTGGGAACTTATAAAAACAAATAATTCGTAAATATTTTTTTTCATTTCACAACAATTTAAATACAATGAGTAAGAAAGTAGTAACACTGGGTGAGATCATGATGAGGTTATCCACCCCAGGTTTTCAACGTTTTGAACAGTCAACTAGCTTTGATGTAACTTATGGTGGTGGCGAAGCAAACGTAGCAGCCGCTATCTGTAACTATGGTTTAGAAGGTCGTTTTGTAACGAAAGTTCCTAAAGATTCTTTAGGCCAAGCTGCTATAAACCATTTGCGCAGATACGGAGTAGATACTCAATTTATAGCAAGAGGTGGTGACCGTATTGGTATCTACTTTTTAGAAACTGGTGCATCTATGCGTGCTAGTAAAGTAATTTACGACCGTGCTGGTGCTGCTATTGCTGATGCAGATGTATCTGAATTTGATTTCGATAAAATATTTGAAGGAGCTGATTGGTTCCATACCACTGGTATCACTCCTGCTCTAAGCGATAAAGCTGCTGCACTTACCCTAGCTGCATTGAAAGCTGCAAAAGCAAAAGGTATTACTACCAGCATTGACTTAAACTACCGTAAGAAATTATGGAGTAAAGAAAAAGCACGTCAAGTAATGACTGAATTGTGCGAATACGTAGATGTATGTATTGGTAACGAAGAAGATGCAGATACTTCATTAGGTTTCAAATCTGAAGGAACTGACGTAACCAAAGGTGAATTGAATTTGGATGGATACAAGAGTGTATTCAAACAAATGAAAGAGAAATTTGGCTTCAAATACATCGCTTCTACCCTTCGTGAAAGCCATAGCGCTTCTGACAATGGATGGAGTGCATTGGTATATGATGGCACTGAATTCTATCACACTAAGCAATATGAAGTGCGTATTGTGGACAGAGTAGGAAGTGGTGACAGCTTTGCAAGTGGCTTTATCTACGGATTGGTAAGTGGCAAAACAATGGCTGATGCAGCTGAATTTGGTGTTGCAGCTAGTGCTTTGAAACATACCATCCATGGTGACTTGAACCAAGTGACTGTAGAAGAAGTAATGGGAATTGTAAAAGGAGACGGCAGCGGTCGTGTACAACGTTAATTCAATTTAAAACCGTCGGAAGGGTTTCTTTCTGACGGTTTTGCAAATAATAGGTTATGATAATAGATACTATTGCTAACGCACACAAATATTTTGGCGTGCACCCCTTGTTTGAAAAAGCATTTGCTTATATCACTTCCACCGACTTGGCAAATGCCGAAGTGGGTAAAACAGATATTGAAGGCGACAATTTAAAAGCAATCATTTCTAGTAAAGTGGGCGTTACTGCTGCTGAATCTGTTGCAAAATTTGAGTGTCACAATAAGAACATCGATATTCAATTATGCATCAAAGGCGTAGAGCAATTTGGCTGGAAACCACGTGAAAAATGTGTTGACCCCAAAGGCGAATATAATGCCGAGAAAGATGTGTTGTTTTTTAACGATGCGCCAGATATGTATTTCCAATTAACAGATGGGCAGTTTGTTATTTTCTATCCAGAAGATGTACACGCCCCTATGATTGGCGATGCGGAAATAAAAAAACTAGTGGTTAAAGTTAAGATTTAAGGGAATCTACATTTTACCTTTTTCCCCCTTCAAGGTGTGCAATCCGTTGCACACCTTGATTCATTTGATAAACAATATTTCATCAACAAAAAATTAAACTAATTATGAGTAGAAAAATAGAAATCAGCAACCTAATTGTTGAACAAGGAATTTTACCACTTTACTTCAATGCAGACGAAACAGTAAGTGTGGAAGTATTAAAAGCCATCTACAAAGCTGGAATTCGTGCGGTGGAATACACCAATCGTGGTGAAGCGGCTTTAAGAAATTTCAAAGTGTTAGTAGCACTACGTAATAGTGAATTGCCTGGGTTGCAACTAGGTATTGGTACCATTAAAAATCTAGAGCAAGCCCAAGCATACGCTGAAGCAGGTGCAGATTTCATGGTAAGCCCTGGATTTGTGAAGGAAGTAGCTGAATTTACCGATACCATCGATTTATTGTATGCACCAGGTTGTATGACCCCTACAGAAATTATCACAGCAGAAAATGCAGGTGTTAAGTTTATTAAATTGTTTCCAGGCAATATGCTAGGTCCAGAGTTTTTGAGCGGTATCAAAGACATTTTCCCTAATCTATTGTTTATGCCAACTGGCGGTGTGGATACCACTTTAGAAAGTATTGCATCATGGTACAAAGCTGGAGTAGTAGCCGTAGGAATGGGCAGCAAACTCATCAGCAAAAAATTGATGGAGCAAAAAGATTATGCTACTATCGAAAAAGCTACTGCTGATGTGCTAGCCATCATCAAGCAGGTTCAAGGAAAATAATTAGATTGATATTTCACACACGCTAACGCTTTAGTACAAACCGAATAATATATGACGAAAGAGCAGGTTGGAAAATATAGGTGGACGATTGTTACCCTGTTGTTGTTTTCTACAACAATCAATTACATGGATAGAAATGTTATTGGTTATCTAAAAGATTATTTCTGTACGGCACAGCCGAACGGATTTGGATGGTCTTCCAAAGAATTTTCTTATCTCACGTCTATTTTCACAGGGTTTTATGCAGTTTCACTTTGTTTGCTGGTTTTATCATTGATAAAATTGGTACCAAAAAAGGACTTGCAGGATCACTCATTATATGGTCAGTAGCGGGCATTTCGAGTGCATTTATGGGTATCGGGTTATGGGCTCACAATATTGCTAGGGCCATCTTTGGTGCTGGTGAAGGTGGAAATTTTCCAGCTTCAATTAAAACTGTAGCTGAATGGTTTCCTAAAAAAGAACGTGCCCTAGCCACAGGAATCTTTAACTCTGGATCTAATCTTGGGGCAATGATTTGTGCACTGATTATACCTGTAATCCTTTCCGAATGGAATCCTTCCGAAGGTCATGGGCTTTTCTTGGGTATTTTTCATGGATGGCAAATGGCTTTTATTATCACAGGTTTTGTTGGGTTTATTTGGTTATTATTTTGGAGTAGATTATATGGAACTCCAAAAGAATTACTGGCTAAAGGGAAAATTAAACAAGCTGAGTACGACTACATCCACAGTGGCGATGAGGCGGAAGTGGTAACCGAAGTGATAAAAGTAAAAGTGCCATGGTACAAAATGCTTACTTATCGTCAAACTTGGGCGTTTGTGTTCGGAAAGTTTATGACTGATGGCATTTGGTGGTTCTTGTTGTTTTGGTTGCCTACTTACATCAAACAACAGTTTTGTGTGGGAATGAGTCCCATTGAAACCAAACATACCGTAATGATTTCTACTTTCATCGTTTATGGGGTAGCCATTGTGGGTTCAATTTACGGTGGTTCTATTCCAATGACCTTTATGAACAAAGGTTGGGAAACCTATAAAGCTCGTATGACGGCTTTATTGATCATCGCTTTTGTTCCTTTATTATTGCTAGGTACACAATATGCCGCCAGTTTGGGTATTGTAGCCGCTATCATTGTAATTAGTATAGGTGGTGCTTCACACCAAGCATGGAGTGCCAATTTGTTTACAACTGTTTCTGACATGTTCCCTAAGAAAGCAGTAGGTTCAGTAACGGGTATTGGTGCTGCGGCAGGTGGTTTAGGTGGCGTATTGGTTCAATTATTAGCTGGTGGTCTTGAAGATAAGTACCGAATAAAAGGGGTAATGGAAGCCGCACAAGCTGGTTTGATTAAAGCTACCGATGCTATTCCTTTGGATAAAGTAAAAATGGATAACCTGAAAAGTGTTTTAACGAATGAGCAATCTTTGGAAGCTGCACGTCATTTTCTTTCAACCAATGTTTCAGTGGCTTATGGTATTATGTTTACGGTTTGCGCTTTAGCTTATTTAACAGCTTGGGGCATTATGAAAGCATTTGTACCTAAGTTTAGCCCAATTACAGATTTATAATGTTTGGGGTTAATACTTCACAAAAAAAAAGGGATGCCGATTTGCTATCCCTTTTTTTTTGCGTGCGGTTTTGTAATCTTATAGTATTTCTTTCAGGCTATCCTTTGCTGCGGCAATGGTGTTATCTAAGTCTTGGTAACTCAAGGCATTATTCAAAAACCAGCTTTCAAATGCACTGGGCGGTAAATAAATGCCTCTTTTGAGCATGGCGTGAAAGAATTGTTTAAATAAATCATTATTAGCAGCAGCAGCACTGGCAAAATCAGTAACAGGGTGTTCACTAAAATGAATACTAATCATAGAACCTAGGTGGTTAATCACATATGGTGTACCCGATGCCTTCAAAACTTCGTCGAGTCCTTGTTTTAGGTAAAGGGATTTGGCATCCAATTCTGCTAAAAGGTTGGGTTGTTCTTTTAAAATAGAAAGCAAAGTGTAGCCTGCAATCATCGCCACTGGGTTACCACTAAGTGTACCCGCTTGATACACATTACCTAACGGCGAAACCACTTCCATTATGTGACGTTTTCCACCAAAAGCCCCTACTGGCATACCTGCACCAATTACTTTTCCATAGGTTACCAAATCAGCATTAACCCCCAATTTCTCTTGTACGCCTCCTAGGGCTAGTCTAAACCCAGTCATTACTTCATCAAAAATGAGTACGATTTGATGGTCGTCGCATATCTGCCGAAGTCCTTCCAAAAATCCTTCCTTGGGTAAGATGCAGCCCATATTACCCGCAACTGGTTCCACAATGATTGCAGCTATTTCATCATGGTTGGTAGCTACTAATTGTTGTACTGCGGCTAAATCGTTGTAAGCACAAGTGAGGGTATCGTTGGCAACACCCGCTGTTACACCAGGCACTGACTGAATATTAAATGTGGCTACACCGCTACCCGCTTTCACTAAAAAACTATCGGCATGGCCATGATAGCATCCCTCAAACTTGATGATTTTATTTCTGCCAGTATAGCCTCTTGCCACTCTTACGGCACTCATGCAAGCTTCGGTTCCACTACTTACCATGCGAATTAAATCCACATTAGGCGCCATGCTTTTAATCAATTCAGCCATTTTTACCTCAAGTAGGGTAGGGGCGCCGTAAGAGGTAGAATAAACAGCTTGCGCTTGAATGGCTTTTACCACAGGTTCGTAAGCATGACCAAGGATCATTGGCCCCCATGAGGCGATATAATCAATGTATTGGTTATTGTCTTCGTCAAAAAGATAGGCGCCTTTTGCCTTGTTGATGAATAAAGGGGTACCACCTACGCTTTTAAATGCTCTTACTGGTGAATTAACCCCTCCTGGAATGGACGCTTGTGCACGGGCAAATAAAGCAGTACTGTTGTGAATGGGATTCATGAAATGCTCAATTATTTTTGAATTAATAAACTACTGTAGCCAATCCATTTCCTTACAAATGAAGTGGAGGATGGTTAGCCAAAGCCAACGAAACTAGGGCATTCCATTTTTTTCTTGAAAGAAGAGGTGCTAAAAAATTGGATTAACCCAACAATAAAAAAATGCTTGCTTTTTTGAAGTTCAATGTATAAACGTATTTTTGGTTGAAATAAATATTCGTGCTATGTTTAAAGAGGTGGTAGTTCCCAGTGCACAAAACCCTGTTTATCAATTTCCCAAAGAAGCCTACGGAAAAAAGGTAGTTGTTTCAATAGAATATGAAGAAAACGAAGCAAACCAATCAAGCGAGGCGTTACTAAACACTTCTGATTCTCCTGTTAATGAATTTCCTTTCAACAAAGTAGCAGCCAATGATAATCGTTCATTTGATGAAAAATATCAAGAAGCAGTGGCTTTTTTTAAAGCGCATAGTATCGAATTCGATAGTAATGAGAAATGGAGCAGGGATGATCTTTACGATGAATAGTTTTGTGGACTCAAACATTTGTATTTATGCTCTAAATAAAACCGATTTGCGTAAACAACAAATTGCTTATGACATTCTTAGCACCCGCCCTATTATCACTTCACAAGTTTGTATTGAAACCATGTTGGTATTGAGTAGGAAATTCAAAATTCCAATACCCATCTGTGAAGCTTCCATAAAGCAATTGTTATCAGCTACTCATTTCATGCCTATCACATTGTCTAGTATTGAGTTTGCATTAGCAATTATACCCAAATACAATTTTTCCTTTTTAGATTCAATAATTGTGAGTAGTGCATTGCATAGCGATTGCGAAATACTTTACTCTGAAGACATGCACCATGGACTAATAGTTGAAAAACAGTTGACTATTGTAAACCCATTCTTATAAACTGAACCATTACCATTTTAATAACAAGCCCACAACAATATAATTACCACTAATGCACTAAAGTTTTCGTGTCCAATTCACCCATTTAAGCACTTTTGTAAAGGCCATTAAATCATACTCCATAACTACTTCCCCCCCAACTAATTTATTTTGAAAAGCGCCCCTTTTTGAATCCTATCCAATTGCTTATAGATAAATAATGGTGTTTCTACAAAGATGTCATCACTTTGGGATTGGCATTTTTATTATATTGAACATGGGATAAATCCTTCTTCAACTTCCGAAAGTTCAAAACTTTTGGGAAGCTGTACTGCTGCTTATTTCTAACGTGTGCTTTTCCCTTCTTAAATGTATGATTCCAGAAAAGGTAACAGTTCTTGCAACAATTGTTTACCCATACAAATGGATACTCCAAAAACCGTCTTGGCAATTTTTTTTCTTTTCAAAATATTTAATTGCCACTATTGGCAATTTTTAAAAATTGCCAACTTATTTTTTGCCATTGTTGGCAATTTTCAGTTGGCATATTTTACAAATTGCCAAAACGTTTTTTGCCATAAATGGCAATTCTTTAAAAAAATAAAGAAAATTATTGCCAACCTCTTTTTTATTGTCTATCAACCCACAACAGGTATACGCTTTCAGTAAGTTTTCCCGCAGATGATTCCGATGATTTACAGCTTAGTACTATATAACTTCTTTGCAGAAAAGTCGGTTTCTAAATGCTTGGTGGACAATTCCCCTTTTCAGGGGCGGTAGAACGCCGAGGTGGACAATTCCCCTCTTGAGGGGTGGCGGGACGCCGGGGTGGACAATTCCCCTTTTGAGGGCGGAACGCCGGGGTGGTATTTCGCACAAGTTATACAACTAGGAAACTTTGGCCGCCCCAAACCATTATTCCTTATAAAGAACTGCGGGGTAGCGTTGTGCGATTCATTTGCCGTAGGCGCAAACAAACTTTTTTTAATAGACAGTATCTTGTTCAAATTAGAGAATGACGGGTTATTCAATTGTTATCGGCTGCGTTTGCCTCTGCCGAATAGCCCTTTTAGTGGTGTGGATGTTGCAAAGGGTGGAGCTTGAATAAACCTTATTGGGTTGGTAACTAACACAATTTGCTTTGCTCTACATTATTAAAGGTTATTTGCTGATTATGAGATTGCTGTTGCTGATTGTTTTGTGTTTGCCATGTCAACTTTTTGCCCAAAATAGGTCTGCTGGAAGGGCTTCTGTAACGCCCCGCAAAGAGGTATGCCTGAATGGTCTTTGGGATTTTACCCCCAATGGATCTGTGAAACAGAAAACACAAATTCGGGTACCCGGTGCTTACACCAATGTGTGGGATGGTAAATGGGGCAAGCCTTATTGGGATGCTTTTGGCTATCCACGTCAATGGAACAAAGGGGCTATCTATGAAAAGCAAATCAATGTTTCTGATAGTCTATTAAATAAGCATTTGCGCCTAAGAGTAGAAGGTTGTTGGCAGAATTATACGGTTATTTGGGACAATCACATTTTTGATACTATCCATGATGGCTACAGTGTGCGCTATTTTGATTTGGGGAAATACACCACCACAGGATTGCATCAATTAGTAATTAGGGTGGAGGATGAAGCCACGAGGTTGAGTGGTGGCGAGAGCATGAAATCAAGGGGTATTTGGGATGATATTGCTTTGGAAGCCCTGCCCGATGCGTATGTGGATAAAGGGTTGGTGATTCGTACCTCTGTTGCCAAACAATCTATCACCTGTGTTGCACCACTGCATAATGCGACTGATAAAGATGCCAAAGTGCTGTTGAAATTTTTGGTAACCGATGCAAAAGGACAAGTAGTAAAATCCTTTGATGGAGGATGGCAGTCGGTGTCGGCCAATGCTACCAAAACTGTGGACATGGAATTTAACTGGGAAGACGCACGGCAGTGGTTTCCCCATGATCCTTATTTATACCATTTACAAACAGAACTGTATGCCGAAGATGGTAAAACACTGATAGATAGGCACAAAGTGCGATTTGGGTTTAGAGAAATTACTTGGAGTGGCCATCGTATGTATTTAAATGGTAGGGAATTGCTTTTGCGGGGGCATGGAGAACATTATTTAGGGGATATACAGGCTTCAAGGGCTTATTTCACTGCTTGGTTTACTGAATTGATGAAAATGGGGGTCAATTTTATGCGCCTGCATATTTATCCCCGCCATAAAATACTGTACGAAGTGGCAGATGAACTGGGCTTTTTGTTAGAAGCAGAACCAGCTTTTCATTTTAAAGTACCTGAAAACCAAGCATTTGCCAAGCAGCATTTGGGCGATATGATGCAAAATTTAATCAACCATCCTTCCATTTTTACGTGGAGTGTGTCCAACGAATTGAGGTGGCAGGGAGGGGGCGAAAAGCCTTGGCTGATTGACCATGCCCGAAAAATAGATCCCACCCGCCCTGCATTTGCCTCAGACTTTAGTGCTTTTTCAGTACATGGCGATTTGATTGGCCATCATTACAATACTGATTCTGTATTTAGAGAATGGGAGCAATTTGGACCTAATAAACCTATGGTGTGGGATGAGTGTGGCGAAGTGTGGCAGCCCAACCGCCCTTTGGGTAACGGCACTGCTGGCTATGAAGTGGTGGCGCAAGATTATGCCACAGGTATATATCGCGATGGCAACAATGAAATTAAAGCCGCATTCGATTTGGTGCGGGAAGGAAAGGAATTCAACGGCTCTTTACACCGCATCAATGCCATTAGCCCCTGGGATTTTGGCTGTGTATTTTTCAGATGGCAGCCTTATAACCGCTTTAAGGGCATCAAACCAACGTACAACAATTTGAATACTTGGGGGGTGAAACCAATTCAAATATTGCCCTGCACCACTCCCGTGAATATTTGGGACAGCACCCTCCCTGTGTATGAACCCAACCCAGGCTACTACCTATTTGCAGAGGATATGAAATGGGTGCGTATTCCTTATGATAGTAAAAACTTTACATTCTTCGGCGGTGAAACAACAACGGTAAAAACACCCTTGCTTCAGTACGACGATTTAAGATGGACGGATGAGGTACACTGCAAAGTGGAATCAATTGATGGGAAATTGTTAACAGAAAAGATTCAGCCATTGGTGTTGAAACCAGGCGACATGCTGCGTAATATCAACTGGTCGTTTACACTACCAACAGTTAGTGCTGCTATGCCGGTGCGGTTGGTACGTGAATTTTGGTACCAAGGAAAATCCGGTTACCGAGACGAAAGAGAAGGAAATATTTTTCCAAGATTAACCGCAAGTAGTCTGCGATTGAAACAAAACAAGATTGGTGTTTTAGCCAGCGACACAGCAGTGGTGAACATGCTCAAATGGTTGCAGTTACCCTATTGGGCAGTTGCAAAAGCAGACACAGCAGCCCTACACGATATTGCTGACAAGTGCGCTGTTTTATTAGTCCAAGATGGAATACAAGGAAAGGAAAGCTGGCTTCAAAAGGTTTTGAAAAAGGACATTTCTGTGGTTCAATTCATTACCCAACCTACCAAAGCTGCTAGCTCAGCTCGGTTGCTTGCCAATGGTGCACCCTATCAATTGCTAAAAGGCATCGACCAAGCCTCACTTAGTTATTGGAGAGGGGGCAATGCCTACGGCGGAATGCAATGGCCCAAAGGCGCATCAAGGGTACTATTGGCTGGGGATAAGGATGGAAAAACATCGGCCTTGCACGAAATGTATGTAGGCAAAGCATGCCATTGGGTAACTTCCTTGCGCTTGGTAGCTGCTGTTCGTGAAGAACCTACTGCACAACTTTTACTCCAACGTTTAATACAATCAGCTATAGATTACCAACCAACTTTAGTTACGAAAAAAACGGCGGTTTTTGGGTCAACTGATTTTATCCAATGGGTTCAGAAAGCAAATGCTAACATAAAGCCAATAACCTCTTTGACAGATCCAGTGTTGCAACAAGTGCAGGTATTACTATTGGATGCCCGCACATCATTACCAAACAATCAAGCTGCCATAAAGCCATTACAATCTTTTGTTAGCAATGGGGGCAAGCTGGTGGTGTATCAAATGAATGATCAGACCATACCATTTTATCAACAATTAATCAGCGATAGCCTCACTTTGAGCAACCCATTCATTGGGGAGAAAACAGGTTGTGTGAAAGCTGCAACCAGTTGGACCCTGCGTAATTCTCCGAAAACTGGTATTGAATATTATGATAGTGTGGTAATACCCCAACCTTTTGAACCCAACTTCCACCCTTTTTTATCTGGATTGTCTAACATCACCCTCAATTGGAATGGTGTACCCATGTTTGAAAAAGGCATTAAGATGAAAGGTATTTCACCAGTAGGCGTTTCCAACCGGTTCCAGATGTTGGTGAGTAATTGGCGGAATGATTGGAGTGTTCCACCGTTTGGTGCAGAATATATAAATGAGGGTAAGGATATGCGCCAAGCATTATGGTATCTCAACCGTGATCCAGTGTTGGCAACCATGCAGCAAGGAAAAGGAGAAATAATACTTTGTCAACTCGATTTACTGAGGGGAGGGGAGAAGGGCCAAACCATTTTTCAGCATTTGCTTAATTATTATGAAGCTGGGCAGAATACCTTCTATCCCACAAGAGGAAAAATTTTCAGCATAGCCGAAGCCATTGACCAGCATAAAAGGTTAGCAGTGGTAGTAAAACAACTCGCTGCACTAACCCCCTTAGATAGTGTTCCTTCCGTAATATATAACATGGGCGGTAATTCAGATGGCAAGCAACGCCGCATATTGCTATTGCCCGACAGTAGGTTCTTACAAATTGCGCCGGACATCATTAAGAAGATGAGCGGTTTTGGTCAAGTGGCTTATTCAGGTGTTACGGTTAATGCGCCCAAAGATTTTCTACAAAACACAGAAAGTGCCTTGGGAGGTGCCAAATGGGATGTGGTGTATATGTCTATCGGGTATGAAGGCATCACTGTTTTTTCAGAAGCTGGATTGCAACAATTAGATGCCGACATCTTGAAAATCATTACCACTTTAAAAAACACAGGTGCCAAGCTCATGTGGGGTAGCCAACCACCTTTGCCTACAGCTTGGTTTGGGGTGCTGGATAATGAAAAAATCAACTTACTCAACCAACGGGTTAAGAAAATAATGGAGGCAAACAGT
The DNA here is from genome assembly GCA_027486835.1 of Chitinophagaceae bacterium. Taxonomy (GTDB): domain Bacteria; phylum Bacteroidota; class Bacteroidia; order Chitinophagales; family Chitinophagaceae; genus Parasediminibacterium. The sequence continues at coordinate 53,350 of JAIXOJ010000104.1, forward strand.
GTATTGGTGAATGATACCTATAGTTTTATGATGGAAAAAACTCCAGAATATATAGCTCAAGATAAAAAAGAATTGACGTTAATTAATTCTGACTTCTTCAAAGCCTTTAGTCCCAAATTGGTCAAAACCATAGTGGAGGCATTGCAGTTCTTTGGAAATTAGTGGAGGTTTATCTTGTAGATACCACAGGACTGGATGAATACTCCAGTTTTATTTCATTTCTTAGTTTTTTTGTTTCATTGGCGAAAATCTTTTTGGGTAGTGAACAAAAAATTTTAACCAATGATGCAGGAAAGGGTTATTTTGATAATTAAAAAGGGGAAAGAATGGATTAATGCTTTGATATCATTAATTATGCAGCCCTTAAAGTTTTTTTTAAATAAAAATGTTGCTTGAACAGCCTGGAATTGATACCCTAATTTTTTTACTTTTTTTGCCATAATTACTTTAATTCTTTAATGAAAATGATGAAACAGTTAAGTATGATTTTGTGTGCATTGTGCCTGTATGTGGGTGCTTATGCAGATGTGAAACCCAATAGTTTATTCACCAACAATATGGTGTTGCAGCGGGGCGTTACCGTCCCTATTTGGGGTACTGCGAACGATGGGGAGGCCGTTACGGTGGAGTTTTTAGGCCAAAAAGTAACCACCACTACCGCTAATGGCAAATGGATGTTACAACTAAAACCCTTGAAAGAAGGAGGTCCTTTTGTCATGACCATCAAAGGCAACAATACTGTAACCATTCAAAACATCTTGGTTGGCGAAGTGTGGTTATGCAGTGGTCAGAGCAATATGGGCTTTCCCGTTCGTTCGGTGAAAGCTATCGGCAGTTATCCAAAAATTGCTGAAGTTGTAGCAGATGCAGCCAACTATAGCCTCATTCATCAATACAAAGTGCCGCTTAAAAAGAGTACCGATATCCCAGCACCAATAGCAGATGCCGGGGGCAAATGGTTTGTTTGTGATACCACAACAGTAAAAGACTATTCTGCGGTAGCTTATTTCTTTGCTAAAGAGTTGTACAATAAATTGAAGATTCCAATAGGCATCATCAATTCTTCCTATGGTGGAACACAATGCGAAAACTGGATTAGTAAAGAAGTGCTAGATAGCTACCCAGAATTGAAAAGCATTTTCGATAATTATAATAAAGCACTAGCTGATTTTCCTAATAAGTTGGCAAAGTTTCAACAGGACGAGCCAAAGCTGTGGGAGAAATATCGGATAGATTCAGCCAAAGCGGTAGCGGATAAAAAGGAATTGCCTCGAAAGCCCACTGCACCACTTACTCCAGCGGAAAGGGGAGGTCCTAGTGGTTTGTACAACACCATGATTCAGCCATTAATGCCGTATGCTATGAAAGGTGCGGTATGGTATCAAGGAGAGGCAAATGGAGGAAGAGGTATACAATACAGAACCTTGTTGCCAGCATTAATTAATAATTGGAGAAACAAATGGGGCATCGGATCATTCCCCTTCTTGGTGGTACAAATTCCAGGATGGAAAGCCCATTACCCTGAACTTAGGGAAGCACAATTACTTACCATTCAAAAAACGCCCAATTGCGCAATGGCAGTTATCAACGATTGTGATGATACCCTAGATGTACATCCGGGCAACAAGCAACCAGTTGGCGAACGGTTGTCTTATGCAGCAAGGGCAATTGCCTATGGGGAGAAGATTGAATTCTCAGGGCCCATTTATGAATCTATGAAAGTAGAAGGGGACAAAGCAATTTTAAGCTTTACGCATATTGGCAAAGGGTTGGTGGCCAAAGATGGTGATTTGAAAGATTTTGAAATTGCTGGGGATGACAATAAATATGTACCAGCGAAAGCCGTGATTAAAAAAGATAAAATAGTGGTATCTGCCGATGGAGTTGGAAAACCCAAAGCAGTCCGACTAGGCTGGCGCTTATGTCCACAAGTTAATTTGTACAATGTGGAAGGGCTTCCAGCTACTCCATTTAGAACGGAGATTTTGGATAAATAAGAACTGAAAATACACTCGATGATATATCCAATTGGTGCGAGGTAGGGTAAAACTTGCTTTGCACCTTTTGACTTTAGTTGGAAGTTCGCTGATAGTTGATTTTTTTCAGGCGAATCTATAGAAGGAAATTTTTTTAGTTTTTTGATCCAAAGTGGTTTGGATTAATCGTTAATAAGCCTACTGGTAACAGGGGGTATTTTTTTGAATTTATTAGTTAATTCACAAATAATAACTTCTCCTAAAACGAAGGATGAACAAAAAAAGTGTTCAGATCAAAATACTTTGTTTTTCGTATTAATGAAACCCAGCTATAATTGCACGTGATAAATCTACAAGGGTCAATATTTAAGTCTTAATTGTTCACCCCCTAATTGGGTGTTCTTATACTTTACAGTTATGTTTGGTTTCCAAGTTTAATTTTTTTATACCCAAAACCCACCGCGATGAAAAAAATGTCTATTAAAGAATTGGCCAGTGCATTACAAATTTCCACTGCCACTGTTTCTTATATTCTCAACGGCAAAGCCAAAGAGAAACGCATAAGTGAAGAGTTGGAAAAAAAAGTAAAGGCTTTTGCTTTAGAAAATAATTACAAGCCGAATCAATTGGCCAAAAGCTTACGTTCAGGTAAATCAAAAATCATCTGCTTAATGGTAGAAGATATTGCGGACATTTTTTTTGCAGGAGTGGCGGGGTACATTGAGGAAATTGCCTACAACAAAGGGTATAAAATAATCTACTGTAGCACCAAAAATGAAACCGAAAAAACCCAAGAATTAATCTCCACTTTTCGAAATAGAAATGTGGATGGTTATATAATAACCCCGCCGAATGGAATTGAAAAAGACATCGAGTCCCTGCTAAGCGAGGGTATCCCAGTGGTACTTTTCGACCGTTATCTTCCTAACCTAGCGGTAAGTTATGTAGGGATGGACAATCGAAATAGATCCTATGAAGCAACCAAACATTTAATTGGAAATGGATTCAAGCATATAGCTTTTATTACACTAGTATCCGAACAATCGCAGATGAACGACAGGTTGTTAGGTTATCAACAAGCAATGGAGGAAAATGAGTTAACAACGATTGTAAATCGTATCGCGTATTCAAATAAGAACCAACAAGTGGTTGTGGAACAAATTGTCGATTTGGTCAAGAACAATCCCCAAATAGACAGCCTATATTTTGCAACTAACTATTTAGCCGTAAGTGGATTGGTTGCCATTAATCAACTTGGTCTTAAACTAAGTGCCGACATAGGTATGATTGTGTTTGATGACAGTGATTTGTTTAGGGTACACCAACCAACAATTAGTGCCATTGCACAGCCCGTAGCAGAAATGTCCGTTCAAATAATCAATACTCTTTTAGGTCATTTGCAGCCTGAGCAGATATATACTCCAGACACTAATATTTTGCCTGGCACAATCTTTATACGTGAATCGTCTGTAAAAAAAGAGTACATTGACTAATCAAAGCCTTGTCTTTTTTTACCTAAACTAGTAAGGTTCAAACTAACAAATACCTAAACAAATACAAAGGCTAATTCTCTGGATTATTCAAAAAAGAAGACCTTCTCCTTTTCTTTTTATTGATGCGGCATTGATTGGTTCAGGGATTTGGCAAATATTACGTAATGACAATGGGTGCAAAAAAGTTTTTCGCCTCTTCACAAACCCTTATCGTGTTTCAAACACTGTAAAGTTTGTAACAAAGATTTGTAGGAAAAAACATCTATGCATTCTCCGGGGTACATGTACCCCAACTCAAATTAAGCTGCGAGAAGTCGGGGTACATGTACCTCAACTCAAATTAACTTGCGATAAGCCTGGGTACATGTACCCCAACTCAAATTAACTTGTGAGAAGTCGGGGTCCACGGACCCCAACCCAAAAAAAATTAGAATAAAATTAGCTCTGTCGTTTTCGATTGGGCGATGCAATTTTATATATACGTATGCCCATTTTATCATAGAAACAAAAATTAAAGTGGATAGATTACGGTGCGGCTTCATCCATATATATTTGCCTCGATGAAAAAAAGCGTTGCCATTGTTGTTTTAATATTACTCTCGAGTAGATTACTTGCTCAAGACACCCTACCTCAGTTTAATATTAGAGACATCAATACCAAAAAGATATTGATAACTTGGATAAATCCGTTTGGTGATAAGTGTATTCAACTATCGGTACAACGTTCTTATGATAGCCTACGTTTTTTTTCTACTTTTTATTCTGCGCCCTCTCCTGAATTGCCACAAAATGGCGTGGTGGAGCTGAAGCAACCAAAAGGAATTAAAATTTATTACCGAATTTTTTATGTTTTAGATGGAGGGGCTTACTTTTTTTCAGCTTCACAAAGGGGGGATATTTTTATGGAAGCTCAGCAGACAAAGCCTATTGGGTACAATACAACTGGATCAAAAGATACGCTCACTACCCTTATAGAAAAACCGGTAGAGGAAGTTACCTGGATAAGTGTTTATAAAAATAGCAAAGACAGCCTAGTGCAAATGATAAACCAGCATTCATTCAAACGGTTTAGAGATTCAATTTTGTATCGAACCAAAGACACGGTTTTGTCCATTGGCAACAACCAAGTTATTTTAAAAACGTATATACCTAAGCCTGTTTGGAGAGCTTCGCCATATGTGTTCACCAATCATGAAAGTGAAATTGCCATCAATATTCCTCAAGTGAAATTTCACCATTATAGGTTAGAGGTTTTGGATGAAAATGGCTTGGCGTTTTTTGAAATAAAACAGTTGAGAGAAGGAAATTTAATTCTGGATAAAAGCAATTTCCTTCACGAAGGGTGGTTTTCATTTAATTTATACGAAGATGAAAAACTAAAAGAGCATAACAAATTTTATGTACCCAAATAAACAATCTCAAAAATTGAAAATCGCTAGTATTTAGGAACTACCTACTTATGGAACTAAAGTCCTCAATTTATTTAATCGAAACTCAATTTAAGATCAATTACTCTAATTTGAATTTGGGTTTCGTTATTCCATTCGTTTAGATCAATGGTATAAACAATGTCAACTGGTTCATTCATTTCTAGTAGATGGAACTTATGCGCTAGATTAAATCCAATGCCATTTACAATCACGTTTTCTTGTTGAACAACAAAACGGACATGTACTTCCTTCAAAACTTTACAAAAACCAGTATTACTCACTTTTCTTGTAATAAATACTGGCCGCATATTATCAGGTCCAAAGGGTTCCATTTGATGAATAATATTGTAGAAGGGTTTAGTAATGTCCTTCAATTTTATTTCGGCGTCAATAATAATTTCAGGCATCAAGGAATCTTCTGTAATGGTAGCAGCCACTTCTTTTTCGAAAGCATTGGCAAATGCCTCTACATTTTCAGGAAGCAAAGTCATTCCAGCAGCAGCAAAATGGCCACCGTAACCAATGAGATATTGCCTACAGGCATGCACGGCTTCATACAAGTTAAAACCCACCACGCTTCTTGCACTACCAGAAACTATATCTCCACTTCTGGTTAATACTATGGTAGGTTTATAATGGTTTTCAATAAGTCTGCTAGCAACAATGCCCACTACCCCTTTATGCCAATGAGGTTGATATACCACAGTTGCTTTTTTGTCTTTACACAATTGATCAGCAGCAAGCATAGCTACAGCTTCCTCAGTAATATTGGCATCGGTTTCTTTTCTGTCTGTATTATCACTATGAAGCAGCGCAGCAATTTTCAAAGCTTGTTCATAGTCTTTTTCTATAAATAATTGTACTGCTTTTCTAGCATCATCCATCCTGCCGGCAGCATTTATTCTTGGTGCAATTACAAATACCAAACTAGAAACCTGTAATTGTTTTGATGCCCCTGACAATTCGAGTAATGCTTTAATCCCAGCGCAAGGTGATTCGTTTATTTTTTTGATACCATAAAATGCTAAAACCCGATTCTCCCCAGTAATTGGAACAATATCGGCGGCAATGGCCGTGGCAACTAAGTCTAAATATTGCAAGTAACTTTCGGAAGGTAGATGGAGCTGCTCAGCCAGTGCAGTCATCAGCTTGAATCCCACTCCGCAGCCGCATAACTCCTTGTAGGGGTAATTGCAATCCGTTTGTTTAGGATTTAGAATTGCAACAGCATCAGGAACTATGGTGTCAGGTAAATGATGGTCGCAAACAATGAAATCAATGCCAATCTCCTTTGCATAAGCGATCAATTCTACGCTTTTAATTCCGCAGTCTAGGGATACTATTAAAGTATAACCCTGTTTTTTTGCGTATTCAATTCCTAGCTTGCTTACGCCATATCCTTCTTTATATCGGTGAGGAATATAGTAACCAACTTTGTTGTGAATAGCAGCTAAAAACTGATACATACTAGCTACGCTTGTTGTACCATCAACGTCATAATCACCATAAACCATGATGAATTCATTGTTATTGATGGCAATGAGCAAACGTTCCACAGCCTTCTTCATGTCTTTCATTTTCCATGGACTATGTAAATGGCCTAGTTGCGGTCTAAAATAATCCTTGGCTTTCTCGAAGTTGTCAATATTTCTATTTGCCAAAATAGCGCATAGATGCCGGTTAATTTTTAGCGATTCAAATAATATGTCAGTTTTTACGGAATCAATAGCTTGTAAATTCCATTTTTTCTGCATTGTTAGTGGAGAATTATTGATGATTTGAGGGGTTTAGTATTTGGTATAGTTAGTTCCTAAGATGAACTCTAGATTAGTATGCTCGATCAGTTGTGTAACGTACAAGTTCCTCTAAAGCCTGTCTAACTTCAGAATCTTCAAATTGGTAAAGGATTTTCAAAGCTTCATCTCTAAAGTCAAACATTTTAGTAGTAGCATATTCTATTCCTCCGGTTGCCTTCACTTGACTAATAACGTATGCTACACTCTCCTTGTCGGTGTTCTCATTTTTTATGATGTAGATTATTTTCTTTTTTGTAGCTGCATCGCAAGAATTGAGGGTATAGATTAAGGGAAGTGTGAGTTTTTTTTCTTTGATGTCATTGCCTGTAGGTTTTCCAATATCAGAATTTCCATAGTCAAATAAGTCATCTTTAATTTGAAATGCCATCCCTACTTTTTCCCCAAATAGGCGCATCATTTCTATTTTTTTGGGGTCTTCAAATGTGCTGCAAGCACCCGCAGCGCAAGCAGATGCTAAAAGAGAGGCTGTTTTTCCGTTAATTATTTCATAATAAACCTCCTCAACTAAATTCAATTTTCTTGCCTTTTCTATTTGAAGAAGTTCACCTTCGCTCATCAGTTTTACGGCTTCGGATAAAATTTGTAGTATCTGATGATCTTTGTATGAGAGGGACAATAGCAATCCTTTTGATAGCAAGTAATCTCCCACTAAAACGGCTATTTTGTTTTTCCAAAGCGCATTTATACTGAAAAAACCTCTTCTTTCATCAGCTTCATCTACAACGTCATCATGAACAAGCGTTGCAGTATGCAAAAGCTCTACTAATGATGCGGCTCTATAGCTAGATTCCGAAATTTCACCACCAAGTCGAGCAGATAAAAGCACAAACATGGGTCTTATTTGTTTTCCTTTTCGCTTTACAATATATTCCATTATTCTGTCAAGAAGCGCAACCCGGCTTCTAACGGCATCTCTAAAATGATGCTCGAACTCCACTAACTCCTTCGATAATATTTTCCTTGCCAGATTCATAATAACGGATGCAATATAGCTTTCCAAAATTATAGTTGGGGCTATGCAGCATTTTTCAACAGCAGATTGTCATAATTATAAATGTTGGATAAAAATTTGGTATTTCAGTACGAATCTATATTTTTGACCCGTTTCGATAAGTATTTATCAATTCAAATTTTAAACGATAATTATGGTAAACAAAAAGTACACGTTTTTTTTAGTGATGCTCCTAGCTTCAGGATTAGCTAGCAAAGCACAGTCTAAATTATGGGACTGGAATGACAAAGCAGTAGTTAGTGAAAAAGATGAATCTCAGTTTAATGATTTTGCATCTAATAAAAATCCTTTTCCTGTAAAGCCGCGAAATGCTTGGGAATTAAGTTTAGGTGGTGGTCTTTCCTTTATTAAAGGGGATGTGGGTGTGAAATCTGGATTTGGTGGTTCTATCACTCTAAGGAAAGCAATCAACAATATATTCTCATATAGGTTAGGTTATTTAGGGGCTTATAGTAATGGAGTTGGTAGTAAATACGACTACAGTGCATTTGGCGGAGGAAATTTTGTAAATTATGATTACCAGAATCAAACACACAGCGGCATATTTGATTTAATAGCTTCAGTAAACACCTTTTCGAATTATAGAGGTGATCCGAAAGCAAACATTTATGTTTTAGCTGGTCTTAACATAATCAGCTCAAAAGTAAAAATTAAAAGCCCAATTGATAACCAATTTCATTGGCTTTACAACTATATGAGGAATGATTTAGTAGTTCCTAATAAGGGTAACAAAACCGCTTGGCTTCTTGGATACAGTTATGGTGTTGGTTTCGCTTATAAAATAAATAGCAAGTTTAATATTGGTATAGAAGAGAGAATAACCCAGCCATTTGGTAACTTCGACTATCTTGATGGGTACAGAAATACAATAATAAGAACGGGGAGAGACACTTATTATTTTACTGCTATTAAGTTGAACTACAACTTGATGAAATAAACAATCTTTTAAACTCTAAATTTTTTTGTATGATGAAAAGTAAATTACTTTACACACTTATATTGTCTGCTTTAGTATTTTCTAATGTCTCTTTTGCACAGAAGAAATCCACAGAACCTCTTTGGTGGATTAACCCTAATAACTATGTTTACAGTGAACTAAATGAGCCATCTCATGGTAAGGCTAAAAAAGTAACATTGCCAGATGCAGACGGTGATGGTATTCCTGATCAATTTGACCTAGAGCCAAATACTCCTGCAGGAGTACCAACAGACTCTAGAGGTGTTTCAAAAGATACAGACGGTGATGGTGTTCCTGATTTCAAAGACAAGGAATTGCTTACACCATCAAGATGTTTTCCAGTAAACTCTGACGGTATTGGAAAATGTAAAGATCCAGATGCTGCTGTTTCTGTTCTAGAAAAAAGGATTGCTGAATTAGAAAAGAAAATTGGTACATGTTGTGGTAATCGTCCAGAAGGTGATTGCGGAATTGCAAATCTTCCAAGTGTACAATTTAAAGCTGGTAATAAAATTTCTAAGGAAGCAGAAGCAATCTTAGCGTCTATTGCTTCTCAGTTGAAAGGTAGCCCTACTTGTAAGGTAAAAGTTATTGGTTATGGTTCTAACAATAAAACTGCACAGCAATTAAGTTATGAAAAGGTTAGTGCTGTTATCAAGTATTTGGTTGATAGGTTAGGAATTGCAGAAAAAAGAATCATCTTCGTATATGGTCAAGATGGTGATTCAAGCACTGTTGATTTCCAACCTACTACCGAAGATGGTCCTAATTCAGTTCCAGCACCACATCCAAGTTTGAAATCTAAAAAATAGACTTTTTCTTAATTATTCCGAGGGCTGTTTCATTTTTTGAAACAGCCCTTTTATTGTATTCATAAGCGATTGGAAAAATTCTGTTAAAAAAAACTTACTTGCTTGCAGAACTGATAGATAGTTCATCTTTGCTCCAATAAATAATATGTTGAGAATCTTATTTTGTATAATTGTTTCTTTGGGTTTGTTTGCATGTTCGTCTAAATTTACAAAGATTCAGAAGAGTAAGGATGCTGATTACAAGTTTCTAAAGGCGGAAGAATATTTTGCATCAAAGAGATACATTTTCGCTCAACAGCTTTATGAGGAATTGATACCATTTATAAAAGGTACCTCAAAATACGAGGAACTCTTTTACAAATTAGCATATAGCTATTACTATCAAGGTGATTATGTAAATGCTGAAAACTTGTTCAAAACATTTACAGAAACATTTCCATCCAGTAATAGAACCGAGGAATGTGAATACATGCGTGCCTTTGTTTATTTTAAGCAATCCCCCAAAATTGATTTAGATCAAACAAATACTAGCAAGGCTGCTGGTCTGTTACAAGCATTTATTAATACACATCCTACTTCCTCTCGAGTAAAAGAAGCTAATAGTTTAATTGACCAATGTAGAGAGAAGCTAGAGATCAAAGATTTTAAAGCGGCAGAGCTATACTACAATTTAGGATTTCACCGAGCTGCTGCAATATCCTTCACTACATTATTAGAAAATTATCCCGATACAAAAAGTGGTGAAGCTTATAAACTCTATGCAATAAAAGCATATTATAAATATGCAGAGTTAAGTTTTGAGGAAAAACAAAAGGAACGGTTTGATAAAGTGCTTTCAGAATGTTCTGATTTCAAGGAACGTTTTCCAGAGAGCAAATTATTAAATAGTGTTAATGAATATAAATCTTTAGCTAACAATAATTTAAAAAGTATAAAACGATGAGCAAGTCAAAGAAGGCTTTCAATGTTAATAGTATCCCCGCAGTTGTTGAAACAAAAAGTCTAATTGATATTAAGGCTAAAACTGGGAATTTGTATGAGTCTATTGTTATTACAGCTAGAAGGGCTAATCAAATTAACATAACATTGAGGGAGGAGCTTCATAATAGGTTAGAAGAATTTGCAAACCATGCAGATAGTTTAGAGGAAGTTCATGAAAATAAGGAGCAGATTGAGGTCTCAAAAATTTATGAGCAAATGCCCAACCCAGCTATACTTGCTACCTATGAATTGATTGAGGACAGAATTTACTACAGAAAATCTGATCTAGATTTATTCAGATAATGATTTAGTAAAATTAATGTGTATAGAAACGACAGTATAATTACTGTCGTTTTTTGTTATCTTAATAATTATGCTGAAAGGAAAAAAAATCTTACTTGGGATTACTGGAAGTATTGCGGCGTACAAAGCGATACTACTCACTCGGTATTTAATTAAGGATGGGTGTGAAGTAAAAGTTTTGCTCACGATTGCTGCGAAGGAGTTCGTGTCTCCATTAGTACTATCTACTCTTTCAAAAAATGAAGTTTTTTCCGCTTTGGCAACAGATAACCAATGGGCTAATCATGTTGAATTGGGGCGTTGGGCAGATGTTTTTTTAATTGCTCCACTTAGTTGTAACACGCTTGCTAAATTGGCAAATGGTCTCTGTGATAATTTGTTGTTGGCAACTTATTTATCTGCCACGTGCCCTATTGTGCTTTCACCTGCCATGGATGAAGATATGTGGTTACACCCAGCTACTAAACGAAATATTGATATAGTAAAACAGTTTGGTAACTATGTAATTAATGTAAATAGTGGCGAGTTGGCAAGTGGATTATTTGGCGAAGGACGCATGGCCGAACCAGAGGAAATTATTGATTTTTTAAAATCCAAAGTTTTTCGAGGTTCAAATTTGTCTGGGTTAAATGTACTCATTACTGCCGGGCCTACGTATGAAGCTCTTGATCCGGTTAGATTTATTGGAAACCATTCATCTGGAAAAATGGGTTTTGCACTTGCTGATGCTGCTTTTATGGAAGGCGCAAATGTTACTTTGGTTACTGGACCCACCAATCAGTCAACTAGTTTTGCTGAAATTGAAAGAATCGATGTTGTTTCTGCAAAAGAAATGTTTGATGTCTGTATGGCTAGATTCTCAAGTATCGATGTGGGAATTATGAGTGCTGCTGTTGCTGATTACACACCAATTTTTGTATCATCTGATAAAGTAAAGAAAAAAGAGGATTCTTGGAATATCGAACTCACTAAAACAAAGGATATCTTGTTTGAATTGGGTTTAATCAAAAGGAATAATCAATTTTTGATGGGTTTTGCCCTTGAAACCAACAATGAACTTGAAAATGCGCAAGCTAAATTATCTCGTAAGAATGCAGACTGCATCGTATTAAATACATTAAAGGATAAGGAAGCTGGTTTTGGGTTTGATACAAATAAGATTACTATTTTGCACAAATCTGGTAGCATCCACAATTTTGAGCTAAAATCTAAGACTGAGGTTGCCATTGATATCATTTCATTTATCCATTTAAATCTAAACAATGAATAAATTGCCTAGTAAACTATTATTGCTCTTTGTTTCGTCCTTTATTACCCTCTCTGGATTTGGGCAAGAGTTATTGGCTAAAGTAACCGTGAATGCGAATAGGGTTAACAGTACCGTTGATAAAAAAGTATTTATTACCCTTCAAAATCAACTAAACAATTTTTTGAACAATAGAAAATGGACAAGCGAAACTTTCAAACAAAATGAAAAAATAGTTTGCAGTTTTCTACTAAATATTGAAAGTATAGTTGAAAAAAACGTGTACAAAGCTTCTTTGATTGTGCAAGCTGGAAGACCTGTTCATAGTTCTACATACCAATCTGCTTTAATTAATTTTCAGGACGCGGAGATTGCCTTTAAATACATAGAATACCAACCCATAGAATTTAATGAAACACGGGTACAAGGTTCAGACCCCATGATCGGTAATTTATCTGCATGTTTTGCGTATTATACCTATCTCATTTTGGGCTTGGATTATGATTCTTATCAAATAAAGGGTGGTGAAAAATATTTTCAAAAAGCCTTAAATATTGTAAACAACGCTCCAGAATCTACTAATATTAATGGATGGAGATTGTTTGATGGTCTCCGAAACAGGTATTGGCTCTGCAACAACCTTACTGACAATAAGTATAACACCATCCATGATGTTATATACCAGTATCATAGAACCGGCCTCGATAAATTATATGCTAATGATGCGGAGGCGAGAAAAACAATTTTGCAATCCTTAGTTCAATTACAAACACTGAATGTGGAGAATCCCAACAGTGCCATTGTTCAGTTTTTTATGCAAAGCAAAACCAACGAATTAATTGGGGTTTTTAAGCAAACCCCACCAGACATAAAGTCAAGAGCTATTGATTTATTGAGCAAATTGGATGTATCAAGCGGTCAACGGTATAAAGACGAGATTAAATAATGAATTGCTTCCGTACAATACTTTTTTTTTGTGTTTTGATTATGTGTTTTTGCAGTAGTTGCAATAAAGACAAATCAGTGCTTTCAATCCAAGAATACAAGCCCATATTTTGGGAAATATTAAATGCCGACTATCTATTTCAGCAAACAGCCAATCAGGACACGATTAAAAAAAAGAAACCAAGCAAACAAGAATTCTATCAAAGGATATTTAAGGAACATAAAACCACAAAAGAGCAGTTTTATTATACCTATCATTATTACCAGATGCACCCTTTAGAAATGAAGGTGTTAATAGATTCTGTAGAAGCTTACGGCACCAGAAAAAAAAATAAAAGTTTGATTAATAAACAGAAGCCAGAGAATCAATCCCCCAAATCAATCCCAGTGGAATAATTACCTTCTGCTCGCAATTAATAAATTCAAATCAGTGTACTTTAAGTCAAATTTCTGACTGATATAAAAATCAGTAAGTGCCCCCTTGAAAATATAAATCCCCTCTCTTAAATTCAGGTTATGCCATACCATTTCTTCCAAACCTCTTTCTTCGCTAATTTTTAGCAGCAAAGGCATCAGCACATTACTTATTGCTTGACTCGCAGTTCTGGCAAATCCACTCGGTATGTTCGGTACGCAATAATGAATTACATCATGTTTGATGAATGTTGGATTTTCATGGCTGGTTAACCGGCTTGTTTCAAAGCACCCGCCACGATCTATGGCTACATCAAGAATAATACTACCAGGACGCATCGCTGCAACCATTTCCTCGGAAACAACTACAGGGGCCCTTCCGTATTCATTACTTAAAGCACCTATCGCTACTTCGCAGGTTTTAAGTTGTTTGGCAAGTATTTTTGGTTCAAGTACACTAGTCCATACACGCTGACCCAGATTGTTTTGCAATTCTTTCAACCGATAAACGTTATTGTCAAAAACTTTTACCGATGCCCCTAGAGCCAAAGCATTTCGGGTGGCCGTTTCTCCCACAATTCCTGCACCTACTATTACAACTTTTGTAGGTGGAATGCCACTTATACTACCTAATAAAACCCCTTTCCCTTTGTTGAAACTGCTGAGGTACTGTCCGGCTATCAACATCAATGCGCTACCAGCAATCTCGCTCATGCTTCTCACAATAGGATAACTCCCAAAATCGTCTTTCAGGTTTTCAAAACTTAAAGCAGTTATTTTTTTCTCCATCATAGCATGTATAATACTCTGCTTTAAAGCGGAATGATGGATGGGGGAGATGATGGTTTGGTTCATTTGAAGTAAACCCATATCGTCCTCTACCACTGGTGCTGATTTCAGTAGAATAGGGGCTTTATAAACGGCTGCTTTATCATAAAGAATAGTAGCACCTGCATCTGAATATTCCTTGTCAGAATAATGGCTTCCTAGCCCAGCATTGTGTTCAATGCTTACGTGATGACCATTATTCACCAACACACCCACTGCATCGGGCGAAAGCGTAACCCTATTTTCTTGAAAGGCAAATTCTTTCGGAATGCCTATATCTAGTTTTGCTCCCTGTGGTTTTATGTCTAGGGTCTCTTCTAAAGTTTCGTAGTTAAATGCTGTTGTAATAAGGGGTTTTGTGGTAGCCATTCTTTTTAAAACTATTGTACGATGATTCTGTAATGGTGATAAAGGGCTAAAATTATTGGTTTCCTGCTTAAAGGGGCGCACTTAATCCGTTTAAGACTTTTCAAGCATTGGTTTTATTCATTAAACTACACTCAAAGTGAAAGGTTTTTGCGCTAAGTCTATTTTTTTTGCGGCTTACTCAGAGCCAATGCTTCATCCAAAATCAACCTTGCTTCGTATTGATTTTTCGTACCTCTTGATTCACAATATCTATATATAGATGGAAACATGCAATGCCCTCCAATAATCCTTGTGCATTTTCTGGCCATTCTATCAAGCACCTATTCCCACTCAATATAGTATCTTCTACGCCAGCCATTATTGCTTCTTCTTCATCCTTAAGTCGATACCAGTCCATGTGCGCGATGGAGCCATTAGTTGGGCTTGCATAAACATTGATGATGCCATAGGTAGGGCTACTTACCGCATCTTTCACACCCCAAAATCTACACAAAGCATGAATCAAGGTTGTCTTTCCACTACCCATCGTTGCGTGAAACGCCCATATTTTATGAGATTTCCCCTCCTCCCAAAGCTGTTGGACAATTGCATCAATCTCTGCAAAATGGTATGTACAATTCATCGGGCGAAGATAATACTGGCCAAAGTGAAATGTTTCTGTTGGTTTGTCACTTACATTTAGCTAATAGAGTAAGTAAATAATCGCCCCCCCCAAAAAAAATACCTTTATCGCCACTCAAAATAGCAAAGCATGTTCAGCTAAAGATTTATTCCCTTGCAATCCACCCGTGTGTACCAACAAAATCTTTGCTTGTTCATCAAATAGACCCTTCCGATGCATATCCCATGTTGCAAAAAGCATTTTTGCTGTATAAACAAAATCAGTTGGCAACTGACATTGGGTATATACCTGATTCATAAAGTCCAGCATTGTTTTACTGTATTTGGCATACCCCCCAAAATGGTAATCATGCGCTATCGTATAAGTGCGCCCAAGTTCATCCAGTGTAAGCATACTTTCCATTTCTGTTGTCAATGATTCATATCCTTTTAAAACGCTTACACCCCACACCCGTTGATGGGGTTTAGCCCCTTTTACTAAGCCAGCCATTGTGGTGCCAGTACCCACAGCACACACCAAGTCTGTGTAGGAATCATCAATCCAATCATACATCATCTGTACCCCCGACGCTCCAAGCAAACCAAAGCCTCCTTCAGGAATAACATAGTATCCTTTCAATTCAAAAGCACTCGTAAGTTGGGCTTTATTCTGGTATTCCTGCCTAGATACAAATTCCAGCACCATACCATAGCGTTTAGCTTGCTTCAATGTATGACTCATTGGTGCAGACGCATCGCCCCTAATGATACCAACACTCTCTAACCCCAAAGCGTTACAAGCAGCAGCCAAAGCGGCAATATGGTTGGAATAAGCACCCCCGAAACTGGCAATTTTCCGCACACACCCAGCTTGAATGAGGTCAAAATGCCGCAATAATTTGAAAAACTTATTTCCGCTTATCTCCTCATGTATCTTGTCTAGACGCAAAACACCTGCTTCCAGCAAATGGTTTTCATACGTAAATGAGATGTTTTCAACATGCACTTTTTCCTTTTCCATGATAGGCAAATCCATATAGGGTAATTATTTATTTGTTTTGAAATATAAAATACTTGTTTTTTGCACAAAATAATAGAATTAAAATGCAACCAACTTTAGTGATTTTAGCCGCAGGTATGGCTAGCCGTTATGGAGGTATGAAACAAGTAGAAGGATTTGGCCCTAATGGCGAAACCATTATGGATTATTCCATCTACGATGCAATTGAAGCAGGTTTTGGTAGAGTAGTATTTATTATCAGGGAAGATTTTGCCGAATCGTTCAAACAAACATTTGAACCTAAATTAGCTGGTAAAATCAAAGCCGAGTATGTTTACCAAAAGCTAGAATCTTTTGTAGGCGACAGAACAATTCCTGCTGACAGAACCAAACCTTGGGGTACCGCACACGCACTTTTGTGTTGTAAAGATGTTTTATCAGAACCTTTCGCAGTAATCAATGCAGATGATTTTTATGGTAAAGATGGTTTTGTAAAAGCCGCAGAATTCATCAATACCAAAGTGGCAGACAACCTTTATGCATTAATTGGTTACAGCCTAGTAAACACCCTCAGCGAAAACGGAAGTGTTAGCCGTGGTGTTTGCAATATCGACGAAAATGGCAACTTAGTAGGTATCGATGAGCGCACCAATATTTATAAGAAAGACGAAACAATTGTTTTTGAAGAAGAAGGCGCAACCACCGTTCTTGCACCAGACACCAAAGTGAGCATGAATTTCTATTGCTTCGGTTCAAGTTTCATCCCTTATGCAGAAAAATTGTTTGGTCAATTTTTAGACAAACAAATTAGCGTACCCAAATCAGAATTTTACATCCCCAAAACTGCTGACCAATTCATTAAAGATGGTCTTGGTAGCGTAGAAGTAATTGGTACCGATGCAAAATGGTTTGGAGTTACTTACAAAGAAGATGCTGCAGGAGTAAAAGAAAGTGTAAACGCCCTAGTAGCGAGCGGAGCATATCCAGCAAATCTTTGGGGTTAATTTTTTATTAGAATAGACCTAAATATCTATAACACAGCATACGCTGTCATTTCACCATAAACATTCCTTACGGCTGCCCATTTGTACCAACAATGGTCAGCCTTTTTTTTCTATACGCACATCAAAATTGGGGCACGAATATTCTTCGCTTTCCTTTAATGATACGATATGTACCTAAAGCAAAAGCCAAAAAGGGTTAAGTATCATTAGCCATAGGTGTTAGCCAATAGAAAACACAAAGGTCATATATATGTAGCTTCAAGATGGGTGTGTATATTATAGTTCTTTTGTATCGTGGTTTCGAGTGAGGTTAGTGAAAAGGCAGAGGGAAATTGGAAATTACCCTTTTGAATTTCCTAACAAACCTAAAAAGGGTGAACACGAATAGATAAAATTGCTGAAAACTAATTATAAAATACTGAACTTAAAAGAAGATCAACCATGTATTATACCCCAGTACCTAACACAATTATTTTGAAAATTAATTAACAGAAATTCCTTCAAAAGAATAATCCCCCAAATACAAAAACAATTTTTATTTAACCACTAACCACTAACCACTAATCACTAATCACAAACCACTAATCACTAACCACTAATCACTAATCATTAACCACTAATCACTAATCACTAACCACTAACCACTATTCATGCCTCGCTTCACCCCCAAAAAAATCATTCATTGGCTACACTTATGGCTCGGCCTAGCAAGCGGTACCATCGTCATGGTAATAGCCCTTACCGGAGCCATCTATTGTTTCGCACCAGAAATACAAGATGCCACACAGCCCTTCCGATTTGTGCAGCCACAACCACAGTCCTACCTACCCCTCAGTCAAATAAAAGCAAGTGCCCAAGCCGCAATGCAGGGTCGCCCTGCCGATAAAATCGAATGGTATACATCCAATAAAGCCGCCGCCATCACATTTTTCGCCATTGACACAACGCCCCGATATATCGTTTATGTAAACCCCTACACTGCCCAAATCAACCACATCCATAACCACGACTCCGATTTTTTCACCAGCATCCTCGACGGTCACACCCGCCTTTGGCTACCCGAAGACTTCGGCACACCCCTTGTTGACTATGCCTCCCTCGTCTTTTTAGTACTCCTCATTTCGGGCATCATCCTTTGGTGGCCCAATAAAAAAGGCAAATACAAAAGCAGTTTTTTCATTCGTTGGAAGGTATCCCCCAAGCGGCTCAACTACACCCTCCACCAAGTGCTAGGCTTCTATGCCACACCCATCATCCTCTGCACTGTACTCACAGGTCTAGTTTGGGGGTTCGATAGCATTGGCAATGGCGTTTATTGGCTCAGCAGCGGTGGACATGCCAAACCCGACACCGAAGAACCCACCGTGCAAACCATAGATACCACAGCCAATACTGCCCACATTGCCGACAGTATAGTAGCCCAATTACTCAACGCCCAACCACGCCCAGCCTATGTAAGGGTTGACATCCCAGAAGAAGCCAACGCCGCCCTCTTCATCCGCACCAATCCAAGTCCACAAACCCTCTATCAAGCCAGTAACCGTTTCTTCAATCCCTACTCAGGACAAGAACTTTCCACCCCCTTCCTGGGAAAATACCAAGACGCCACACCCGCAGAAAAACTACTAAAAATGAATTACGACATACACACAGGCACCATCGCCGGCCTCCCTGGAAGGCTACTCCTCTTCATAGCAGCCCTCATCGTCGCAAGCCTCCCAATCACCGGCTTCTTCATTTGGAAAGGCCGCCGCTTCAAAAACAAAAAGCAACCCCCAACCAAAGAACTAATGGCTTAACCATTTTTTTAATAGCGAAAAAGTTCATCGAAATGCATACCAGTAAAGCGTTCCAGTCAATAATTCCAGTTCCCTCTCCCTCGGAGAGGGGGGTAGGGGTGAGGTTAATTTAATAGCAGCAAAAAATTATTAAACACACGTCAATTCTGAAGGAAAAGCAAAGTTTAAAATGAAAACAAACTTTGCTAGCAAAGCAATTATTGAAGTGAAAACAAAGTTTGAAAAGAAATCCAATTTTGAAGCCCTCTCACAAAAATTGAAACGCGAAAAACTAATTTTAAAGCCCTTTCACCACTTTTAAAATCAAAAAATCAATGTTTAAAGCCCCAAAAACGATTTTTTAAACGCAAAAACCAGTTTTTAAAGCTCCCCCTCCAATTTTGAAATCAAAAACCATTTTTTGAAACCAAAAACCATTTTTTGAAGCCTTCTCACAAAGTTTGAAGCCCCCTCTCTTTTTGAAACGCAGAAACTCAGTATAAAATGTGCTTCCTCCACTTGCAAAATCGAAAAGCATTTATTGAAACATAGCCATCAATGTTTGACAGGGCAAAGCATTCTTCAATATTTCATTTCTTTTTTGGAATCTTCAGTACCTGAGAAATAAAAAACATCCCAAATTCTCAATTCCATTACTTTAATATTTCGGTCGTATAAAACTGCGTTTACTAAAACTGCAAATTTCCATGAGGGCAATCCTGTATTTACTACCTGATCGTTCGAGACAAAGCAGAATACCAACTTATTAATGATTATATCGAACCAAATCCATCGAACTGCCAAAAGGTAGAATTGTCAAAAAAATAAACACAATGAGTTAGCGCATTCTATGATTAACTGCACACCAGAAAACGATGAAAATAGTACGCATGGGATAATCGCTACAGTTAGAAATCAGAAAATGATTAAAACGATAGTACAATTGGAATGTAAATAAAACAGTATTTAAGAAGCGATTTTTTAAAAAATTAAATCAATAAAATAAGGTCAAGAATAGTAGTCTTATAGAATTAAGATGGGAAATTGTTTGTATTATCCATTTGATATAAATTATAGTTTATGGGGATATTGTAATCAACGGCTTTAAAACTACATTACTCCATGTTTAAGCAATTTTTAATGCACAAAATATACATACAACAGATTAAAAGAATAACTTGTATGGAGTTTTTGATTTTTTTATCCCATAATAAAAAGGGATACTCTTTTGCGCAAAAAAAAACCACAGTAATCTCAAAATCACTGTGGTTCATTAAATCAAAATACGTCAAACCTCTATAATCCGGTTGCAGGTGGGTCGCCACCCTTATTCTTCTTAGTTTTAACGGGTTGGATCAATTTTTTAATTACATTAAATCGATAGGCATTCGCCCTCGCTGGTTTCTCCATTTTAAAAAAGTTAACCACCAGTTTAGCAAAATTCGTATTCACTGCCGTGTATAATTTATTCAAAGTCAATATACCATCTGCGGTTACAGCAGGAACAGAACTTTGCAACGATTTTTGGGTCACATTTTTTTGTTTCAAATCATCTGCAATCTTGGTAATATTAGTTATGTCATCAACGCTAATATCTTTAGAAGCAGTAATTTCTGCTTTCAAATCTGCATCCATCATACTACGCTGAAATTGGTACAATAATTCTACCAAGGCAGGTATATTTTTCTTATTAGCTTTTGGAAAGAATTTCGTAAACCCAAGTTTGTTCAACACCTCCTCTTTACGATCTATATTTTCACCAAAAACTGGGTTCAAAAACAATTTAAATGAACGTAGCAAGGACAATACTTCATCTTGAATTTCCAAAACGACATCAGTAGCGTCCCTTTGGTTGCTCAAGGGGTCAATACCTAATACATTGATAAAAGCATCATTAACTCTTGCTTTAAGTGCAACAATAAAAGCCATTGTCCAGTTGGGGTTTCGCTTGATTAATATAGCCACATCATCAGCAGCATTATCAAGAATTACTGACAAAACAGTAAGCATCACCTCGTCTTTGCAACCATAAATTCTTTTAATTTCTTGTTCAGACATAACGATATTTTTAAGATTAGAGAGAAAGTAAGGAAATTCAACTTTTGAAAATAAAAACAATAAAAAATTGCTGATTCAGCAAATATTTTAACACTTGTTTTACTGCTCTCCAAGTTCAATCATTTCCCTGCCAATAATTAATCACTTTCGAACAATCATTTTTTTGTAAAGACGTTACACACAAAGTCCAAATCTCCCTCTATCTCTCTAAATTGTCCCTAAAGTCCCTTCTGTCCCTAAATCCCCCCCCCCCCAAAAAAAAAAGAACCTCAATTTTTGTTATTCAAGTTAATTATCAAAAAAAAAACACAATATTAAAATAAAAAGAA